>NZ_JADEUF010000042.1 GCF_015163655.1 Xenorhabdus griffiniae | reverse complement strand
GGATGATAATTTCAGAATGGACGATTGACGCGTCGTTTAGCCGACGCGTATCCGGACTTTCAGTCCGTTAATCACTAACCCACCGACTTTAGTCGGTGGTTGTTCAGTTCAAACAATCATAGCACATGCAAAATGTAGCATCGCTTCATAGTTCTCGGCTTTTTTCTCCCAACGTGTCAGCACGGCTCACTCTGCAAAAGGTCACATATTACCTGATCTCCCTTAATGCGACAGAACCTATTTATATCCCCAATCCCATAATGTATTCGTGATTGGGGTTTATCTATTTATTGTATTAAGAATTTATTGTATTAAGAATTTCACCTATCTGGTATCAGTCAGTCTCAGTTGCTGCAAATTCCCCTGTAGAGACAAATCCGTTCTTAACGAAGCAATTTGGCGGCAGAGATAAGCCATTTCTTTATGAGACGCTAACTTTTTTCGCCATTTATCCGGTAGGGCATCCAGATTTTGGAATAGATTATCCAGCGAATCCGCTTGTTGCAGCAGTGTGGCGGCCGTTTTGGGGCCAATTCCCTGAATGCCGGGAATTTTACTGCTACTGATACCTGCAAGCCCCCAGTAATCGGGAAGTTGGCCAGGTTCAACGCCAAACTCTTGCTGGACAAAAGGCAGATCCAGCCAACGTTTTTGGAAATAATCACGAATTTGGATATTGGGTGAAAGGAGCTGGCAATAGCCTTTATCCGTTGAAACGATAGTGACATTATGCCCGCTATTGGCGACTTTGGTTGCCAGTGTTGCGGCTAAATCATCCGCTTCATGCCCTTCTGCGTGCCAGCAAGTTACCCCTAGCGCATTGAATGCCTGCTTAATTAAGGGCAATTCTTGCTGCAAGTTGTCCGGCATGGCAGGGCGACCTGCTTTGTAATCAGGGAAAAGATGGTGACGCCAGCTATGGTTGCGGCCATCTTCATCGAATACCGCAACAGCGTGGGTGGGTGATGCGTGGACGATTAATTGCTTTAACGCATGTTCACAGGCAGGAATACAAGGGCTTCCCTGCACTGCATGGATGCGTCGAATCAGGTTTAAGGCGTCCACAATTAAAAGATGTATCATTTGAGAAAAAGTACCCGCGATTTATTTGATTATCTCATAACAGGGTTCATAAGCAGCGCCTCCGGGAAGTTTCATGCGATCTTGCTCGACAAAATCTTGCAGGAGGTTATCCATGCGATGCATGATATCTGCAGCGCCGTGGAGCTTGAATACCCCATGTTTTTCTATAGCGTGGATACCCACTTCTTTAACATTACCTGCCACAATACCAGAAAATGCGCGCCGTAGCGCTGAGGCCAGTTTTTCCGCTGGCTGGTTTGGGTATAAATTCAAGTCAGCCATGTTTTCATGGGTTGGTATGAATGGCGATTGTAGATCAGAGCTAATTTTCAGTGACCAGTTGAAGCTATAGGCATCTCCAGTTGCGCGGCGCTTTTCTTTGACTTTCGGCATGGCTTTTTTCATTATACGTGCGACTTCTGAAGGGGCATCGACAATAATGCGATAGTGATGGCGAGCCTGCTCCCCCAGAGTATTAACGATAAATTCATCCAGCACCTGGAAGTAATTGGCACTCTCTTTGGGCCCAGTCAGAACCAGCGGCAGAACTTGATCTTTGTTTTCAGGATGCATCAGGATAGACAACAAATACAGCAATTCTTCTGCCGTTCCCACCCCGCCAGGGAAGATAATGATGCCATGGGCAATACGGACAAAGGCTTCCAAACGTTTTTCAATATCAGGCATGATAATGAGTTCATTCACCAGCGGATTAGGTGGTTCTGCCGCAATAATTGAAGGTTCTGTGATGCCGATGAAACGACTTTTTTTGTAATTTTGCTGGGCATGTCCCACTGCGGCGCCTTTCATCGGTGCTTCCATTGCACCAGGACCACAACCCGTACAGATATTCAGTTCACGTAATCCAAGCTCATTGCCTACCTTGCGTCCATACAAGTATTCTTTCTCATTAATGGAATGGCCGCCCCAACAAACAATCATATTAGGATCTTCTGAGATATGCAGTGCCTTGGCGTTGCGTAGGATGGAGAAAATAGTATTGGTAATGTGCATACCATTTCCCATATCCAAATGATGTCTCTTTTGTGCATCGGTAATTTGCGCGTGGACAAACAAAATATCACGCAGCACTGCAAAAAGATTGGCTTGCAGGGAACGGATGATTTTACCATCGACAAAGGCTTCTTCGGGGGGATTAATCAGTTTCAGCTTTACGCCACGCTCTCTGCGCAGTACGTTGATATCAAAATTTTGATATTTTGAGAGTAATTCCTTACTGTTATCTGTTTGACTACCTGAATTAAGAACCGCCAGTGAACAATTACGGAAAAGGCGGTATAAATCACTGCTTGCGGTACGCTTAAGCATATCTACTTCAAGCTGAGAGAGTAAATCCATTGATCCTAATGGATTGACATGTGTAATCAAGAATGACTCCTTTTACCCCTTATGGGGATTCCTCAGTAATGATTTATACCCTATTGGGTATAACTGACTTTATCCACAGTTTAGCTAGCGGTCACTCATCCAAGTTATTTCGATTATTGACGGGCTAACCTTTCTCTTGCTGGAATAAACACTTCGTTACTGCGCCACGGATTGATATCTAATCCTCCCCGACGGGTATAGCGTGCATAAACGGTGAGTTTTTCAGGTGCACATAACGTCATCAAGTCATTGAAAATACGCTCAACACATTGTTCGTGAAATTCATTGTGATGCCGGAAAGAAACTAAGTAGCGCAATAACTTTTCCTGATCGATTTTTGGGCCTTGATAGCGGATCATAACCGATCCCCAATCGGGTTGGTTGGTGATCAGGCAATTTGATTTTAGCAAATGGCTAACTAGGGTTTCTTCAACGACAGGGCCAGTGGCTGCGTTGTTAAGATAATCGCGACTGAATTGATAATCATCAATTTCAATATCCTGATTATCTATGCATTTTCCAGCAAATTCGGCAATTGGCTGTTGGCTGAAATCGTGCAGGGGATGCAGAACCACTTCAATATTGCCATTGGCGCAAGCAGATAAATCTTGTTGCAACGTTTTTTGTACCGTTTCCCAATCAGCAAAGCGAGTTTGGTTAAAGCTGTTGAGATAAAGTTTAAAGCTTTTTGATTCGATAAGGTTTTCACTGGCTGCATCTAAGCTGACGTGACCGATGGCAACTTGAGGAACGCCACGTGCGTTGAGCCAGGAGAGTTCGTACATTGTCCAGATATCTGCACCATGAAAAGGGAGATTATCAGGAAACAGTCCAAGTGGTTCTCGGTTCATACTGCGGGGAACCGCTTGTAATAAAGTCGGATCGTAGTTATCGCGGTAGGGGGTTGGTTTACCCAATGTGAGTTGGGAAAGTGCATGATTATCTTGATATAAAGACATTAGGATTCCTTCGGGCTGAAAAATCTTATGATCGGGATGGTCTTTACGACAAAGAGCGTCTTAGTGACTAAAATCATCTGTACTATATCAAGAAATATTGATGGTTTTTATTCTTATTTTTATTGTGCATTATTCACCAGCTACCAGGCTATCGAACCAACGTTATTTATTGATTTTATTAAGGTAATCAGTGAAGTTAGTGCAGGATTATTGCACTTAAATAGCAGATATATACGCGTTACCTTTCAAGTTGCTCATTAGTAAGACAACATAACTTATTGTTTCTTGATATGAAACCTGATTTCTCCCTCGCTTTGCGGGGAGAAATCACACGCATCTTGAAGTTAGATTGGTATATATCTTGCTATTTATTAACAACCCAACGTTGCTCCACCATCAACAACTATATCCTGCAAGGTAATATGGCTGGCGAGATCTGAGGCAAGAAAAAGAACTGTATCTGCAATTTCTTCCGGTAGGGCAATTTTTTTCAAAGGAATACCTAACTTAAATTGGTCAGGAAAACCATTAATGATATTTTGCCTGGCTGTAGTTGCAGCGCCTTGCCACATATTGCGTAGCATAGGCGTATCCGTTGAACCAGGAGAAACCAGATTACAACGCACACCGTAGGGGGCCAATTCAAGCCCAACGCTTTGGCACAGGCTACGCATTGCCGCTTTAGAAGCACCATAAGCCGACATTTCAACTCGTGGAACATGAGCAGCGTTAGAGCAAACAGAAACGATGTTTCCACTGCGTTGTTGTTGAAATTGTGGAATTACGGCTTGAAAGAGGTTAAAAGCGCCACCAGCATTGACATTGAAACATTGTTGCCAATCTTCCCAACTCAGGTTTTCTGTTCGTCCTGTTCGCAAAATGCCAGCACCATTGATTAATACATCCAGGTGAGGTTCTGCTACGAGTAATTTGCGGCAAAGCTGACTGACGGCGATAGGATCACTGATATCTAACTTATAAGCAATAAAAGGAAGTGCAGAATCGGGAAATGCCAGATCTAATCCGATGACTTTCGCTCCGGCCTGACTAAATCGGCTGGCAATGTGATAACCAATACCACTGCCGGCGCCTGTCACCCAAACATGTTTATTGCTGAAATCAAAAGCTATATTCATAGTTTTGATTCTGAGTTAGTCGTCAACAAACTGAGCCAATTTGCCAGCGTTGGGGTTTTCATTAGTGAGATAAAATCAATATTATGGTTTTCATAGCGCCAGCGTGCTGCCAGTGACATTATGTTTACTGAGTCAAGACCGTAATCCAGCATGTTTTCATGATCATCAATATCACCACAGTCATCATCCAACAGCGGTAAAATTTCAGCGCGGAGACGTTCGCGAGTCCATTCAGGTTGCGGAGATATTTCATTGAGTAATGTTTCTGTCGTTAGTACACGACCACAGCGGCCGGCAATATAATCTAATGCCATGATGTGTTCATCGTAACTGAAATCAGCCAGTGCATCAGCGACAAAAAAAGGCTGGATATCACGCATAAAAGCATCTGTCGCCGTTATCATGCAACCAATATGAGCATAAATACCGCAAATAATTAATTGATCACGCCCCATGTCTTTCAGCTGTTGTTCCAAATCTGAACGTTGAAAGGCACTGTAACGCCATTTTATTAATACAGTGTCATCGCTTTCGGGCGTCAACACAGGAGTAATGCTTTGCTGCTCAGGATACCGATTTATCCCCGCACCCCATATATCATTCAGCAAACCACGTTCTGCATCGTCCTGATGTTTAGGTTGGGCGGTGTAAAAAACCGGTATTCCCTGTTTTTTGCACATTGCTTTTAGATGCACAATGTTATTAACAACCTGCTTGACGAGCAGACTGTCAGCTTGCCAGAAATTGAGGAAATAATTTTGCATATCATGAATGAGTAGGGCGGCACGCTTGCTATCAAATGGCCAATTCACTTTATTGGTTGGTAATTCTTGAGAAGTGGGAAGAAGGTAATCATTTAGTGTTGGAATACTCATTTTGTCCCTCTGTGATACGTTTAAGGTGCTGTATGAATTAACGTGCTATGTGCGATGTGACGTAATTTTTGTTTATCGATTTTTCCGACTGGCGTCATGGGAAGGGAAGGCATATTTTCAAAGCGGTCGGGAAGTTTGTAATCCGCGATACCTTGCTCGCGTAAAAAGCGACGTAATACGGCTGATTTTACCTCTTTGCGGGTGACGACATAGGCACAGCTCTTTTCTCCCATGATTGAATCAGGGATGGCGATCAGTGCTGCATGGATCACCAGTGGATGGCGTAACAGTAAATTCTCTATTTCTTCTGCCGCAATCTTTTCGCCACCACGGTTAATTTGATCTTTTTCCCTGCCTACAACTTTTAGATAACCTTTCTCTGTTTGAATGACTAAATCACCCGAACAGTAAAAACCATTTTCATCAAACACTTGATTATTATATTGAGGGCTTTGGTAGTATCCACGGAACGTATAAGGTCCACGAGTCATCAGTAAACCAGGAACACCGAGAGGTAGTGGATTACCCAGGCTGTCGGAGATCCACACTTCATCATCATCACTTATCGGGCGACCTTGAGTAGTGAAAATAGTTTGTTGGTCATCATCCAAACGTGTGTAGTTAACTAATCCTTCGGCCATGCCAAATACCTGTTGCAGTTGACAACCTAATTCTGAAGGTATCCTTCGTGCCAGCGATTCACTCAGGCGGGCACCTCCTACTTGCAATAACGCCAGACTGTCCAGAGGTGATTTATCCCCTGTCAGAGCAATAGCTTCCAGCCACAGGCTTACCGCAGGAGGAACTAAAGCAGCAACGTTAATCCGATATTGTTCAATCAACGGGAAGCAACTTGATGCACTGGGATCATTGGCCATAATCACTTGGCCTCCAGCATAAAAAACCCCTAATGCGCCTGGTGAACTCATCGGATAATTATGTGCGGCAGGAAGAGCACATAAGTAGCATGTTTGAGGATTGAAATGGCAGATATCAACGCTGGCTCGAATGCTGTAGTAGTAATCATTGTGAGTTCGGGGGATCAGTTTTGGCATACCTGTACTCCCGCCCGATAATTGGAAAAAAGCGACTTCATCGGCTGGAGTGGGCGTCGCGATAAAAGTGTTTTCTTTTTCATTAATCAATGTCGTTAAATCTATCGAACGGTCGCTATCTCCCCGCAGGAATATGTGTGTCAGTGAAGAGTAATGTCTATGCAGTTCGTGAATAAAGGTATTGTCAGAAAAGAGTGAATGGCTACGGTCTGCGATCAATAGTGATGGTTTAATTTGCTCGGCATAAGCGAATAGTTCACTCCGTTGGTGGCTGAATAGGGCATTGACGGGAACCACGCCTAAACGCAGCAAAGCAAAAAAGGTGATATAAAATTCTGCAATATTCCCTAATTGCACTAATGCGGTTTGTCCATGCTGAACACCGCGGCGCTTGAGGGAAGCGGCCAGATTATCCGCGAGTTGATTGAGTTGGCGATAAGTATATTGTTGAGATGAGCAAATCAGAGCAATATTTTCGTTGTCAGCATGACGCCTAAGTATGTCGCAAAGGGGAAGATCAAGCCAATAACCGCGCTGGCGATAGCGTTGTGATAAGGTTTCAGGCCAGCGATTAAACTCAATACTCATAACACACGTTCCTTACTGTCAGATAATCCTAGAGCTTGTAGCATGGTGCCCAATTTCACCCCTGTTTCTTGCCATTCAGCATGGGGTTGTGAGTCAGCAACGATGCCGGCTCCGGCAAAAAGTCGAATATGGTTTTCGAATAATTCACCACAGCGAATGGTAACAACCCATTCACCATTGCCCTTAGCATCACACCAACCGACAATACCGCCAAAATAGTTGCGCTCGAAGGGTTCGAGCTGAGCGATGAGTTCGTAGGCTCGTTCTCTCGGTGTTCCACAAAGTGCTGGAGTTGGATGAAGTAAGCCAGCAACGGAGAGGACATTAGTGTGTTTATTGCGCAATTCACTGCGTATTTCTGTCGCGAGGTGCCAAAGTAAAGGCGTGCTGAATATTGACGGAGAGTCTGGGATCATCAATTCAGTACAGTGTTTAGTGAGCGCGGTTCGGATTGCATCAATCACGAATTGATGTTCATGGTGATCTTTAGCTGAATGGAGTAGTGATTGACGCAACGCACTGTCTTCCAGAATATTGTGGCTTCTGCGTGACGAGCCTGCCAGTGGTTGAGAAATAAGGGTATTACCCTGTTTACGTAGTAGAAGTTCTGGGCTAGCACCAATTAACGTGCTGTTTTCTAGTGGAATATGAAAGTTGTAGCTATAAGGATTTTGGGCATTAAGCTGCGTAAAAAGCTGAATAGAGTTAGGTTTTCGAGCAAATTCAATATCCAGTAGACGCGAAAGGACGACCTTATCAAGCAAGCCATGATGGATGGCGTCAACAGCTTGAGAAACCATCTGGCAAAATTCTTCTTTTTCTGGCCATAAATACCACTGTTGCATTTTTAACGGTGGCATAGAGGATCGAGTGGAAAAATGCGCGGTTTCCTGTTCCAGCCAACGGTATTCATAAGGTATATAGAGGGCGGAAGGTTGGCGTTTATCAAAAGGGATTGCCCCGACTGCAATAGGATTTTTAATTCCCGCTTGTTGAGCTTGAAGGAATAATTGAGATAGATGGTCACTTAATAGATTATCAATATCATCATAATGATTGGCGGGAGTGGTTACTTTGGCAAAACGTCCTCGTGCATGTAGGCTTTTATTTGAAGATAGGAACACAAAATCATCACAACTAAAATCCGATAATTCGGATGTGTGATATTCAGTCATTAACTTAAGCACGATATTTCCCTGTTACTATTTAATAAAAAAAGTCATTTAATACGCATTAATGTTGATAGACGCAATTCACAGTGGCAAAAGCGTTTGCTTTATGCCACTGGAGTAAAGATTTTGTCTTACCAAGTATATTCCACTGTGGCAACGATGCTGCGCCCGCTACCGTAGAAGCAGGCTTCTACATTTGAGCATGAAGCAACATAACGTTTATTGGTCAGGTTATTCACGTTTAGTTGTACATTCGCGCCTTTTAACTGTGGGGAAGCTTCGCCAAGATCGTATTTCGCCATCAAGTCATAGAGGGTATAGGGCTTGACGTGGAATGTTTCGGCATAATCACCGGAAGTCGATCCGGTATAGCGTATACCGGCTCCCAGAGTGAATCCTTTCAGAGCAGTTTGCGTGAAGCTATAACTCCCCCAGGCAGAAGCTGCATGTTCAGGCACTGAAGGGATTCTTTTGCCAATACGTGAAGTATTGCCATCGTCTTTAGTTTTAGTGTCTGTATAGGTATAACTTGCTATCAGGTTAATTTCTGGTGTGATTTGGGAATGAATTTCAGCCTCTGCTCCTTTTGAACCAATTTTGCCAATTTGCTCGCTAAAGCGGGTAACTGGGTTACTGGTGGTTACGTTTTTCTGGGTGATATCGAACAGAGAAAGTGTTAACAGCGTATCACTATCTTTGGGTTGGAATTTAATCCCGATTTCAGTTTGTTCACCTGTTGTAGGTTTGAATGCCGGTGTACCAGGTGCTCCTTGAGACAAGTTAGGTTCAAAGGAGGTGCTGTAACTGATATAAGGCGAAATGCCGTTATCAAAGGCATACAACAAACCCGCACGTCCTGTGAATGCACGGTCTTTTTGTGTTGTTGAGGTGTTTTTGAGCAGGTTTTGTTGCTTGGTTTCAGTCCAGTCATAACGGCCGGACAGAACTAAATTCCAGTTTTCCCAACTGAGTTGATCTTGTACGTAAGCACCTAACTGGTAAAGTTTCTTTTTGTCATTTAAAGAAAGAGATAACTCATTTTCATTGACGGGGATACCCCAAACTGGATTTGACCAATCAAAGTCGTATTGACTACCGCTTTTATACCATCTTCTGCTAAGGCTATCCGCCCATTTGTAATCGATTCCACTAATAACGTTATGATCAATGTTACTGGTTGAGAATAGTGCCTTCAGCTGATTATCCACATTAAATGATTGCGTTTTGTTGTATTCCCTCTGTGGACGGCGTTGGATACTGGTTGGTAGGTCTTTTACATCCGATACATAAACGAAAAGCTTAAAACGCTCATTTGCTCTTGAATAACGCAGGTTTTGTTGGAAAGAGAAAACATCATTAATGTCATGCTCAAAAATATAGCCGATAGAGGATTGTTCCCGTCTGGACTGATTAAAAGAAGGTTCACTGAGATTCATCTTGTAGGGAATATAGCCTGCATTGGGAACAGCTGTTACGGTGCCTTTTTTAGGATAGAAATTACGGAATCCCGCTTTGGGATCGTACTGATAACTGCTCAGCAACGTGAAAGTTGTATTGTCGTTTGGTATCCATGTCAGAGCTGGAGCAATGGCAATTCGCTCTTTTTTATAATCTTTGACAAATTGTTTTTGGGTGCTGACGATACCATTTAAACGATAAAGAACGGGAATGTCATCACCCAATGCCCCACCAAAATCAAAGGCTAATTCACCCAGGCTCTGGTTACCTGCTTTCATCTGGACTTTACGAATGGCCTCTGCTGTGGGCCTTTTGCTGGTCATATTAATCAAACCGCCAGGGCTGACCTGACCGTATAGCACAGATGCCGGCCCATGCACTAACTCTACACGTTCCAATAACCAAGGATCGAGCTGATTACCATAACTCAAGCCATCAAGGAATTTAGGCGCGTAACGAAAACCACGGGTAATCACTTCGTCATTACGGTTAGAAGAGCCGCGGTAGTTAGTCACAACGCCACTTGAATAATTCAGGGCGTCGGCAACGCTCGTTGCGCCTTGTGCTTCTATTTGTGCGCGATTGATGACACTGATTGACTGGGGAGTCTTGATAAGCGGAGTGAGGCTTTTGGTGCCTGCGGCACTGTCTGATTCTACAATGTTTTTTCCAGAATACCCTTCCGTCTTGCTTGTGACGATTAAGGTATCTTCGCTGTTATTGGAAGTCCCATTATTGGCTGAGGCATAGGGAGATAACAGTAAGACAGAAGTAAGCGATAAGAATAATTTATTATAGTTATAGTTTCTATTTGTTCTTTTTGCGGTTTTCAATATCTTATTCTTGCTAGGCAATACCATGGATTTCATCTCTCAATATAGATACTTTTAAAATAATTGATAAAAATCAAAGTTATAATTAAGGCGACGCCACTATGGCTAAGCTGAATAGTGAGGGCCTCCTGCCTCGTTACTCCTGATAATGCTTCATTAACTCTGTTAGCCAGTGATTAAGATTAATAAAATAAATTGGATAATATTGCAAACAAAAATCATTATCAATATCATTGGTGAATGATAATCGTTTTTATTTTCTAGGATCATTGCTGGTGTGGTGTATCAAATGGATATGTCATTTGTGAGCGGATTTTTTTGAAGGGGATAAAGGGATGACATTAGTTTTTCAGCCACCAGGTACGGCAGCTCATTTATTAGCTGCGCGTCATGTTGGCAGTGAGTTGTGGTGGAAAAATATTGCTATTTTGGGAACGCCCATTATAGAAATTACGAATAATCATCAAGTTAAAACAACCTTCTTTTGGCGAGATCCTAATGGGGACGAACAAAATTCACCTTTTCGCCAAGTCTACATCGATATCAATGGCATCACTGATCATCACTGTCCGCAACCTCAGAGTCTACAACGATTGCCTGAAACGGATATCTGGTATTGGTCAGTGAATCTTGAAGATAACTGGAGAGGAAGTTATCGATTTATACCCGTGACTGACGCACATTTGCCCCCTCAATTTTCAGACGAAATCAAGCAGCGTAATCAACAGCAACGTGAATGGTGGATTTCACTCTTTCCATTATCTATTTCAGATCCTTTGAATCTACAGGAATGTCATCGTAATGGGCTTGGTTTGCCTTTATCAGCGATCCATATGCCCCATGCACCTGCACAGACCGCATGGTCATTAATTGATGGGAGCCGTCCACATCATACTGCGCAGCCGGATAAACGTGAGCCTTTGCTTTTGCACTGGCACAGTGATCGGCTTAACAATCAAAGGCGTGTTTGGCTTTATTCCACGGGGGAAGAAACCGCACCCTCCCGTCCTCTTATCATTCTGCTGGATGGGTTGACTTGGGCGGAAAGAACTCCAGTTTTTCCGGTGATTGAGGTAGCAACTGAAAAACAGCAGATACCAGAGGCGGTTTGGCTGTTGATTGATGTTATTGATATGCCGCATCGAGAGCGGGAACTTCCTTGCAATCCCGATTTTTGGCAAGCGATTCAGGATGAATTGCTGCCGCTTGTCGCACAGTATGTAGCTTTTAGCGATGATCCTGCACAAACAGTGATAGCAGGGCAGAGTTACGGTGGGCTGGCGGCATTGTATGCCGCGCTCCATTGGCCACAACGTTTTGGTTGTGTTCTCACACAGTCAGGATCTTTCTGGTGGCCTGATAGCAAAATTGTTCGGCAGTTTATGCCATCTTCTGACCATAAACCAGGTTGGCTGACACAGCAGGTTCTTGGGCAAAAAGTTATTCCTTCGTCGTTAAAAATTTTTCAGGAAGCAGGTTCCCGTGAAGCAGATATCCATTTTGTTAATGATCAAATGTATGCCGCGTTGCAAGGGGCTGGGCACAACGTGAATTATCGCGTGTTTAATGGTGGACACGATGTGTTGTGCTGGCGTGGTGGGTTATTTGATGGCCTTGGTTGGTTACTGGCTAAAAAATGATATGAAAAACCGATTATTGTAATCCAAGAATTGATGAGAATTAAAAATGAATTTGGAACAAAAGAATCCTTTTGATGATGACGAAGCCACTTTTTATGTACTGATAAATAATCAACAACAATATAGCCTTTGGCCGACTTTTGCCGCACAACCCGCCGGCTGGGAGCGGGTTATTGGCCCAGATTCACGGGCCGCTTGTATCGCATACATAGAAGAGCATTGGGTGGATATGCGTCCGGCTAGTCTGCGCAATTTCGATCTGCGTCAACCATCTGCGCGAACCACAGATAAATCAAACTGATAATGCTGATGGTTTAACCTGTCGATAAGAAAGGAAATTTAAACGTGCCCAATGTATTGCCATGTACTGAAATTAAGTCAGTCGATTTAACGTTGCCACTCGTTGCTGCTCAGCCTGGAATTTGGGTGGCTGATCAGCTTGCCAACCGCCGTAATGTGTTCACCATTGCGCATTATATTGAAATTAATGGGAGACTGGATCGCACCCTATTTGACGCCGCTATTCGTCAGGGATTGGCTGAAGCCGATACCATTCACGCGCGATATTTTGTTAATGAAGAGGGAGAGCCTGTACAGCAAATTCCAGCCTTCTGTAATGCACAGCAAGTAATTGCTCCTGAGTGGTTTGATTTTTCTCATGGACAAAGCGGAAAGGGAGAACGTCTATCACAGGAATTAATGCGGACAGATCTGGCTGCTGAGTTACCTGCCGATGGAGAACGTCCTCTATATCGACAAGTGATCATGCAGGTTGATGCTCAACCAGAGCGCTGGTACTGGTATCAGCGTTTTCACCATCTAATGTTGGATGGCTTCAGTTTTGATGCTCTGACTCGACGCATTATTGATATCTATAATGCATTCAGAGCAGGTCGCCAGCCAACTGAAAATCCTTTCTGTTCCTTTGAATTAGTCGTCAAAGAGTACCTGAGTTGGGAGCAATCTGCTGCGAAAGCAGAGTCAGCTACGTTCTGGCAAAAGCATACCCGTGAACGAGGTGTTGCTGTTTCACTTTCTACTGAGAATATTGATAATAATAACAATGCATTACCTCTTAATCATCATTGTCATTTTCCGCTTACCCAGTTTGTTTCAGTAAAGAACGATGATTTACTGCGGCCATTCCAGCCAGCTGAAATTGTGATGGCTACACTCTGCATCTATTTCTATCGCATGAGTGGAGAAAAACATCTGTCGATCGGTTTTCCTTTTATGCGGCGTTTGGGATCACAAGCGCTTTGTGCGCTCGGCCCCGTGGTCAATCTCTTACCGCTGCAAATAAAATTGCAAGACAGGATGTCCCTGGCAGAAGTAGCAAAGGCGTTTGTGGATGAAATGAAGCAAGTGCGTCGTTACCAGCGATATGAAGCCGAACAACTGCGTTGTGATCTGGGATTATCCGGTAGCAACAATGCGCTTTATGGGCCTGTTTTCAATTACAAAATCTATAATGAGGCATTGAAACTAGACGGAAAACCCATCAAGACGCATACACTCGCGATGGGACCAGTGGATGATTTAGAGTTTGAATTATGTTGTTATGATGATCAGCTTCATCTGACACTGATTGCGAATCGAAACAAGTACAGTGAACAAACGCTACAGTGGCACAGTGAACGGATCAGCTATTTGTTGAATCAATTGCTTATGCAGCCGCAGCAATCCATTGCGTTCATCCCTTTGATTCCGCCACAAGAACAACAACGGCTTGATAGCTGGTCATGCGGGCCGAAAACTCAATTGCCTGTAGATAGTGTTTCTGTACTGGATCTCTTTTTGCAACAGGTCGAACAGCAGCCTGATGCTATCGCGATACGTTGTCATAATGAACAGCTGACTTACCATCAATTGATGGTAAAAGTGATGCAACTTGCACGTTTCTTGCTATTACAGGGAATGGGGGCTGAAGATGTGGTTGCCATTGGCATTCCTCGTTCAGTGGATTCAATTATTGCTATTTTAGGCGTCTTGGCCAGCGGTGCAGCTTATATTCCCCTTGATCTCGATTATCCGCAGGAACGTTTGCAGTTAATGTGTGACGATGTTCAGCCAGCCTTGCTGATCACTCACTTGACTACACTGGGACAAATGCCTGCAACGTTCAAAGCCATCTGTCTGGATGATCCACAGATAGCGACGCAGTGTTCCCGTTTATCCCCGTTACCCGTCACAGACGAAGAACGCCGCGAAAAACTGCGCGGTGAACACTTGGCTTACATGATCTACACTTCGGGATCTACCGGTAAGCCAAAAGGGGTGATGAGTACACATGGCGGATTGCTGAATTTATTAATCTCCCATGCAACGCATTTATTTGGGCCTGCCATTGAGAATTTTTACCGGCAATATGGCCGACGAGCGCGTGCAGGACATACTGCCTCTTTCTCCTTTGATTCCTCTTGGGAGCCACTGTTTTGTATGATCTTAGGCAGTGAACTCTATATTTTTGATGAGGAACTGAGGCGGGATGCGTGGGGTGTGGTACAGCAGATGAATCTGCTACCGATTGATATCATGGATATTACGCCTTCCTTCTTGATCCAACTTATCGATAGTGGGTTGTTGGAAAAAGGTAATCACCAACCTGCGTTTATTATGATTGGTGGTGAGGCGGCGACACCGCGGTTGTGGGAATTACTCAAACAGCAGCCGCAAATGGATGTCCACAACTATTATGGCCCCTCAGAATATACGATTGATACGCTGGGAAGCAGTATTCGGCTGGCCGATCAACCGGTGATTGGACGTCCAGTTGCTAATACCGATATCTGGCTTTTAGACCGTTACTTACAACCTGTGCCAATAGGTGCAGCGGGAGAATTGTATCTCTCTGGCGCGGGTATCGCCCGTGGGTATTTGCATCGCCCAGGGATGACGGCAACACGTTTTGTCGCTAATCCATTCCGTCATGGCGAAGTAATGTATCGCAGTGGTGATCTTATGCGTTGGCGCCCTGATGGATTACTTGAATTTATTGGCCGCGTGGATCATCAGGTTAAAGTACGAGGTTTTCGCGTTGAATTAGGCGAAGTAGAAAATGCTCTGGTTGATTTGCCGGAAGTCAGTTCTGCGGTTGTGATTGCTGAACCTATCGGCGCAACATATCGGTTGGTGGGGTATTGTGCTGTACCTGATGAGCAACAACGTGCTTTACCTAATATCTCTGCTCTGCTGCTGGCGGCATTGGCAAAGAAACTGCCTGATTACATGGTTCCTTCCCTCTTGATGGTATTGGCAACCTTGCCTATTTCGATCAATGGCAAAATAGACCGTCATTCATTACCTAAACCACAACAACTTCCATTGCCAGTAGGCAGAAAAGCGGAAAGTGAGCAGGAAAAATCCATTTGTGAAGCTTTCTCCAGCTTGTTAGGTGTGCAAGAAGTCAGTGCCGATGATGACTTTTTTGCGCTGGGAGGAGACAGTATTTCTGCGATGGCGCTGGGAACGCAATTGCGTCGCCTTGGTTGGCAGTTACGTCCGCGGGATATTTTCAGTGAACGTACACCTGTGCGTATGGCATTGAAGATGACGCCTATTGCCATTGTTAAACCTGCTCCTACACGCCTTCAGGAAGGGGCGATCGATAGCCTGCCTATTTTACAGTGGTTTGCTGAGACTCATGGCATTAATACCCGTTTTGTCCACGGTGTATTTATACATGTTCCGGCAGAATTGCAGCCGCAACACTTATCACAAGCATTGGTTGCCTTAGAGCAAGCGCACCCTGTACTGCGCGCATTGACTCGTGATGGTCGGCTGATTGTAGGTGAGTCTATTCCGTTATCCAAAACCGCTCATTACAGCCTATGGCAAGATTGCGAAGATATTGAAGCTTGTGCTGAGCAAGCTTTCCACGATGCCGTTATGCGTTTGGAACCTGCGAATGGTCAATTATTCCATGCTTGTTTATTACAACATAACGGTGTGTCTAAAGGATTAGTGCTTGTTATTCACCATCTGGCAACAGATGGTGTTTCGTGGCGAATAGTATTGGATGAGTTACGTCAAGGAGTAGAAGCAGCAATCGCCGGTCAGCCCGTAGTTTTGCCGGCAGAAGAGTACACGTTGTACGATTGGAATGACTATCTACGCCAAAATCTGCCACAACGTGCAGCTGAATTGCCTTTTTGGCAACAAATGTTAAATGAAAAAACGCCCCTTTTAGGGCAGCTTCCGCTGGATATCCAGCGGGATCGCCAAATAATTTCCTGCAACCAGCGAACATTATTGAGTGGCGAACAAACGGCCGCATTATTAGGGAGCTTGCCAAAGCAATACCACGCGAATATTGAAGAAATTTTATTAACAATGTTGGCAATGGCTTGTTATCGTCGTTTTAACGTCAATAAGTTACGTTTCCAGTTAGAGTCTCATGGCCGTATTGAATTCGATCAAACCGGCGATTTAGCCCGGACTGTTGGCTGGTTAACCGCTGAATATCCAATAGTGGTCAATTTACCGCTGACAGGAGAACACCAACCTGCTGCGATCATGAGTTCTGATAGCGCTATTTCTGACATCGTCAGAGCGGTGAAAAGCGTTCTACGTGCAGTGCCGGATCGTGGCGTCGGTTATGGCTTGCTGCGCTACCTTGATCAAACAGGGCGGGAAATACTGGCAACGCAAGAGACACCAGAGATCTTATTTAATTATCTGGGGCGTTTTGTCGAGACAGATCACTTATGGTCACCACGACGAACTAAACATCTTTTCCAGGATGCTTTTGCGGTTTATCAAGATCCCGAAATGTCCCTAAGCCATAGCTTAGAAATCAATTTGTTTGTGGATGAGCAGGGCAATACACCACAGTTGGTGATTAATTGGCAATGGGTTGATGGTATTTTTAGCCAGCAAGATATTGCGGAGTTACATCGCGGTATGGCATGGGCGGCTGATTGCTTAATCCAATTCGCCAGACAGCAGCCTTTACGGGCCATGGCGACTTTAGTCGCCGCAGAAACTGGGCTATCAGATATTGAAGAGAACGATCTCACTCAGTTGACTGAGCGTTACGGTCCACTATCTGCCGTATTACCGTTACTGCCACTGCAACAAGGGTTATTATTCCATGCACAGACAGCGACCGAACAGGGGAGCTATAACTCGTTGACACGTCTTTCCCTGTTTGGGGCATTGCCTGTGGCTGAATTACGACGGGCACTGTCAGTTTTAGTTCGGCATCATCCGCAGATAGTTGCGAAATTTGATACTGAACAATCCCTCTCTCCACTGCAATTGATCCCCATTATTTCTGATGACAAAGATTATTGGACACTTGATTTCCATCAACTGCCTGAGTTGACAGCGGAAGAGGAAGAGGCTGCATTACGGGAACTGGAAAAAGCAGAACTCACGCGAAACCTCTTTCAGCAGCCAGCAGCGATGTTACATGCATTACTGGTACGCCACGGTAAAAGCTTACGCCATACGCTATTGCTAAATGTTCATCATCTGATCGTTGATGGCTGGTCAACACCTATTCTGGTTCAAAACCTTTTGACCTTGTTGAATCAAGGAGAGCAAGCCTTGCATAAACCTGAGATACGTTATCAAGACGTAGTTCAGCAATTATTGGCGCGTGAGACGGAGCCTTCTCGTCAATGTTGGCAACAGGTATTGAAAGATGTTCAACCAACGTGTTTATTCGGCGAACAACACCGTACTGGTGAGGTTAAAGAGCTTGAGATATTACTCGCACCAGAGATGGAGCAAGCATTGACTGACTTGTGTCAGCAACGTGGTTTAACGCTCAATACTTTGATGCAAGGCATTTGGGCGCTGCTATTGAGTATACAAAGTGGCTCATCTGATGTTGTTTTCGGCTCTCCGGTATCGGGGCGGTTTGGGCAGATTGACGGGTTGGATCAGCATATCGGATTGTTCAGTAACACCTTACCCGTTCGCGTTATTTTGGATATGGAACAACCGCTATTACCTCAACTAAAACAGCTACAGGTACAGCAGATCCAATTGATTGAGCATGACAATATTGGTCTGGGCGAGATCCAGCGAATTGCAGGTACGGGTACACTTTTTGATACTTTATTGGTGGTTGAAAATTATCCTGATGTGGAACAGGACAAAGGGAATAAAGAAAATATTGCAGGCATCATCTGCCAAAGCATCAATAACCGTGGTTATACCCATTACCCTTTGACATTACTGGTATTGCCGGGTAAGCGTCTGCGTTTATTAATGGAATATCGTGAAAGCGTTAAACAGCCTGAGTATTTGGCTCAACGCATACTGTTCTTGTTCCAACAATTAATCGAACGGCCAGAAGTTGCACTGCGGGAGTGGGGGTTACAATTCGCCGATGAAGCCGCACTAATTGAGGAAGTTAATAACACTTATCATGATATTCCTTCCAAAACACTTCATCAGACTGTGATTGAGCAGGCAAGCAAAACGCCTGACGCTTTGGCGTTGTTGGATTGTCATCATCGTCTGACTTACCAGCAAATGCGTCTTCAAACTCGGTTATTGGTTGATCGTCTAATTGATGCGGGTGTACAGGCAGGGGACATTGTTGGGGTTGCATTATCGCGTTCAGTTCGGCTAAGTCTGGCGTTACAGGCGATTTTGGAAGCAGGGGCGACGTGGTTGCCTCTTGATATCGGCTATCCTGACGAACGCTTAACCATCATGCTGGAAGATGCGCAACCTCGAGTAGTGATTACAGAAAATGAGTATCAGGCACGTTTTGCCAATCAGGCACCGTTGTTGTTGCTGGATACACTGGCAGATGAAACACAACAGCCTATCCATCCAGCCGCCAATGTGACGCCTGAACAGGCTGCATACATTATTTATACCTCTGGCTCTACAGGGCGGCCAAAAGGAGTGGTGGTGAGCCACCAAGCCATTGTTAACCGTTTATTGTGGATGCAGGATGCTTATTCATTGACGACAGATGATGTGGTATTGCAGAAAACGCCCTGTAGTTTTGATGTTTCTGTATGGGAGTTTTTCTGGCCATTGATGACCGGTGCTCAGTTAATGATGGCACCACCGGAAGCGCATCGTGATCCCACACTCCTTCGGCAACTGATTGATGATTATCACGTCACGACATTGCATTTTGTGCCATCAATGCTGGCAACTTTCATTGATTCTTTCGCGTTACAAGAACAAGAAGCACCTTTCTGCCGTAGCTTGAGACGTGTTTTCTGTAGTGGAGAAGCCTTGTCCTGTGAACTGGCGCATCGCTATCAAATGCTGATTACTGCACCTTTGCATAATCTTTATGGGCCAACAGAGGCGGCGGTGGATGTGACATGGCAACCTGCGTTTGGTGAGGCATTGCAGCGTTGCAGTAGCTCTGGTGTCCCTATCGGTCGGCCGGTATGGAATACCCAATTGCGTATTTTAGATCCTTGGTTGCGCCCTGTTCCCATTGGGGTGGCGGGTGATCTTTATCTCAGTGGGATCCAGTTAGCCACAAACTACCTGAACCGAGCTGATTTGACAGCCAGCCGTTTTGTGGCCGATCCGTTTGCATCGGGTGAGCGGATGTACCGAACGGGGGATATTGCCTGCTGGTCAGAAAACGGTGAGGTTGAATACCTTGGCCGCAGTGACGATCAATTAAAAATACGTGGTCAGCGTATTGAACTGGGTGAAATTGAACAAGTGTTACTAGAACAGCCAGAAATCGCCCAGGCTGCGGTTGCTGCACGTGAGTTAGGTAAGCCAAGTCAGGCAATTGAGAATGTTGATGCGCGTCAGCTAATTGCCTGGGTGATCCCGCAAGCAGATGTGACATTGGATATTCAAGCGCTGCAACAAACAATGATGAAACGATTGCCTGCTTATATGTTGCCGGTCAGCTATGTAATACAGGAAAAATTCCCACTGAGTGCTAATGGAAAATTGAATCGCAAGGCACTTCCGATGCCAGAGAAATTAACAACAGGCAGGTTACCGCAGGCGGGTTTGGAAAGTCAGCTAGCTAAGTTGTTTGCAGAGATTTTAGCGTGCGACATTGTTTGGGCTGATGATGATTTCTTTGCTTTGGGCGGGCATTCGTTGCTGGCAATGCGTTTGGCAGCCGAAATACATCGACGCCTTAATCTCCGTGTTTCAGTCGGTCATATTATGGTCGCGCGAAGTGTAGAAAAATTGAGTGCACTACTGGTAGATGAACAGAAGAAAAATTCGGCCGAAAACGGCGGAATAGGTGAAGTCTTACCGTTGAGGGAAGGAACGGGGCCAGCACTCTTCTGTGTGCATCCAGCGTCAGGTTTTGCCTGGCAATACAGTGGGCTTTTGCGTTATCTGGAGGGCGACTGGCCGATTATCGGCTTACAATCTCCTCGTCCTCATGGTGTCATTGCTGACTGCGACAGTCTCGACGCAATGTGTACACGCCATTTGGCGACCTTACGAAATATCCAACCTCATGGGCCTTATTACTTGCTGGGTTATTCTCTGGGAGGAATGTTGGCTCAAGGAATGGCTATCCGTTTACAGCAAGAAGGTGAGGAAGTTGCTTTCTTGGGATTATTGGACGCTTATCCTCCAGAAGGTCAGGATTGGGGAGGGTTAAGCGAAGAAGAGGCCAAACAGGAAATTGCCCGTGAACAGGCAGAGTTTATGGCGGCCACAGAAGATGAGCATGATCCGCAACTGCGTAAGGAAAAGCAGACTATGTTTGAGGATATCGTGGCTAACTATCGAGATGCTGTCCGCAGTTTATTATCCGCTGTTAACCAGAAATATGATGGCGAAGCTACGTTGTTTGTGGCTACCCGAACATTGCCGCCTGAATTGGATGTCGAGGAGACATGGGCACCTTGGATTCGCCATTTACGGGTTTATCGGCAAGATTGTGAACATGCCGATATTCTTTCTCCAGATTCATTGAAACAGTGGGGGCCACTGCTCAATAACTTGTTGAAAAAACGCCGTAATTAAGCTTGCAGCAATTGATTTTATCGTATTTAACGCACCGTATGGAACATTATGGCTACTTCATCAATTTTTTTGGATTTTAGTTTACTTAAAAATAATGCCCATTTTCGCGCTATCTTTATTGCCCGTATGTTATCTGTCTTTGCATTAGGGATGCTGACGGTTGGTGTGCCTGTCCAAATGCAGTTTCTGACAGGATCTACCTTACAGGTCGGGATTGTGGTGGCACTGGATGGCGTTGGTATGTTCATCGGGTTAATCTTGGGTGGAATACTGGCTGATCGTTATGATAGACGTAAACTTATTTTGTTTGCCCGTGGCACCTGTGGTCTCGGTTTTGTCGCTCTGAGTGTTAACGCATTTCTAGACTCTCCGTCCCTGTATATGCTCTATTTTCTTTCTGTTTGGGATGGTTTTTTTGGTGCGTTGGGGATGACGGCATTAATGGCAGCCATCCCCAATTTAGTCGGGCGGGAGAATCTGGCGGCGGCAGGGGCCTTGAGTATGATTACTGTTCGCATCGGTGCCATTATTTCACCGGCATTGGCAGGGATTATTATTGTTGTTGGTGGACCAGGATGGAACTTTGCCGTGGCAGCCATCGGTACATTAGCCACGTTGTTACCCCTGATGAGGCTCCCTGAAATGAAGCCCCAACCAAGTAAGCAGGAGCATCCAATCAGTGCATTGATAAGCGGAGTGAAATTTGTTTGTCAGCATAAAATTGTGGGCAGTGTCATATTGGTAGGGATGATGATTAGTATCGCGGGAGCCGTGCGTATCCTGTTTCCTGCCTTATCTCAGGAAGTCTACCACCAAGGGCCGTCAGCAACGGGGTTGATGTATTCCGCTGTTCCCTTGGGAGCCATGCTCGGCGCCTTTACCAGCGGCTGGATAGGACGCAGTACCCGACCTGGTGTTCTGCTTGTTATATGTGCCCTGTGCTCCTTTATCACGTTATCCCTGCTAGGGATCGTGACCAATATCATTCTGGCATTACTTGTGTTGGTTTGTTATGGATATTTGAATGCATTTGCATCCTTACTGCAATTTACCCTTGTTCAGAGTCATACACCGGATCATTTACTGGGGCGAGTGAACAGTTTTGTCACTGCTCAAGATGTTACTGGCGATTCTTTGGGAGCATTGGGATTAGGTTTTATGGGCCGTTTGTTATCTCCGGTAATCACTGTTTTTTCGTTTGGAACTTTTGCTGCACTTACCTGCTTGTTGCTTGCAACAGTAGTAAAACCTTTACGTCATTCTACCCTGCGTGACAGAGAAACAAGCACCTTAGAGCAAAGGTTGCAGCAAGATGATAATTAATTGAAACCAGGGTTATACCAATCGTCTTTCAAGATGCGTCTTATATCTCCCCGCTATGCGGGGAGATATAAACAATTACATTGACTTACAAGCTGCAACTTGAAATTCATTGGGTATATACGCATTAAACTTCAAACTGCAATTTACAACACGATATGAAACCTGACATCTCCCCGCTCCGCGGGGAGATGTCACACGCATCTTGAAGTTAGATTGGTATAACGGAAATGCAGAACTATTTCAATGTATCAAAATAACACTATAACAAGGAAAGTTATGGCTAGGTTAAAATTTATTAATATAAAGGTTGATTAAATATGGCATTTTATGATGAGTGTTGGTGGTATAAATCGTGTAGGTAATAGCTTTGATTAAACCTGCTTTCTTTTGATAACAATCTAAAAATCAGCACGCCTTTTTTAGTCTTTCCCTGCTTTTTAGACAACTATCACTTTGATGGTTTCAAGCTGCCTACACAATAAAAAAACAGAAGAGCTGGCATCTTTGCAAATCAACAATGGATGGTGACTAAAATGAATAAGAGCGACAGAAGACCTTGGAACACGCTGACTTCCACACGTTTATCAGTCAAAACCCAACCACGAGTGCTTTATCACGCTATAGCTTGCTGTTTGGCTGCTGCGGCCAGCGCAGGCGCCTATGCCGAAAATTATGTTGAAAAAGGACGGACTGGCGATCCTGCCAGTTGGCGTTCCAGTGAGTTTTCGGGCCAATGGGGGCTTGGTGCGATTCACGCTGATGAAGCCTATGCTAGAGGCTATACCGGTAAAGGGATTAAATTAGGCATATTTGATCAGGCAGTTTATGCCAAGCATCCTGAGTTTATGGGAAAAGATAAAGTCATCAACTTAAAGACTTCTGGGATACGTGAATATACTGATCCCTATATTCCGGTGAAGAAAGGTGATTCATTTACTTATGATGGCATGCCGTCCGTAGATAGGTACGGAAGGCTGGGAACACATGGTGTCCATGTGGCTGGCATAGCGGCAGCTAACCGAGATGGCAGAGAGATGCATGGCGTGGCCTATAACGCCCAAATACTCACTGCGGATAACGGTGATCCTGGCCCTGAAGATGGCATTATCTTGGGTAATGATGGGGGTGTTTACCAGGCTGGTTGGCATGCACTGAGAGACAGCGGCGCTCGTATCATTAACAACAGCTGGGGGATTGGTATTGATCGGGAGCTTGAAAAGGGGGGAAGCGATCCGAACGCCGCTCATTTTACCTTGGCTGAAGCTCAGATGCAGTTTGATGAAATCAAACCGATTTTGGGTACAAAACCTGGTGGGGCATATCAGGGGGCAATTGATGCTGCCCGCAGCGGCATTGTGACAATTTTTGCTGCTGGCAACAGTAATAACTACAGTAATCCAGATGCTATTGCGGGCTTGGCTTGGTTTGTGCCTGAGATTGCACCAAACTGGTTGACCGTCGCGAGCTTGCAACAAAATCCAAATAGTTCCAATAGCGTGCCTTATACCATCAGCGATTTTTCCTCCCGCTGTGGCTATACTGCCAGTTTTTGTGTCAGCGCACCGGGTAGCTGGATATATAGCTCAGTTATTAAGGGAACAGGGATAGACAATATTACCACGGGCTATGACAGCTATAGAGGGACCTCAATGGCCGCGCCACATGCTGGTGGTAGTATTGCGGTATTGATGGAACGTTTTCCCTATATGACCGGCGATCAAGTCGCTTCTGTGCTTCGTACGACGGCTACTGATCTAGGGGAAAAGGGCATTGATGAGCTTTACGGCTGGGGATTGATCAACCTCGGTAAAGCAATAAATGGTCCTGGCATGTTCTATACCGCGGAAGATATTCCTGAAAAATTCCGCATTCCAGATCCTGACGGAGTCGCTTACGGTAAGGGACAGTTTATTGCTGATATTCCGGGTGTTGGTGCCGTGCTCGATAAGGGTAAACCGACTGAACGCGTCTGTGATGCTGGTCAGTGTGCCCAGGATCAATGGAGCAATGATATCAGTGGTCATGGTGGATTAACCAAACAAGGCAGAGGTGCACTGACTCTCAGTGGTCAGAATACCTATTCTGGCCCAACACTGGTCAAACAGGGATTACTGGACGTTAGCGGTAGTGTCTCTTCCAGCGTTGCAGTAATGGAAAGTGGCACACTTGGTGGGAATGGTACGGTGGGAGCGCTCAATGTGCAGCGTGGCGGTACGGTAGCACCGGGTAACTCTATAGGGACGCTTAAGGTTGCCAAAAAAATTACCTTTGAACCTGGTTCTTATTACGCTGTTGAAATTGCTTCCGATGGGCGCAGTGACAAAATTCAGGTTGAAGAAAGTGCACTGCTCAATGGCGGAAAGGTTAGTGTTTCCCTTGAGAATACGGCCAACTTACTTTCGTTTGAAGATGTGCGAAGCCTGAGTGGTCAGCAATACACTATTCTTAGTGCGAAGCAGAATATCAATGGTCGCTTCGATGGTGTTGTCCCGATTTATCTCTTCCTTGGCACTGGATTGTCTTATCAACCTGGTGAAATTAATCTCCATGTTGGACGTAATGAGACGGCTTTTGTCGATTTTGCTAAGACACAAAATGAACGTGCAGTGGCTGCTGCCGCGGATACACTTGGGATGGGGAATCCGGTTTACGAAAGTATCTTAACCAGTCGTTCTGCGGAGCAAGCCCGCTCTGCGTTCCGTCAGCTTGATGGGCAAATTCACGCTGATATCGCGTCTCAGTTGGTTAATGACAGCCGTTATTTACGTGATACCTTGAATTCTCGTTTGAGTCAGGCTGAAGGCCGTTCATCTTCGCCCGATATTCATGGCGACAATAACGGTGCGTGGGTTCGGCTGTTTGGTGCATGGAGCCACGCTTCTGGTACAGCGAATGCGACGGGCTATCAGGCTTCAAACTATGGTTTATTCCTTGGTGCGGATGCGCTTATTGATGAATATAGCCGTTTTGGTATCGCAACGGGTTACACCCGTACTTCCCTTGATGGCGCTAACAATGCGACTGCTGACAGTAATAACTATCACCTTGCTCTTTATGGTGACCGTCAATTTGGTGACTTTGTGTTGCGAGCCAATAGCGGGTTCACGTGGCACCGTATTGATACCAAACGCTTTATCAGTTATGGCAGTCAGCGTGATAGTGAGAATGCCAAGTACAGTGGGCGAACAACACAATTATCCGCTGAACTTGCTTATCTTCTACCGACAGGGGTTGTGAATTTGGAGCCGTTCATTAACCTGGCTTACGTCAATTTCCGCAATGAAGGTATTAACGAAGATGGGGTTGCTGCTGCACTTCACGGTAACAGCCAACATACTGAAGCAACGCTCTCTACCTTGGGATTGCGTGCTAATCATAGCTGGCAGGCTGCATGGGGTTCTTCAATTACCCTAAATGGAGAATTAGGCTGGCAGCATCAATATGGTGAGCGTGAACGAGCAACCGGTTTAGCGTTCCGTGGCAGCAACACAACCTTTGTGACTCGCAGTGTACCTGCTTCTCGTGATGGCATGGTGCTGAAAGCGAATGCGGAGATGAGTGCAAGTAATAACGTTTCATTCACTCTTGGCTATAGTGGGTTGCTCTCCAGCCGTCATCAGGACAATAGTATGAATATCGGTTTTAGATGGCAATTCTGATGACAGCTGGGATGTAAATATTCGATAAAATATGTGGAGTCAGTAATGTTGGCTCCACCATATTTGTGTAGTGAATATTTTTTATGGTTTTATTGTGGTGTATTAAGTGCCATTTCTAATAATGTCCTTTAATTCTTTATCTTTCATTATTGAAGAACCTCAGTTTCATTTCGTATTGGTGTAACTACTAAAACATCACCCAAAATAGGGGTGTCGTTTTCAAAAAGCAGCACACGACCTGTCAGCTCGATTGCTGCAGTTGTGTGGCTGGCGATTCAAGCGGCCTCTAAAAAATGGCCGAGCTAAGATTAGCGTCTTGCGATAGGGCGTTAAATATGCTCAACGAACTCTTATCCGCTATTGCTTCAGGTCATAACGAAGATAATATCTTTGATGTTGCTACTATCATTCTGTATCTTGCGAATATCAGTGAATATGATGCTTATCACTGACTGTTAAATCAGAATCCAGTTTCGCTAATGGAAATTCAAGAGGTTGTGATAGTTACTATTACATTTGCAATTATTTTTACAACAATAAGTTAACAATTATTATGACATACCGTTTATCATCTAAAGATATTTGGGCATTGGGCTTGATGACCTTTGCCTTATTCGTCGGGACAGGAAATATCATCCTGCCAATGGTTGACCTGCAGGCGGGTGAGCATGTTTGGAGTGCTGCTGCTGGTTTTTTGCATACAGCTATGGAGCCAGATACATATGCTAACACTGTATTTATTCGGGGGTTAGCATGAGTCAACAATGGACATCCCGTCTGGGACACATATTAGCAGCAACCGGATCTGCGGTTGGCATTGGTGCCATCTGGAAATTCTCATATGTTTCAGCAACAAATGGTGGCGGAGCATTTCTGGTTGTATTTTTATTGTTTAGCTTTGTCATTGGATTAGCCGTTCTGTTAGCTGAAAACATGCTGGGAAGCAGTACGGGTGAAGTGGCCGTTAATGCGTTTAAAAAATTACTTGGTAAACATTGGGGATGGGTTGGCCTCATCGGTGTATTCAGTTCATGGTGTATCTATAGCTTCTACAGTGTTGTCGGTGGTTGGACCATAGGCTACACAGTGATGGCAAGTACAGGAAAATTGAACATTACAGAAGTCTCTCAACTGACATCTATTTTCACCAATTTCATCAGCAATCCATGGTGGCCGATAATCGCACATCTGGCATTTTCAGGGTTAACCTGCTTCGTGGTATTATCTGGCGTGCAAAAAGGTTTAGAAAAATCAGTTAAGGTCATGATGCCACTGTTATTCTTGATCATGATAGTGTTAATTATTGTTGGCATCCGTTTACCAGGCTCATCAGAAGGTCTAAAACTATTCTTATATCCAGACTTCAATAGCTTGACCGGAAAAGGTGTTTTAGATGCATTGGGATTGGCATTTTTTTCGTTGTCTATTGGGTTAGGTATCCACATTACGTACAGTTCTTATTTGCCTAATAACAAAGGCATCGGTAAATCGAGTATCTGGGTTGTCAGCCTCTCCTGTCTGGTTTGTGTATTGGCTGGCCTGATGATTTTTCCTGCTTTGGCAGCTGCTGGCTTAAAACCCAATGCCGGGCCTGGCTTAACGTTTATGACAATGCCAATTTATTTTGCCAGCCTTCCGGGTGGTTCAATCTTGGCAGTGACTTTCTTTTTATTGTTATTAATGGCAGCACTGACCTCAGCAATTTCATTACTTGAGCACATTGTTGCCTATTGCCAATCGCGCTTTAAATGGTCACGTCGTAAAGCAAGTTTAAGAGTGACGGCATCGATTATGTTAATGGGTATCCCTGTTTCCTTATCTTTTGGACCTCTAAGTGATATTACATTAGGTGGAAAAACCATCTTCGACATGTTGGACTTTATTACTTCCAATGTTCTCATGCCATTATTCGGGATTATTATTTGCCTCGTATTTGGCTGGTCAAGTAAGGTCAATGCATTAATACCGGATAATATGTCATTGCGGAAACGTCAGTGTTTGCGGTTTATATGGCGATATGTCGGACCTTTATGTATCGGGGTAATTTTGGTACACGGACTGATTTGATTATGTTAAGTATCATCTTTCATTTATTTGATAGAGAATGATGCTGCTATTTTGTAACGCTGTTACAATTTAGGTAAAAATTTAAACGGGCGAGTTTATCTACCAAAACCGCCCGTTAGTTATCGTCAAAATGCCTTGAATCAATTTTAATCCTTTAACGCACTCAAATGTTTGATGGGAAATTTCATATGGAGTTTATATGCATTAAACTTCAAGTTGCAATTTACAACACCATATGAAACGTGATTTCTCCCCCGCAAATCGGGGATAAATCACACGCATCTTGAAGTTAGATTGGTATAGATTTATATTGAATATTTGGCTAATCAAGATAATAACTGATTAGCCAAATTAAATTCATTACCTTGCTATCACAATCTTACCATTAATAATGGATAAATAAGGGCTATAAGTTGCAGTATCACCGGTGATTTTATTGTCGAACAGTATAGGTGAACGACCATGAGCACCAGCTTCCAGACGGAATAGACGCCCATTTCTATAACTGACTAATTTGAATTTTTTCCATTCTGGATCTACTCTGACTATATATTTATCACTATCGATTTTATCTTCAAACACCATAGAATGGAAAAAAAACTTAGCGTTACTGTTATCTGCAATAGCCCATTCCTCCCAGGCAGGTTTACTCATGCGCCATATTTTATCCAAATCCTTTTGAGCAAATGAATGAATTATTTCCTGATAGAAAGATTTTATAATTGGCAAATCTTTTTCTGTCACCGGTTGGGCTTTTGTCCACATCCACTCAGGCAATCCATCAATTGAATATGTTTTTTTCGCAGAAAATAAACCTTCTTCTGCTGGTATTGTGGACATACCAGTAAAATCAAAGCCCGCCTTCTCATTAGGTATATTCTTGAGTGATTCTTCAGTGACTGGATTGCCATCTTTATCAGCGACTAATTTAATGCGACTAATGACGTCATCATTTTCTCCATAAGCTGACACTTTTTTTAATGTTGCTTCACATCGAGATTCAGGCATAAGTTCTTCTTCAAAAGAGCGACTGCCAAATAGTAACTCTATGGTATTAGATCCATTTTCTAAAAAAGCGGTTGAATTTATACCGCTGGATTGAATTCCATGGGGAGCATCTAAATTATCCATAGCTGTCATGCCATTAATACGTACTACGCGGTCACGTATTCAAAATGTTGATTGGTCTTAAATATAACGCGATGCTCGACTTTAACACCCAATAACGAGAGTTTGTTGAAGCCAATCGCGTTGTTTTTTACCTTGTTTAAAGTTGGCAAAAATACCTAATGTGTGAGAAAGCAGCT
>NZ_JADEUF010000041.1 GCF_015163655.1 Xenorhabdus griffiniae | reverse complement strand
TCAGAACGTGGGTCATCTATCTTGCTGATAAAATAAAAAATACTCATTGTTATGATCGCTATTTTTATGGAATAGCGTGATCTTAGCGTTTTAATGGGAGAAATAGCTATAAAAAGTCATATTCTGGTCTTTATTTAACCTCAATAACCTTGCTAAAAATGTGAGATCTCGCCCTGAGTTTGGTTATAACCCCAATTCCTTCAATTTCCGCGTTATCGTATTTCTTCCCCAGCCCAGCAAACGGGCGGCTTCTTGTTTATGTCCGTTGGTATATTCCAGCGCGCAATTAAGCAAAGTGCGTTCCAGCAATGGTAAGGCATCGGCAAGGAGATCCGTTTTTCCCTCTTTTAAGGCATGTTGTGCCCATTCAGCCAACAGTTGTGGCCAGTTTTCAGGTAGCGTGGCGCGTGGAATCGGGGCGTTTCCTGTTTGTCCTGTCGGTTGGTTGCTAATCAGGTCAGCGGGCAGATCCTGTACCAGTATCTCCTTGCTTGCCGCCATCACGGTCAGCCAGCGACAAACATTTTCCAACTGGCGGACATTGCCTGACCATGGCAAGCGCATCAGGGCGAGTTCTGTATCAGGATGCAGCACCTTGGCTTCAACGCCCAGCTCTTTGGCAGTTTGTTGCAGGAAATGGTGTGCCAGACGAGGTATATCTTCGACTCTGTCCCGCAAAGGCGGTAGCTGGACGCGAATCACATTCAGACGATGGTAGAGGTCTTCCCTGAATTTACCTTCTGCAACACGTTGCTCAAGGTTCTGGTGAGTGGCAGCGATAATACGGACATCCACCTTCACCGGTGCATAGCCCCCGACACGATAAAATTGCCCTTCAGCCAGAACCCGCAGCAGGCGAGTCTGGATATCCAGCGGCATATCACCAATTTCATCTAAAAACAGTGAACCCCCATTGGCTTGCTCAAAACGACCGTGACGTACTTGATTGGCACCTGTGAACGCACCTTTTTCGTGACCAAACAGTTCGGATTCAATCAGATCTTTCGGGATTGCCGCCATATTCAGGGCAATAAAGGGGGCTGAGGCGCGTGGACTGTGGCGGTGAAGGGCATGGGCAACCAGCTCTTTTCCTGTGCCGGATTCACCATTGATTAACACACTGATGGAGGAGCGGGAAAGGCGGCCGATAATTCGGTATACCTCCTGCATAGCGGGGGCTTCTCCGATCATATCTGAAACCGATACCGGCAACCGTGGATTGGAGGCTGATTGATGTTGTTCCCGATAATGACTTAGTGCTCGTTCAACCAGCGCAACAGTTTCATCAATATCGAAAGGCTTTGGCAGATAATCGAATGCGCCATGTTGATAAGCACTGACAGCGGCATCCAGATCAGAATGGGCCGTCATAATGATGACCGGAAGCTGTGGGTAGTTCTGCTTGATCTGGTTGAGCAAACTTAGTCCGTCCAATCCGGGCATACGGATATCCGACAGAATCACTTCTGGATTACCCTGTCCTAGCGCGGCCAATACGGTATCGGCATTTTCAAAACTGATACACTCCATCCCTGCGCCACTCAACGCCCGTTCAAGTACCCAGCGGATAGAACTGTCATCATCAACGATCCAAACTTTTCCTCGTTGCATTGTCACCCCCTACTTAACGGTTATTTCTTGATCGGCAGGTAAATGGAAAATTCTGTATGCCCTGGCCAACTGGTAAATTCAATTTTGCCCGCATGTTGGTCGATAAGATTACGTGCTATGGATAAGCCAAGTCCAGTTCCTCCTGCATACCCGCTGACCATCGGGTAAAAAAGCGTATCCTGAATATTGGGGGGAATACCAGGCCCATTATCTGCAATATCAATTCGGGCCGCCAAGCGGTAACGTTCACCCTGTAAGGTAATCTGGAATGCGGTTCGTGTTCTCAGGGTGATCATTCCTCCTTTCTCATCCAGTGCTTGTAGGGCATTGCGGGTGATATTCAGTAATACCTGTTCAATCTGGTCAGGATAATGCGCCAGTTCAGGCAAACTCGGATCATAGTCTTTAATCAGCGTAACATTGGCAGGCATTTCCAGTGAGACCAGTTGACAAACCCGTTCAACCACATGGTGAATGCTCTGACGGGTTTGGAAGCCAGGGTGCTGTGGCCCCAGCAATCGATCAACAAGGTTGCGCAACCTGTCTGCCTGCTCAATGATCACTTGGGTATATTCCCTCAAGGACGGATCTGGCAGTGCCTTGGCAAGTAACTGTGCAGCGCCCCGCAGCCCACCGAGAGGATTTTTGATTTCATGTGCCAGCCCCCGAACCAGTTCCCGCGCAGCCGCCTGCTGTGCTTGTTGGATCTGCTCTTGGCTTAACCGGCGTTGACTGTCCATAGATGCCAGTTCCAGCAGAATAAACTGTTCGGAAATTGGTTGGGCACTGAGCGACATCACATGAGAGTGATTATTGATCACTAATATGACTTCGTTATCGGTAAAGCCATGACCGTTGATCAAACTGGAACGCATCAATTCTGTATCCAGTGAAATATAGCTAAACAGGATAGGAAGAGGCGTGCCGAATAATTTACGGGAACTTTGTGCCAGAAGTTGCATAGCAGAATGATTGGCGTAGCGAATAATCAAATCATTATCCAGTATCAGGACGTTGTTTATCTGTGAGTCGAGAATCTGTTCTGCTTTGGGTACACTAACCATGGTCATTCAGTTCCTGCACTTTTTTGGTGCATTGTAGCTTATTTAAGCATATTTCGATGAATCCTTTTGCTCAGCATATATCGTCAATCATGATGTAGTTGTGTATATGCGAGGAAAAAAGCCCATCCAAAGATGGGCCAAAAGTTTCACGGCAACAAAAAAACACGAGTAATGCCATCACGTTATGCAACATTACCTAATAAGGCACTACACACTGTAATACAGTTCAAATTCCAGGGGATGTGGTGTCATGCGGACACGTTCAATTTCCCCGTTCAATAAATTGATATAAGCATCAATCGTATCATCAGTGAAAACACCGCCACGCGTCAGGAATTCGCGGTCGGCATCCAATGCGGCCAGCGCTTCTTCCAAAGAAGAGGCCACGGTTGGGATCTCTTGGGCTTCTTCTGCGGGCAAGTCATACAAGTTTTTATCCATCGCATCACCTGGATGGATTTTGTTGATGATGCCATCCAAACCTGCCATCAACAGGGCAGAAAAGGCCAGATAAGGGTTTGCTGCGGGATCAGGGAAACGCACTTCAATACGGCGAGCTTTAGCGCTGGCGACCACAGGAATACGGATAGAGGCAGAACGGTTACGGGCAGAATAGGCCAGCATCACCGGCGCTTCAAAACCAGGTACCAGACGTTTGTACGAGTTAGTTGTTGGGTTGGTAAAGGCGTTTAACGCACGAGCGTGTTTGATGACACCGCCAATATAGTAAAGCGCCATTTCGGACAAGCCACCGTATTTGTCACCTGCAAACAGGTTAGTGCCATTTTTGGACAGTGACATATGACAGTGCATACCTGAACCATTATCACCCACCAACGGTTTTGGCATAAATGTCGCGGTCTTACCAAATTTATGGGCAACGTTATGAACCACATATTTATAAATCTGGGTTTCATCCGCTTTTTTGGTCATGGTATTAAAGCGGGTGGCCACTTCGTTTTGTCCGGCAGTTGCAACCTCATGATGGTGGGCTTCAACGACCAAACCCATTTTTTCCATGGTCAGGCACATGGCTGAACGCAGGTCTTGGGAAGAATCCACAGGAGGAACCGGAAAGTATCCTCCTTTAATACCAGGACGATGGCCTTTGTTACCACCTTCATAGCGTGTGCCGCTGTTCCAGGCGGCTTCTGTATCATCAATATGGTAGTAAGAGCCAGAGATGGAGCTGCCGAAACGGATATCATCGAACAAGAAGAATTCGGGTTCTGGCCCGAATAAAACGGTATCAGCAATATCGCTTGCCCGCAGGAAATCTTCTGCGCGTTTCGCAATGGAGCGAGGATCGCGGCTATAGCCTTGCATGGTGCCAGGTTCGAGGATATCGCAGCGCAGGATGAGGGTAGCATCATTAAAGAAGGGATCCAGCATCGCGGTGCTTGGATCTGGCATTAACACCATGTCGGATTCATTGATACCTTTCCAGCCACCGATAGATGAACCGTCAAACATTTTGCCATCTTCAAAGAAGTCTTCATCAACTTGGTGGGCGGGAATAGTGATATGTTGTTCTTTACCTTTGGTGTCAGTAAAACGTAAGTCAATAAACTTCACCTGATGTTCTTCAATCATGGACAAAACATGTTCAGCGGACATACTGGCTCTCCTGAAAAATTAAGGGCAATTGTGGATCTCGGTATGATCAATTTTATGGAACCACTATTAGCAGAGATAAATGCGAAAAGTGTGCCAATATTTAAAAATCATTTAATATCAATGTGATAAAAATGTATGGCAGAAGGGAAGAGAAATAAGATGAATAATATAGCGTGTGGCTTTAGGTATTTTGCACCAAATTGGTGATTTTCCACAATGTGATTGCATTATTATGGTGCGGTTGGCCGACTGAAATTTCACAAATTTGCTTATCACGCAATCAATTGATATGTTGTTATTATATCAATTGAATATTTGGAGACTCGCATGGTCTTTACTATCAAAGAATATCAGGCCACTCGTGATACCAACACCAACTTATGGAAAGCCGTTGGAATACCTTCCCGTGGTGCAAAATTGCACCAAGCCTTACGGGAAGGAATGCCCTATGCTGTCTACACCAAACTCGCTGCTGTAGCTGGTCTGGAACTCAAGGAACTCGCGAAATATGTCGCCATTCCCCAGGCTACGTTGCAGCGCCGAGCTAAACTAGGCCGATTCAAAACGGATGAGAGCGATAGGCTGTATCGCTTTGCAGAAGTTCTGAAAGCCGCGACTGCTCTGTTTGAAGGTGACACAGAGCGAGCTTGTCAATGGTTACTCAATCCTGCTCGTGGTCTTGGTGGTCGCAAGCCTGTAGAGATGATCGCCATCTCCGCTGAGGCGGAAGCTGTGTTGGACTTGATTGGTCGCCTGGAGCATGGTGTCTTTGTATGAATGAGATTGTTGCTTACCGGCTTATCAAGAGGAAATGGCGGGGGACTGCTTTCGATGGTGAGGGAGCACGTCTTTACGGTGGTCGCTGGAATAGCCGAGGACGACCTTGTGTATATCTGGCGAGTTCGGAATCATTGGCATTGTTGGAAGTGATGGTTCACCTCAATGATTACAGCCTATTGCAATATTACGCGCTATTGGAAGTAAGGTTGCCCGCGGAGGCTGTTTTGTATTTCACTTCTGACCAATTACCGGAAGATTGGCGGGATGAACCGGCTCCACCATCAACAGCGGAAATTGGGGATGGGTGGTTAGAAAGTGGTGAAAGCCTTGCTTTGGCTGTCCCCAGTGTTGTTGTCCCGCGTGAGTTGAACTACATCATCAATCCAGCTCATCCTCTGTTCGAGCAGGTCACTGGCGATGCCGCTGAACTCGACTTCCAGCCAGATGGACGCCTATGATTTAGGTGTCCCCAACTTTTAATACCCGTGCAACCATCCAAAGTGTATAATGCTGCACTTTTGTTCGGCGGCGGCCAAGTAAAACAGAATTCTTTTTATGTACGTTTGAGTACATAAATGATTTTCGCGTTATCGGAATTTTTAAATGTCAAATGAAATTAGTAAGTTAAGAAATATAGCAATTATTGCTCACGTCGACCATGGCAAAACCACGTTGGTTGATAAACTCCTGCAACAGTCCGGTACTTTTGGGGAGCGTGCTGCAACAACTGAGCGCGTGATGGATTCCAATGATCTGGAAAAAGAACGTGGTATTACCATCCTGGCAAAGAACACAGCCATCAAATGGAATGACTATCGAATCAATATCGTAGACACCCCAGGCCACGCCGACTTCGGTGGTGAAGTTGAACGTGTAATGTCAATGGTAGACAGCGTCCTGTTGCTGGTTGATGCGATGGATGGCCCAATGCCACAGACTCGCTTTGTAACCCAGAAAGCGTTTGCTCATGGCCTGAAGCCTATTGTCGTGATCAACAAAGTTGACCGTCCGGGTGCTCGCCCTGACTGGGTAGTGGATCAGGTATTTGACTTGTTTGTGAATCTTGGTGCAACCGATGAGCAGCTGGATTTCCCAATCATTTATGCTTCTGCACTGATGGGCGTTGCGGGTAACGATCATACCGATATGGCTGAAGACATGACTCCGCTGTATCAGGCAATCGTTGATCATGTTGAGCCACCAAAGGTTGACCTTGATGGCCCATTCCAGATGCAAATTTCGCAGCTGGATTATAACAACTACGTTGGCGTTATCGGTATCGGTCGCATTAAGCGTGGTATGGTAAAACCAAACCAAAATATCACTATCATCGATAGCGAAGGTAAAACTCGCAACGGTAAAGTTGGCAAGGTCTTTAGCCATCTGGGATTGGAGCGCATTGAGTCTGATAAGGCGGAAGCTGGCGACATTATCGCTATTACCGGTCTGGGTGATCTGAATATTTCCGATACCCTGTGCGAAGTCAATGCGGTTGAAGCGTTGCCAGCACTGGCCGTTGATGAGCCTACCGTCAGCATGTACTTCTGTGTTAATACTTCGCCATTCTGTGGTCGTGAAGGTAAGTACGTGACTTCTCGCCAGATCCTTGATCGTCTGAAAAAAGAGCTGGTTCATAACGTAGCGTTGCGTGTTGAAGAAACTGAAGATCCAGATGCATTCCGTGTATCAGGCCGTGGTGAACTGCACTTGTCTGTTCTGATCGAAAACATGCGCCGTGAAGGTTTCGAGTTGGCGGTTTCCCGTCCAAAAGTTATTTTCCGTGAAATTGATGGCCGTAAGCAGGAGCCTTTTGAGCAGGTCACTCTGGATATCGAAGAGCAGCATCAAGGCGATGTCATGCAGGCATTGGGTGAGCGTAAAGGTGAAATGCGTGACATGCTGCCAGATGGTAAAGGTCGCGTTCGTCTTGATTACGTCATTCCAAGCCGTGGCTTGATCGGCTTCCGTACTGAATTCATGACCATGACTTCGGGTACGGGTTTGTTGTATGCCACATTCAGCCACTATGATGACATCCGCCCGGGTGAGATTGGCCGTCGTCTGAATGGCGTATTGATTTCCAATGGACAAGGCAAGGCGGTGGCTTACGCGCTGTATGGTTTGCAGGAGCGTGGTAAGTTGTTCCTGGGTCATGGTACTGAAGTGTATGAAGGCCAGATTATTGGTATTCATTCACGTTCAAATGACCTGACCGTTAACTGTCTGACCGGTAAGAAACTGACTAACGTGCGTGCATCAGGTACGGATGAAGCGACAACGTTGTCTCCACATATCAAGAAAACCCTGGAGCAGGCGTTGGAGTTTATTGACGACGACGAATTGGTTGAAGTTACTCCAGTGTCAATTCGCTTGCGTAAGCGTCATTTGACTGAGAATGATCGCCGTCGTGCAAATCGTAGCAAAGAAGTTTAATTTCTGGATTATGCATTGCATATGACAGTTTGAACATCAATAGCTTAGGGCATTTCGGTGCCCTGAGTTCTTTTATGATACCCCCTTCCTGCCATTTTTTTATCTCTTCATTCTTTTTTCTTAACGAAATATGATAAAAGTACTCAACAATGAGCGTCAGTCAGGAGGGATTATGCTGTATATTTTCGATCTGGGTAACGTGATTATTGATATTGATTTTAAAAGAGTATTGGCTGTTTGGAGTAATTTGAGTGGGACACCACTGGCAACATTGACCCCAAAATTTTCGCAGGGCGAGACGCTTGAAAAACATGAGTGCGGGCAAATAAGTGACACTGAATTTGCAGAAATGATGTGTGATGAAATGGCGGTTTCACTCAGTTTTGAACAATTTGCGGAAGGCTGGAATACAATCTTTATCGATGTCAGGCAGGAAGTCATTGAGTTAATGAATAAATTGCGTGCTAAAGGGCATCGTGTGGTTGTTTTGTCAAATACAAATCGTCTGCATATTGATTACTGCTCGGAGCATTATCCTGAAATTGCAGTATCAGCGGATTTCCTTTATCTATCCCACGAATTGGGGATGCGTAAACCAAATCTTGATATTTTTAACTATGTGCTTGCAGCGGAAGGTGTGGAAGCGGATCAAGCCATATTCTTTGATGATCTTTTAGAAAACGTCGAAGCAGCAAAAAAAACAGGCATCACTGCACTGCATGTGGCTGACAGGAATGTCATCCCTGATTATTTTAAGTCGCATGACTTCTCACTCCCCGCAAAAAATTAACATCGTTAGCTTATTGCAACGAAATAACAGGCAAGAGAAATGATCGCATTAATTCAGCGTGTAACACAGGCAAAGGTTGTTGTTGAAGGAGAGACGATTGGCGAAATTGGACAAGGGTTGCTGGTGTTGCTGGGGGTGGAAAAAGACGATACCCCACAAAAAGCGCAACGTTTATGCGACAAGGTAATGGGGTATCGGGTATTCAGCGATGAGCAGGGAAAAATGAACCTTAATGTTCAGCAGGCTGGCGGTAGTTTGCTGGTGGTATCGCAATTTACATTGGCTGCGGACACCCAGAAAGGCTTAAGACCCAGCTTTTCTGACGGTGCTGAACCACAAAAAGCAGAGGGGCTTTATCGCGATTTTGTTGAACGGTGCCATGTAACTGGTGTAAAAACAGCAACGGGAATATTTGCCGCAGACATGAAAGTCAGCTTGATCAATGACGGGCCGGTAACTTTCTGGTTGCAAGTATGATGTGTTTCAAGAAAGGGGTTGTTTCTATGTACCATCTGAGAGTTCCTCAAACAGAACAAGAGTTAGAAACTTATTACCAATTTCGTTGGGAGATGTTGCGTAAACCACTTCATCAACCTGTCGGATCAGAGAAAGATGGTTATGATTCGATGGCTCATCACCAAATGGTGGTGGATGAACAGGGTAATCCGCTGGCTGTTGGGCGCTTATATATCAATGCGGACAATGAAGGCGCTATTCGCTTTCTGGCTGTGCATCCCAGTGTGCAGCGAAAAGGCTTGGGTACGCTGATTGCGATGGCATTGGAATCGGTAGCCAGACAGGAAGGTGTGAAACGAATTGTTTGCAGCGCGCGGGAAGACGCCGTTGATTTCTTTGACAAGTTGGGCTTTCAAAACCGAGGTTTGATCAATGGTGCTAAGGCATCGCCGATCAACCATTTCCTCATGATCAAACCGATAATAAGCCTTGATGATATCTTGCACCGTCCTGATTGGTGTGCGGAATTGCAGCAGGCCTGGCATAAGCAGATCCCTTTGAGTGAAAAGATGGGGCTTAGGATCAGCCAATATACCGGACAGCGCTTCGTGACGACGATGCCGGAAGCCGGAAACCAGAATCCACATCATACTATTTTCGCAGGTAGCTTATTTTCTCAGGCCACCTTAACGGCATGGGGCTTGATTTGGTTGTTGCTACAGGAGCGCCAGTTAGGGGGAGATATCATTTTGGTGGATGCCAATATTCGTTATCGCCAACCGATTACAGGGCGCCCCTGTGCAACTGCGGATTTCAATAATATGAGCGGAGACCTTGCCCGTCTTGCCCGTGGCAATAAGGCGCGTGTAACGATAGAAGTGCAGGTTAGCGGTGAACATGGCGTAGGTAGCGTGTTCACCGGCACTTATATCGTCCTGCCTCCCGAACGCCTTACTAAAGCTTAATTTTTGCGCAGGTTTGACTCTCCGTAGCAGGATTATCTACGGAAGAGGGTGCGGTTGGGGAACAGCGGCTCGTTGAGATCAAACCTTGCTCAATAGATTGTGACTCTTTGGCTGATGATTTATCTTCGGCAACCAATGTGCCGTTTATTGTTCCCTTCACGTCGTCAGCAGAGAGATTTCCCGTAATAGCGAGTGTGAAATTGCCTTCTCCCTGAATATTAAGTGGTATCCAACCCCATTGGGGCAAGATGTGCAAATCCGCGTTCATTCCTTTGAAGTTAAGGTTAAAAGGGGTATGAGCAGTTTGTTGTTCCGCCGAGCCAGTTATTTGCAGCAGTCCATCACGGGTAAAGCCATTCAATTTATCAATGGTGGCTTTGCCATCTGTGGCGTGCAGTTGCAGATAAGGGCGGGTTATTTCGATTTTGTTAAATGTTCCCGCAGCCGCTTGCAGTGATGCCTGACCATTCCATAATCCCCACTTGCCATTTTTCAAGATATCCAGGTTGTCAATATGGGCTGCAAGCGTAGTGAGCTGGAACGGGAAATTGGGATTGGTATCAATCAGCAGCGTATTATTGATAGTAATATCATTAAGTTTTACTCCTGAAATCCATTCCGGCGCTGGCTGTTTGAAATAATCGAGCCATGTTGCTGGCAGAGCGTAAAGCAGCCCTGTTACAGAACTCTCTTTGAGGGTAAGGAGCCGGCTTTTGCGGTCCCATTGAGACTGGATATTGAACAATCCTTTTTGATAGTGGGTTGTCAGGTTTGCGATGGTAAAGATATCACCAGAAAAACGGAGTTTTCCAAGTGTGTCGCTGAACTGTGCATTATTCAACGTCATGTTCATCGCATTAAAATCAATCAACCCTTCTTCAGCGCTCCAACTGCCGTTGACTAAGCCTAAGTTTTTGATGGTGCTATCCAGATAATCAACAGACCAGTTTTGTCCTTGCAGTTTGGCATTGGTGATATTGAGATCTTTGATATAAATAGCAGGCAGATGGCTGATTTTTTCTTTCAAATCGCCCAGTGTCATCGGGGTTTGCCAGCGAATGTCACTGAGCAGGATATTGTTCCAGCGCCAACTGCCGTCAGGCAATTGCTGACCGTTGCCAGAAATAGCGCCTCGCAGAAATGTTGCGCCAAAAGCGTCGATAGTCAGAGCCTTATTCTGGTAATGGCCTTGTACAACCGCATTTTCAACAGATATGTCATTTAAACGGATCGTCTTGGCACTGAATTGATATTTTCCATTACCAAATGGGTTGTCCACAGCAGGGACCCAGGGGGTAATGCCACCCGTGATATTCTCTCCCTCAATACGCGTATTGGGACTCTCTAGCTGAATATTCATCTGGTTCAGTTGCAGGATATCCGCTTGTAAAAGAGGAGGAAGTTGATTTCCAAACAGTGTCAATGTCCCTTGTTGCAAGGTCAGACGATGGAGATTTTGAGGGGACAGTAAATGCTGCCATTTGAAATCGAGATTAATGGTGTCGGCATTGAGTGAGAAAGGACTTTGTCTGTCACTAATGTCAATGTGGTTAAGTGATAGGGTAGCAGGCTGCTGCCAGTCATGGCTGATGCTTTCAATGCTGACTTGATAATGTCCTTGTTTGCTGAGCCATTGGCTTAACTGTTTGGCTCCCCAATGTGTCTGGACAACAACATAGATAACTATGATTGCCAAAATTAGCACTAATAGAAGCGTGACAAAAAATTTCCCTAACCACCTCATATTTTCACCTCAACAGTGTGACCCTCCAATAGAAGCCCTTTTATGCCGTAAAATAGAGCAGCACTCAATAGAGGATTTAGGCAAAAAAGAAAACTCCCGCGGGTAAGGCGGGAGAAAAGTATCAACAGAAAACGGCTAACTATTTTTCTTGGGGAAAAATAAGGTTAAGCAGAATGGCGGTTAACCCACCTGCGGCAATGCCTGAAGAGAATAAGTTTTTCACCCAATCAGGGGCAAACTGTAAAATTAGCGGTTGTTGAGAAACGCCTAATCCCACTGCCAGAGACAGTGCGATGATCATAATAGCACGGCGATTCAGAGGTTCACGGGAAACTATTCTGACACCAGATGCAGCGATAGTGCCAAACATCACAATCGTTGCTCCGCCCAGAACAGGCTCAGGAATATGTTGTACAAAACCAGCCACAGCAGGAAACAGCCCCAATAGGATCAGCATTGCAGCAATCATGTAACCAACATGGCGACTGGCAACACCTGTTAGCTGGATCACGCCATTGTTCTGACCAAAGCAGGAATTTGGAAACGTATTGAACACGGCTGACACCATAGAATTGAAGCCATTTGCCAGTACACCCCCCTTGATACGTTTCATGTAGAGTGGGCCGCTGACAGGCTGTTCGGAGACATCAGAGGTTGCTGTGATATCACCAATTGTTTCCAGTGATGTCACCATAAAAATCAGCATCAGTGGGATCAACAGATTCCAGTCAAAAGACAAGCCATAATAGAGTGGAGAAGGAACGGTGATGATTGGTGCATCTTCTTTTGATGTTGAAACGGGTAACATATCCATGTACCAGGCCAGCAGATAACCCACTGTCATGGCGATGACCAGAGATGCGACACGCAAGTAAGGGTTATTTTGGCGATTCAGCAATACAATAACGGCAAGAACAGTTCCAGCGAGCAACAGGTTTTCCGGTGCACCAAATGTGCCGTTTTGAATCGCAGAATAACCACCACCAATAGAAGTTAATCCCACTTGAATTAACGATAAGCCAATAATCATTACCACGATACCGGATACCAGAGGTGTGATGATCCGTCTTGCCAAATGTAACACGCGTGAGAGCAGCACTTCCGTCATTGAGGCGAGCATCAGTGTACCGAACAAGGCTGCCATCATAGTTGGAATATCCGCACCACCATTTTTCAACGCCAGGCCACCCATAATCAGTGGGGCAACGAAATTAAAACTGGTGCCCTGAATTGAAAGCAAGCCAGAACCGATTGGCCCCCAGGAGCGAATTTGAATAAGTGATGCCAAGCCAGAGGCAAACAGGGACATACTAATAATGCGTTGGGTATCTTGCTCTGGAAGCCCCAGAGCCTGACAAATCAACATCGCAGGCGTAATAACAGCCACAAACATGGCCAGTAAATGTTGGCATGCAGCAAATAAGGCATGTGGAAGCGGTGGCTTATCTTCCAGACGATAGATCAGTTCGTTGTTTGATTTATTGGGAACTTCTGATGAATTGGATTCACGGGGTAAATTGACCATGTTGTGAAATTCCAGATAGACAAAAAGCGCATTTTAATGATTCTCATCACTAAAGCAATCGTTTGCGTTAAGTTTTCATCATGAATTACAACTTAATCCCGTCACATTTTTAAATGTTTTAACTTGTGTTTATGAGTAATTTTATTTTTAATCCAACCCTTACCTGCTCTTGGCGTTTTTACAGGATGATTATAACGTCACATTAAATTCACATAATATTAACAATGGATGAGGTACATCAATGTATCATCTGGATATTTATGGCACGCTCGTTGCTGCCACGCTGGTTTTGCTACTAGGAAGAAAACTCGTACAATCAGTCCCATTCCTTGAGAAATATACGATCCCTGAGCCAGTCGCAGGTGGCTTATTGGTTGCGTTAGTTCTGTTGGCAGTTAAACAATCTATAGGTTGGGAAGTCAGTTTTGATTTATCTCTCCAAGAGCCTCTCATGTTGATGTTCTTTGCCACAATCGGTTTGAACGCTAACCTTGCCAGCCTGAAAGCAGGCGGAAAATCTTTGGTCATTTTTGTCTGCGTGGTTGTTGGACTGTTATTTGTACAAAACACGGTTGGCATCGCCTTGGCGAAAATGCTTGGCCTTGATCCGTTAATGGGATTGCTGGCAGGCTCCATTACACTATCTGGTGGGCATGGAACAGGTGGTGCCTGGAGTAAGGTATTCACTGAGCGCTATGGTTTTGAAAATGCTACGGAAGTGGCAATGGCATGTGCAACATTCGGCTTGGTTTTAGGTGGCTTGATTGGTGGTCCGGTTGCCCGTATGTTGGTGAAAAATACCAAAACACCAGGGTTGGAGGCTGAGGATACCGAGCTGCCGACGGCATTTGAGAAACCTTATACTGGCCGGCTTATTACACCATTAGTGATGGTGGAAACTATTGCTATGGTTTCCATTTGCTTATTGGCAGGTAAGTTTATTGAGAAACTGTTACAAGGCACAGCCTTTGAATTGCCGACATTCGTGTGTGTTCTGTTTGTTGGTGTCATTCTTAGTAACGGCCTCTCTCTGCTTGGTTTTTATCGGGTATTTGACCGAGCGGTGTCGGTCTTGGGTAACGTCAGCTTATCGTTGTTCCTGGCGATGGCTTTGATGAGCCTGAAACTGTGGCAACTGGCTTCCCTTGCGCTGCCAATGTTGGTCATTCTTGCCGTACAGACTTTGGTTATGGCGTTGTATGCCATTTTCGTTACTTACCGGATCATGGGCAAAAATTTCGATGCGGCAGTATTGTCAGCCGGCCACTGTGGTTTTGGCTTAGGGGCGACACCAACAGCCATCGCGAATATGCAAGCGATCACTGACCGTTTTGGGCCATCGCATGTAGCATTCTTACTCGTACCTATGGTGGGAGCATTCTTTATTGATATCGTTAATGCTGCCGTCATCAAATTGTATCTGCTATTACCGCTGTTCCCAGCTATAGCAGGTTAAACTAATACCCTTTTGTCTTGGATCTCTTGACGAATATGCCGCTGAAATATTCAGCGGCTGGCACCTAAGCGCGGCTATATTGGGAACTATCCGGTAACCAGCGTTCAATCAGCGCTTTGGCGTGTTCAGGATAGTTCTGGTGGATATAGCGGGCAATACGCTGAACTTCGGGCAGCATACTTTGGTCCCGCAATAAATCCGCGATCCTGAATTCTGCATTACCTGTTTGGCGTGTACCCAGCAGTTCACCTGGCCCGCGGATCTCTAAATCTTTCTGGGCAATCACAAAACCATCATTACTGTCCCGTAAAACTTGCAGGCGAATTTTGGCTGTATTGGTCAGTGGGGTTTTATAGAGCAGGACACAGTGAGAAGCAATGGCGCCACGTCCGACACGTCCTCGAAGCTGGTGCAACTGCGCCAACCCTAGTCGTTCGGGATTATCGATGATCATCAGGCTGGCATTGGGTACATCCACCCCGACTTCAATGACCGTAGTAGCAACCAACAATTGTATTTCACCTTGCTTGAATGCCTCCATGACGGTTTGTTTTTCGGCTGGTTTCATCCGCCCATGCACTAAGCCAATTTTCAATTCAGGTAATGCCAGTGTCAATTCTTCACTGGTTGCCTGTGCTGCTTGCGCTTCCAGTACCTCAGAATCTTCGATCAAAGTACATACCCAGTAAGCCTGACGGCCTTCATCCAGACAGGCGCTTTTGATTCGTTGGATAATGTCGTTCCGGCGAGTATCTGGGATAGCAACAGTGGTGACTGGCGTTCGGCCTGGTGGCAATTCATCAATGATAGACGTATCTAGATCGGCGTAGGCGGTCATTGCCAATGTGCGTGGAATCGGGGTTGCTGTCATGATCAATTGATGGGGGTAGAAGCCTTGTTCGCGCCCTTTTTCCCATAATGCCAGACGTTGATGAACACCGAATCGATGTTGCTCATCAATGATAACCAGTGCCAATCCGGCAAATTTTACCTGATCCTGAAACATGGCATGAGTACCGACAATCATACTCACTTGACCGTTTGCTATCGCCTCTTGCTGTGCCTGACGCGCCTTACCTTTTTGTTTGCCAGACAACCAACCAACCTGAATATCGAGCGGTTCAAGCCATTGACGGAAGGTATTGGCATGTTGCTCTGCCAAAAGCTCAGTTGGTGCCATCAGTGCTACTTGCTTGCCGTGAACAATGGCACGGACAGCTGCCAGCGCTGCCACTAATGTTTTCCCTGAACCGACATCCCCCTGTATCAGACGCATCATGGGAACATTTTTTGCCAAATCATGTTCTATTTCTGCCACGACACGGGCTTGTGCGCCGGTGGGTGAGAATGGTAGCTGGCTAAGAAGCTTCTGTTTCAGAGAATCATCTGCCGTTAGGGGGGATGCATGAAAACGCTGGGTTCCAGCCCTGACCGCCAGCATACTTAAATGATGCGCCAGCAACTCTTCCAGAATCAACCTTCGTTGGGCTGGATGTCGGCCATTTTCTAAATCGGCCAGAGAAGTATTCGGTGGGGGATGGTGCAATGTACGCAGTGCGTCGGGTAGACTGATGAGCTTCCGGCTGAATTCTTCCGGCAGCAATTCATTAATGGCACAGGTAGCCAATATTTCCAATGCCTGATCGATTAACTTGCGCAGCGTTGTCTGGCGCACTCCCTCGGTCGTGGGATAGATGGGGGTTAACGTCTCTTGCAGTTGGATGCGGTTGGCATGTTGTTGGATTTTATACTCAGGATGGATAATCTCTGGCCCTTGATTCCCGCGACGGATCTCGCCATAAGCAACAACGTGCTTTCCTGCGGCCAAATTATTTTTCATGGCAGCAGTAAAATTGAAGAAACGCAGGGTTAATATGCCCGTGCTATCACTGATTTGGCAGGTCATGATGCGCCGACGCCCAAAAGCTACATTGGTGCGTAATATTTCACCTGTTACCGTAGCATGAATGCCGGACAGTAACTCATTAATGGTATACAGGCGGGTTTGATCCTCATAGCGGAGAGGCAAATGCAAAAGCAAATCCTGTAGATTGACCAACCCTAACTTAGTGAGTTTAGTGACCTGATTGGCTCCAACGCCACGTAACGTGGTTAAGGGGATAGCATCAAGTAGCTGGCCTTTCATACGATTCCTCCGTCAGTGTGATTTATTTCCTTACTGATGGTGCAGTTGTTTTTTGCATAGCTGACCACCATGATTCACTTGCTATGATTTGACCTTGCTTATCTATTAAAGGTTGTTCCAGGCCCTTACGGTGAGAAACGGCAGCCAACACGGGATATCCTCCTTCGAACAGTAACCTTTGCTGCTCTTCTTCTGGCAGAATGTTTTTTTCCCGTTGGTACATGCCTGCCAATTGGCGCTGCCGTTGCGCTTCATACAGAATCAAGGCAGATGCGACAGAGACATTCAGTGACTGCACCATACCTGCCATCGGAATAATGATATCGTGGTCTGCCAGGGCGATGGCTTGTTTCGAAATACCTTTTTTCTCCTGCCCCATAATGATGCAGGTAGGTTTAGTGTAATCAATTTGACGGAAATCGACGGCTTTATCAGAAAGATGAGTTGCCAGCACTTGCATTCCATCAGATTTAAATTGGTGAATCGCCTGTTCAATTGTGGAATGTGTTTTCACCTGAACCCAACTATTGCTGCCCGCTGCCGAAGAGAGCTGGGTTCTTAATTGCTCAGTAGGCCAGATGGCATGGATTTGGTGAATACCCACAGCATCCGCTGTACGAATAACGGCGGATACGTTATGGGGTTTGTGAACTTCTTCTAAACAGAGTGTCAGGTCAGGTTGACGCATTGCCATCATCTGGCAAATGCGCGCGTAACGTTTAGGATTCATAACCTCTAGTTTCGGTTACGGCTGACTCGCATTACGTCTGGCATGATACGTATCTTACGCATGATATTCGCCAGCTGGATACGGTCTTTGGTCGTCAGCCTGATGAAAGCACAATAGACACGGCCATCTTTTTCCTCTGTATTCATGCTTTGAATATTGGAGTTTACATCGTTAATGGCAGCAGTCAGATTTGCTAATGCCCCTTGATGGTTAAACATATCGACTTTAATTTCGGCAATAAAATCGCTATTGATATCTTTATCCCACTCAACGGGCATGAATTTTTCCGGTTCTTTCTGATATCCACGGATATTGCGACAAGACTCGTGGTGGATTACCAAACCTTTTCCGGGGCTGATATGGGCAATAATCGGGTCGCCTGGAATTGGGCGACAACATTTAGCAAAGGTAATCAAAATACCATCAGCGCCCTTGATAGGCAGCTTACGGGAAGGATTGCTATTGTTGTTCGATACTTTCTCCGCTGAGCCCAATAATAAGTTGCGGGCGACAACCACGCTCATGGCATTACCCAATCCGATTTCCGCCAATAAATCATCCAAAGCAGAGAGCTTCATTCTTGCCAGCTCTTTGTTGATATTTTCTTGTGGAATATCGACAATTTTCGTGCCATTACCGAGTGCATGATTGAGTAAACGGCGCCCCAAACTAATGGAATCATCCCGTCTTAGGTTTTTCAGTAACTGGCGAATTTTGGCGCGCGCTTTGGAGCTAACGACAAAGTTTAGCCATGCAGCATTAGGACGCGCCCCTGGTGCCGTAATAATTTCGACTGTTTGCCCACTACTAAGCGTTTGTGAAAGAGGATAAGGCAGACGATCAACACGTGCACCAACACAGGCATGGCCGATATCGGTATGGACGGCATAGGCAAAATCGACAGGGGTCGCGCCAGCCGGTAACTCAACAATTCGTCCTTTGGGGGTAAAAACGTAAATCTCATCAGGAAATAAATCAGATTTAACGCTTTCAATAAATTCAAAAGAGCTGCCGGCACTTTGCTGGAGTTCCAGCAAGCTTTGCATCCAGCGCTGAGCACGAACCTGCGCAGTCGTACCGGATTCCCCTTGCTCTTTATAGGCCCAATGCGCGGCAACCCCCATTTCTGCCATTTGATCCATATCTTCGGTACGGATCTGAACTTCGACGGGTACTCCATGCGGCCCTATCAGGGAGGTATGGAGGGATTGGTAACCGTTGGCTTTGGGAATGGCAATATAATCTTTCACTCGGCCCGGGCGTGGCTTATACAAACTGTGCATTTGCCCCAATACGCGGTAGCAGGTATCAAGATTATTGACGATGACACGAAAGGCGTAAATATCCATGATGGAATGGAAACGCTGCTCTTTCAGGCGCATCTTACGATAGATAGAGTAGAGATGTTTTTCGCGGCCACTGACTGTGCATTTGATACCGGCATCCGTTAATCTGCCTTCAATTTCCGACAGAATTTTCTGGATCATCTCTTTGCGATTACCGCGAGCGGCTTTCACAACTTCTTTAATTACGCGATAACGGTTTGGATACAGGGCCTCAAACCCAAGTTCTTCCAGCTCGGTTTTTAGGTGATGAATACCCAGACGATGAGCCAGTGGACTATAAATTTCCAGTGTTTCCCTGGCAATGCGCCGCCGTTTATCGGGGCGCAGAGAGCCAAGGGTTCGCATATTGTGCGTACGGTCTGCTAGTTTGATCAAAATGACGCGGATATCCTGTACCATCGCCATGATCATTTTGCGGAAGTTTTCAGCCTGTGCTTCCTTTTTGTCGCGGAAGTTCAGTTTATCCAGCTTGGATACACCTTCCACCAATCCGGCAACGGCCGTACCAAATAACTGTTCTATATCCTGAAATGTTGCAGGAGTATCTTCAATGACATCGTGCAAAAGTGCCGCCATCAGTGTTTCATGGTCAAGGCGCATTTCAGCCAGAATACAAGAAACGGCAACGGGGTGAGTGATGTATGGCTCACCGCTGGAGCGGGTTTGCCCTTCGTGGGCATCCCGCGCAACTACATAGGCCTGTTTAAGCAGATCAATTTGATCTTCAGGCAAATATTTCAGAACCAGCTGATTCAGGCTTTCAAACAGGTACAAGGCAGACCTACCGTAAAATTAACGACGACCTTCAGCGATGGCAGAAACGGCTTTGATTTCTGCGGCTTCTTGTTCTTGCTGTTCCTGGCGCTCACGAACATCAAGAATTTTGTTGTTGATGAGACCTTGTTCGATTTCACGCAGGGCAATAACAGTCATCTTATCGTTTTCTTCTGGAACGAGGGGATCTTTGCCACCTGCTTGCAATTGGCGTGCTCGGCGAGCAGCGACCAACACCAGGTCAAAACGGTTACCAATTTTTTCTACTGCGTCTTGAACAGTTACGCGTGCCATATGAGTGCTACTCCACAGATAAATAAATGACTGGGCATAATACTGAAACTTGGTTCAGTCTGCCAATAATTTGCTGATTAAGGCATCATGCCGCTGGGTCTGACGATCTAATCGCAGACGCTCTGAACGAATAATCGATTGTAAATCGGCCAGTGCCGTATTGAAATCGTCATTGATGATGACGTAATCATATTCGTTGTAATGTTCCATTTCCGCGACAGCCTGAGCCATGCGTTTGGCAATGATTTCTTCGCTGTCTTGACCGCGCCCACGCAGGCGGCGGAGCAACTCTTCCTTAGAAGGTGGAAGAATGAAAATGCTGCGAGCTATTGGCATTTTCTGGCGGATTTGCTGTGCACCTTGCCAGTCAATATCAAGAAAAACATCAACGCCACTGGCGAGTGTATCTTCGATGACTTTTCGGGATGTGCCGTAATAGTTACCAAAAACACAGGCATATTCCAAAAATTCATCATGGTTGATCATATCTTGAAATTCATCCACTGTGACGAAAAAATAGTGTTCACCATGATTTTCGCCTGGGCGAGCTTGCCGCGTTGTATGCGAAACAGAAACCTGAGTGTCATACAAGGGCTGGGTTTTTAATAAAGCCTGAATAAGGCTTGATTTTCCTGCTCCACTCGGCGCAGAAACAATATATAACGTTCCTTGGTTCATGATGATTTCTTGACTGATTGGGTATAAATAAATGCAAGCGCAGGAATATAAGATCCCACATAGTATACACGGATACGTTAATCCATGCAGCGCTACAATACATGCCAACAGGTATTTCACCAAAATATTTTCTTAACAAACTGGCATTAATGAGATTTTTTGCGAGACATTTTCAGCAAAAATAGTCGGTTGCAGAAATTGCACATTTATTTTTCGAAACGTCTCGCAAACTTCCTTTTTGCCACTTGGTAAAAATTTTCCTGCTTTTTATTCTCTGCCCGTGTCTTGGCATCAATTTTTTAGGAAGCCGTTTTAAGGAAACCAAGGAGCAGGGATGCTTAATTTTCTCATTAGTTTTTTAATAACAGTATGGATATTGCTAGCTGGTATGCCAATGGCGTTTGCCAACAAGGTTCAGTGTCCTGACTGGCCACAAGAAAAATTTCAGCGTGAAACTAGGCGCCTGTCACAGCAGGTGGTTAAGTGGGATCATCTATATCGTCAGAAGGGAATGAGTGAAATAGATGATGAAATTTACGATCAATTATTGGATACCTTGAGAATTTGGCAAAGTTGTTTAAATCATGGGTCAGACAGCGTCTTACTCTCTGTTAGCCCGGTTGCCGACACGTCCCTAATTCCTGGGCCCTCACCTAAACGTTCAGGGAAACAGTTTCATCCTGTGCAGCATACAGGCTTGCATAAGTTGAAAGGAATACAGGAAATTAACCAGTGGTTACAGGGGCGCACAGGGGTGTGGTTGCAACCTAAAATTGATGGTGTTGCAGTTACTTTGGTGTATGAAAAAGGTCAATTAGTGCGGCTAATTAGCCGCGGTAATGGTATTGAAGGAATAGACTGGATGGATAAAAGCGCATTTATTCCCAGTATTCCTAAACGGATTAAAAATGCCCCTGAACATTTGGTATTACAAGGTGAGCTTTTCTGGCAGCAGGAACAGCATCGTCAGTTTGTTGCGGGAAGTCAGGGGGCGCGCAGTAAAGTTGCAGGTTTAATGATACGTAAAACTCCAGCGCCAGAACTGAAACACGTTGGTATTTTTATTTGGGGCTGGCCGGATGGACCAAATGAAATGGCGGTGAAACTGGAAAAATTGGCAGTAATGGGGTTCCCCATCACACAGCAATATAATCACCCCATTGCCACAGCAGAAGATGCCGAAAAAAGATGGAAAAATTATTTTGTCCAGCCCCTCCCTTTTGCTACAGATGGGATTGTATTACGCCAAGAGCTTGAACCGACAGGCCGACAATGGCGTTCTGGATCAAACAGTTGGGCGATTGCATGGAAATATCCATTGCGGCAGCAAATGACAACTGTAAAAGGTGTTAATTTCACAATAGGCCGGACAGGGAGAATATCCGTTGGATTAGAACTGGAAAAAGTAAAGGTGGATGATCGACAGGTCAGTCGAGTTAACATCGGTTCGATCAAACGTTGGAAGCAGTGGAATGTCTATCCTGGCGATAAAATTACGGTGACGCTGGCGGGACATGGTATACCTAAACTCGATAAAGTGGTGTGGCGTATGACGGAACGCCCTGATATTCAACCACCTAATGAGCAGGATTATCATTTCCTGAGTTGCCTGACACTCGAACATCAAAATGCAACTAATGATGATCATTATTGCCAACAACAGCTTATCGCTCGTCTGACGTGGCTTGGGGTAAAATTGAAAATGAAAGGCGTGGGACAAGGAACGTGGTCAGCGTTGGTAAAACATGGGCTGGTGGTAAATTTAACGACTTGGCTGGATTTGGATAAGGAACAGCTTGGGGCAGTGACCAATATTGGAACTAAACGTGCGGAATTAATTTTCTCCCAATTTCAACAGGCAAAGTTACAGCCACTTTCATTATGGTACGAAGCCATTGGCCTGCCTTATGCCAGGCACTTTACAGATGAACAAGCAGATAAACTGGGATGGCAGTGGGAAACGATATTCTCTGACACAAAAGCGAAACACACATTAACAGTAAAACAAAGAGAAAAAATCTTGGCCTTTTTACAGCATCCTGAGATTAAGGCGGTAATTCATATTTTATCTTTACGGGATATTGAGAAAACAAGAGATATTAAGTAAATAGGGGCAAAAGGCGCCCCAGAGATTCATTACGGTATCAGTGGTCTGTGCCATCGTAATTGAAGATGGGTAAACCAAGGCGATAACGAATAGCAATTAATCGTGCAGCGAGTCCCGCAACAAGTGTAATCAAGATAACGCTGTTCGGGGGTAATGGCGTATGCAGTAAGGCAATATAGAGCCAGGCAGAGGCAAAAGAGACACCGGCATAAATCTCTTTTTGGAATACCAAAGGGATGGTATTACAAAACATATCGCGCAATACGCCACCAAAAACGCCAGTGATGACGGCGGCAATGGCGGCAATAATCGGACTGTAGTGCATTTCTAACGCGATTTGTGCACCTATGATGGAGAAGACGATTAAGCCAATGGCATCAAGAATAAGAAACAGACGGCGTAGATGTTTCATCATGGGAGCAACCCAGATAGTGAGCACGGCAGCACAGGCAACGGTCACTATATACTCTGGATTTTTTACCCAGCCAAGGGGATAGTGCCCCAAAATAATATCACGGACAGTGCCACCACCAATGGCTGTCACGGAAGCAATAATGATAACGCCGAATACATCCATTTTTCGACGACCTGCGGCTAAGGCGCCTGTCATGGCTTCAGCCGTAATACCAATGATATAAAGGACACTGAGTAGCATAAGTTTAATTACATGAAATATAACGTAGAAGTAAAGAGTACTGTTGGAATAATAACGTCTCGACTGAAATTTTTTAGCCGAATTTGAATAAAATTAGTTTTTATTATCCGAAACCTCGCAAAAGAAGGCAGTAAAATGGTTTTTAAGGAACGTCAGATTACATTCGATAGTCGTAGCCATCAGATAACTAATATAAATGTTTGGACGCCAGACAGCCAATGGTTGGTGTACGATGTTCGTCCCGATGGCGCCTCTTTTACCGGTTTAACGATAGAAAAAATTCATGTTAATCATGGACAGACTGAAATTATCTATCAGGCAAAGGATGGCGCTCATGTCGGCGTGGTGACTGTGAGTCCGCAAGAGCCAGTTCGTTATGCCTTTATTCATGGACCGGAAAAACCAGATGCACAGTGGCAATATGATTTTCATCATCGCCGTGGTGTCATGGTTTCTGATGTACAGCCCAATGTGGCAATTAACATTGATGCCATGGATATTACTCCACCTTATACCACTGGCGCTTTGCGCGGTGGAACACATGTTCATGTTTTCAGCCCCGATGGTAGTCGTCTCAGTTTTACCTACAATGACCATGTGATGCATGAGTTAGATCCTGCGCTTGATCTACGTAATGTGGCGGTAGCCGTTCCTTTACAAGCTGTAATACCAGATAAAAAACATCCGAGGGAATATGGTGGTAGCTATTTTTCGGTTGTGGTTAGCGAGACTACGGCCCGCCCGCGTCCCGGCAGTGATGACATCAATCGAGCTTATGAAGAAGGATGGATTGGACAGCGAGGATATCGCAAAGATAATGGTCAATGGCAGCGTTGGTCACTGGCTTTTATTGGGGATACCTACGCCACAAATGGCGAAAAAATACCGGAAATTTATCTCGTTGATCTGCCAGAGCACAATGATGAATATGCCATTGCAGGTAGCCAACCTTTAACAGGTACGGAAACAGCATTACCCGCGCCACCAGCGGGAGTAAAACAGAAACGCCTGACTTTTACGCACGATAATCGCTGGCCGGGAGTGGTGAATGTTCCACGTCATTGGCTAAGAACATCACCAGATGGCAGTAGAATCTGTTTCCTGATGAAAGATGAAAAAGGGATTGTCCAGCTATGGTATATCTCACCAAATGGTGGTGAGCCAATGCAGATAACTTACAACAAGAACAGTATACAATCCGCATTTAGCTGGGATAGCCGTGGGCGGTTTATTGCCTGTGTTTGTGACAATAGTGTTGTACTCTGTGATAGTCAGACTGGAAAAATCCAGCGTTTAACGGAGCGCACTGATGATGCCCCTTCCGCTGATGCGATAGTGATATCACCGGATGATCGCTATGTCGCTTTTATGCGTGATATTGACGGTTACCGACAACTATTTGTGGTGGAAACAGGGATTAACTGAAAACCAAGGGAGCATAATGGGCATTGCCGATTAATGGTGATGCCCGACATTACACTAATATTGCTCATCGTTTTTTAAGTATCGTGGTCTACAGTTTCTGGTGTAGGCAGTATGACGATTGGCTTTTTATCGAGCTGCTCTATACGATGTTTGGGGGATTGCTCTGCGCTATCTTGATCGGAACGAGCATAATCATAGGGAAGCAGAAGCGTGTCTAAGAAGGCAGAAAATGGCAGGTCGAGCGCAAGCAACGGCTTCATAAGCCATCCTGTTTTGTCATCTTGCAACATGCCAATATTGGCTTTTGCTCCAGAGTAATAACCTTGATAGGGACCGCTGTGGGTCATGAGACTGGAACAGCCAGTAAGTAGTAACCATCCTAATGTGGTACATAGTAATAGAAGCACTTTACAATTTTTCATCGTTTCCATGATCTCAATGAGTTAATTTGCCAATGTCCAGATACTTTATTCGCTATTAACGCCACTTTTCCAAAGCATGACAGGTACTTTATACCAATCTAACTTCAAGATGCGTGTGATTTCTCCTCGCGAAGCGGGTGAAGAAATCAGGTTTCATAGAGTGTTGTAAATTGCAACTTGAAATTTAATGCGTATAAAGTTGTTTACCCTTTAATGCTGTTTACCTTTTAATACTATTTACTATAGTCAGGTAATATTCAGTTTGCTATAGCATTTATCGCTAAATTTGATAATTTTTTGTGATGTGAGTTTAAATTTCTTTTTTAAGTTCAATGCATACAATATGTGGCTTAAAACACATAACTTGCGGTTAATTCCTGCCAATATTTAATTGGTGGTAAACTATCGTTTATGAAAAATAAGAGAAAATGACTAATTTTTCGGATAATTAACCTTGGGTAAAGGAAGCGGGTCATGAGTGATATTGCATTAACAATGAGCTTGCTGGCGCTGTCTGCCACATTGGGGTTATGGATAGGTAACTGGCGAATACGGGGTATTGGTCTTGGAATTGGTGGGGTTTTGTTTGGTGGGATTATAGTTGGCCATTTTGCCCAGATGTATTCTCTGTCTCTCAGTAATAATATGCTGCATTTTATTCAGGAATTTGGCTTAATTCTTTTTGTTTATACTATTGGTATTCAAGTTGGTCCGGGTTTTTTTTCTTCTCTGAGAGTTTCTGGACTTAAATTAAATGGTTTTGCTGTCCTGATTGTTATTATTGGTGGATTAGTTGCTGCAATTATTCACAAATTGTTTGATGTTCCTTTACCCATTATTTTAGGTATTTTTTCCGGTGCAGTGACAAATACGCCATCTTTAGGGGCAGGGCAGCAAATTCTGGCAGATTTAGGATCTGCTCCTTTACTGGTTAGTCAAATGGGTATGGGATATGCGATGGCTTATCCTATGGGAATTTGCGGTATTTTGCTGGTTATGTGGTTGGTTCGCCTTTTTTTCAGAGTGAGAATTGAACAGGAGGCCAATTCGTTCGATAACCAGAACAATCAGGGCAGAGAACTGCTCCAGACAATGAATATTGCTGTATGTAATCCAAATTTGAATGGATTAATGATGCAGGACATTCCGCTGCTCAATAATAATGATGCAGTGGTATGTTCCCGCCTAAAACGGCAAGATTTGTTGATGGTGCCCCAGCCAACTACTGTGATTCAAAGTGGGGATCTACTGTATCTGGTGGGGCAGCGGGAAGCGTTGAATCAGGTCAGGCTGGTCATTGGGGAAGAGGTTGACGTTTCTTTGTCTACTGCCAGTGATATTTTTCAATCCGTCAGGGTTGTGGTAACGAATGATGAAGTATTGAGCCAGAGGCTTGGAGCGCTCAATTTAAAACAGAAATATGATGTTGTTGTCACACGCCTTAATCGTGCTGGAATTGAACTGGTTGCCAGTAATAATGCCAGCTTACAGTTCGGCGATATCCTGAATATTGTCGGTCGTCCTGAAGCTGTAGAAGCCGTTACAAGGCTTTTAGGTAACTCACAGCAAAAACTTCAGCAAGTTCAGATGTTGCCTGTATTTATTGGAATAGGGTTAGGGGTTTTATTAGGTTCGATTCCTCTGTTTATTCCTGGTTTTCCTGCTGCGTTACGCTTGGGATTGGCGGGAGGGCCTTTGGTTATTGCGTTAATTGTGGGACGGATTGGCACGATCGGTAAACTTTATTGGTTTATGCCTCCCAGTGCGAATCTGGCCTTGCGCGAGCTGGGAATAGTTATGTTTCTGGCGGTTGTAGGGCTGAAATCTGGCGGTAATTTTATTAATACACTGGTACACGGCGAAGGGCTGGCGTGGATTGGTTATGGGGCATTGATAACAATAGTTCCCCTGTTAGTTGTAAGCCTGCTGGCACGTGTTGTGATAAAAATGAATTATCTCAGTTTATGTGGGGTGCTGGCAGGTGCCATGACAGATCCTCCCGCCCTGGCTTTTGCGAATGGAATGCATAGTACCAGCGGGGCTGCGGCGTTGTCATATGCGACAGTTTATCCGTTGGCAATGTTTTTAAGGATTATGTCTCCCCAAATTTTGGCCGTTATTTTCTGGGCCTTATGATTTGGTTAATTAAGAATAATTGTTTGATTCATTAAATGTGCTTTAGATCACAAAATGCTGCCCAATTGTCTTAATTTGGCTTCAATTTGAGATAGTAGAGGTAATTTAAGGCAAAAAATCCCTGCTTATTCAATTCATTATAATAAGTTTTTTCTGGTTAAATATACGCAGTTCAGGGAAGGTATAAAAACAGGGAATGTTTTCCTTTCCTATTGTGTGTGAAGAATTCTTTTGGGATTCTAATAACTACTGTCCTGTTCGCAGGTAAAAGTCCTCGTTATCATCTTGCTCCCTCCCCCCTAAAATGAGGGAGCTTTTTTTTATTGACAGATTGCGATGCAAGATCAGCGTTCTGCTTCTTGATGCGCTATCTCAATCTCTTCAGACAGAATACGAATACCTTCTTCGATCTTCTCTATATCAGGAACATAGTTCATTCGCATACATTGATGGGCATGTGACCAATCGTGTTCTAGTCCCGGAAAGAAGAAGTGTCCCGGCACCATTAGCACCTTACGTTTCTTCAACCGCTGATAAAGCTCTTCTGTCGTGATGGGTAAGTCCTTGAACCAGAGCCAGAGAAATATGGCACCTTCCGGTTTATGGATAAGGCAGCGATCTTCCGATATATGGCGCCGAATGATGCTAATTACGTTTTCTACCCGCTGCTTATAAAATGGTTGAATAACATTTTGTGACAGACGCAAGAGGTCGTTACGCTTAATCATTTCCAGGGCGAGAGCTGGCCCAACACCGCCAGGAGCCAGGCTAATAATGCCGTTCATATTGCTGATAGCACTGATAATTTTTTCATTAGCGATGATGATACCGCAGCGGGAGCCTGGCAGGCCCAGTTTGGACAGACTCATGCACAGAATGATATTGTGATTCCACAGCGGGGTAGCGTCGCTGAAAATAATACCAGGGAATGGCACACCGTAGGCATTGTCGATCAATAAGGGGATTTGGTGCTGTTGAGCCAGGCTATCCAGGCGCAGTAATTCTTCATCAGTGATTACGTTGCCTGTTGGGTTGGTAGGACGAGAGACGCAAATCAGGTTAATGTCTTCGGTAATATTCAGGTGATCGAAATCGACGTGGTATTTGAATTGGCCGTTGGGCAGTAATTCAATATTCGGCTTATTAGCGACAAATAATCCTTCATCCAAACCTGAATCTGAATAGCCAATATATTCTGGAGCAAGAGGAAACAAAACACGTTTCATTGAGCCATCGTCAGCGCGACCTGCCAGTAAATTAAACAGATAGAAAAAGGCACTTTGGCTGCCATTAGTCAGGGCAATATTTTGTGGGTGGATGTCCCAACCGAGCTTTTCTCTCAATTCTTGGGCCAGCGCTGCTATCAAGGTGTTTTTCCCTTGTGGCCCGTCATAGTTGCATAGGGTTTCGCTTAATTGACCGTCTAACGCCATGTCAGTCAATATCTGCTGGAAATAGGCATCCATTTCTGGGATATGTGCAGGATTGCCACCGCCTAACATAATTGCACCAGGCGTTCTCAGACCTTGGTTGAGATCATTCATCAGACGGGTAATTCCCGAATCTTGTGTAAATTTGTTACCGAATTGCGAAAATTTCATATTGGCGTTTGCGTCTGTTTTTGTATGAGAAGAAAACACCATACCCTGCTCATTACGAGGGTGCAATGGGGCAAAAGTGGTATTTCTGCTTATTTTTATACATTAATGTGACTGCTCCCCGCCGTAAACGGCAAGGCTTCCCACTTCTCAGGCTGCAACCGTTGGTACAACGGATTTACGCAAGCCTCCGTGGGCAGAAACGACGTGTCCCGCCGCCTGTAATGCCAGTATCCCTTTATGTCGGATATTGAGGGCTGCATTGATATCCCTGTCATGAGCCGTACCACATTCCGGGCATGACCATAAACGCTGACGCAGCGGCATGTCCGGCATCCTGTAGCCACAACAATGGCAGAGTTTACTGCTGGCGAATCCCTGCTCCAGTCTGACCAGATGAACCCCCTTTTGCTCAGCTTTGTAAGCCAACTTGTTGATAAAACTGTGCCAGCTTGCATCGCCGATAGCACGGGCGAGTTGGTGATTCTTCATCATATTTTTGATTTTCAGTGTCTCGACAATGATTGCTTGGTTTTCGTCAACCAGTGTACGGGAGAGTTTATGCTGAAAATCGGCGCGGGTATTAGCCACATGCTCATGGCACTTCGCTACCTGCAAGCGGGCTTTTGCCCGGTTCGCGCTCCCTTTCTGTTTCCGTGAAAGGGCTTTTTGTTTTCGCCGCAGATTGCGGCTGTTGCGGAGCAGGGGACGCGGGTTCGCGACTTTGTGACCATCTGATTGAATAGCAAAGTGGGATAACCCCATATCCAGTCCCGTGACAGTTGCTATCTTTGTCGGCTTTTCCGGCGCAGTCTCCGGCTTTTCACTCAGGATTGACGCATAATATTTGCCCGTAGCCGAGCGGATGATAGTAATATTTTTTATCGCGCCTGATATTTCCCGATGGATTTTGGCTTTTATCGCAGAAATTTTCGGAATTTTTATACTCTCCGCGGTCACTTTCAGACTGCTGCAATGGTAGCTGGACTGTTTGCCATGTTTACTTTTGAATCGGGGATAACGGGCACGTTTCTGAAAAAAATTCACAAAGGCTCTGTCCAGATTTTGCAAGGAAACCTGTAAGGCATGACTGTCTGCATTCGCTATCCACGCATAACGCCGGGATTTTTTAGCGACAGGCAATAAGGGCTGAATATCTTTGCGATTATTGAGCGAAACGCCGTGATATTTGTACACGTGCGAACGAAGATGCAAGGCTTTATTGTAGACGAACCTGACGGCACCGAACTGTTTTTCCAGTGCCTGACGTTGTTCTTCTGTGGGATAAAGCCGGACTTTCGTTGCGCTGTACATCATGACCGCTCTCTATGACTATGACCATAGACTAATGCACAGCGTGGTTTTATTTCAATGAGTGTACGTGAGAATTTTACAGATTATTTACACCGTCGTCATTCCATCAGCAAACTCGTCGTTCATCTTATATTTGTCACGAAATATCGTCGAAAATTACTGAATAGCACGATGATTAGTCAGATACAGGATGCGTTTTTATCGGCTGCTGAACGGCTTGAAATTGATATCTTAGAAATGGATGGCGAGGCAGATCACGTTCACGTACTCGTCGCTTACCCGCCAAAACTTGCCGTCAGTGTGCTAGTGAATAATTTGAAATCGATCAGTAGTCGTTATGTTCGTCGATTGAATGCTCAATTACCACGTCAGTCCAAGTCTGGTGCGTTATGGTCGCGCTCTTATTTTGCATGTAGTACGGGGGGAGTCACGATAGAGACATTGAAAAACTACGTCAGAGCGCAACAAACCCCGGACTAGCTCTGTCTCTTGATCACATCTCTAGCTCAAGAGACTGTACAAGCAGGTAACCTTCCAGGATAGTTTGTAATATGAACCATCCTTCCCATAATCTTTCCCATCCTACTCGACCATTACGTTTTGAATCGTACCAACCTGCAAGCTTGCCGAGGTTAATATAGGCCCAGTAGAGG
>NZ_JADEUF010000040.1 GCF_015163655.1 Xenorhabdus griffiniae | reverse complement strand
CATTCATATATAACACGTTAATATTCATACCTATAAAAATATTACGGTTACGTAGATAAAAATGTATTGGTTATGCATATTTTATTTTTTTGTACAAGAATGAATCTCAATATATTTTCTAATGCATTGGGATAATTGATCTTATTAATTTCCATATTTAATGAGAACACTGCTATACCAATCTAACTTCAAGATGCGTGTGATTTCATAGAGTGTTGTCAGTTGCAACTTGAAGTTTAATGCGTATATAAGTTTAGTGGAGTGAAATAATGACAGAATACAACTCAATAACGACAGAAAAAAAAGCATCATGTGATATTCAATTGCGTGGTGTGGATCTTAATTTGCTGACTGTTTTTGATACTGTGATGCAAATGCAGAATATTACACGTGCAGCCCAGGCATTGGGAATGTCACAACCGGCTGTCAGTAATGCTGTCGCTCGTTTGAAAACCATGTTTGGTGATGAATTATTTGTGCGTTATGGCCGAGGTATTCAGCCAACGGCGAGAGCAAAACAGCTTTTTGGGCCACTGAGACAGGCACTGCAAATTGTCCATAATGAACTCCCTGGAGTGGGATTTGATCCCAACAAAAGCACAAGAGTATTTCATCTCTCTATTTGTAGCCCTCTTGATATTCGTTTAGCTGCTCAAATTGTTGGACAGCTAAAAAAACATGATTCTAATATCGAAGTTGTTATTAAAACACAAATTAATGATGATATTGAGAAACAATTAAAATATCAGGAAATAGAGTTTGTTATCAGCTACAATCAATTGGATTGTTCTGACTTTCATAATTATTCTCTGTTTAATGATGAATTGGTCTTGGCTGTATCTAAACATCATCCCAGAATTAGTGAGCGAATTACTCAGCAACAATTGCAGGAAGAAAGACATGCTATCGTTGCGTTGGATAATATAGATTCATTTAGTAAGCTTTACTATGAAAATAATGAATTATCGCGTTCTGTTTCTTATCAGGGAACGGATTTAAATAGCGTTCTTAATATTGTTTCCCAGACTTATTTAGTTGCCATAGTACCAAAATGGATGGTTGATCATTACTCCGAACAGTTAAATATCTGTTCAGTCTCTTTGCCCAATGGTCCGATTTTTCGGCCTTGCTATTTGATATGGCATGGTGCAACAGAGCGGGATAAAGGCCATCAGTGGATGAAATCACTGTTAAGCCATCTTGGTGAGCAAGAATAGATCACGTTAAAGCAGAATAGATGAAATCAGAGTCTATCCCTATGTTGCATATTGGGATAGCGCTCTCTCAAAAATGGACTTCCCCCTTTTAGTCGGAATAGGTAGACTGCACGAAAATAGCTAACATCTGTAAGCTGAAAAGTAGGTAATACACTTACTAAAGACGCTGAATGAAATATTTATACAGGAATATATTGTGATAACAGATCCTCTGCACGCCTATCACTTGGTTAATCGCTTGCAGCAACAATTCAATGAATATCCAGAAAAAATTGCCTTTCGGCAGTGGTCACCATCAGAACAGTTGGAAATGAATTGGCAGCAGGTTGAATGCACAACAATATCTATGGCAAAAGCATTATTGTCATTGGGAATAGAAGTGCAGGGGAAAGTGGGTATTTTTGCGCAGAATTGTATGGCATGGTCATTGGCTGACTTAGCTATTCTTCAGCTTCGGGCTGTGACAGTGCCATTGTACGCGACTAATACGGGTGATCAGGCTGCATTTATTCTTAATGATGCAGGCGTACAGGTGTTATTTGTTGGCGGGCAGGAGCAATATGACATTGCTATAACATTGCTAGAACTGTGTCCTAAGCTTGCTCATCTTATTGTTATGGATGAATCTGTTGACTTGAAAGGATGCCCGCAAGCATTGTATTTATCCGCTTTTATTGACAATGATTATTCGCAATATCAGGCAGAACTTCATCGCCGTATTGCGGATCAGAATTTGAACGACCTTTTCACGTTAATCTATACCTCTGGCACAACGGGAGAGCCAAAGGGAGTGATGCTGGATTACCGAAATATGGCGGCACAGCTCTATCTGCATGACCAGAGATTAACATTGACCAACCAGGATGTATCGCTCTGCTTTCTACCGCTATCCCATATTTTTGAGCGGGCGTGGAGTTATTATGTCATGCACACAGGTGCTCTGAACGTCTATTTAACAGATACGAATCTTGTGCGTGAAGCCATGTCAGATGTGCGTCCGACGGTAATGTGTTCTGTTCCCCGTTTTTATGAAAAAGTGCATGGCGCGATCTTAGAAAAGGTTTCCCGTGCGTCTTTTTGGCGTAGGATGATTTTTAATTGGGCCTTGAAGCGGGGAGAAGAGCATTGGATGCGTCGGCAGAAGAACAAAAAAGGTTGTCCATTCACGCGCGGTAGTTATCAATTGGCTGACAGACTAGTGTTGAATAAGCTCCGTGGTCTTTTAGGGGGACGAGTACGTTTCTTGCCCGTGGCGGGAGCACGTCTTGACGATGCCATTACCCGTTTTTTTCTCTCCATCGGTCTGGATATCAAATATGGGTACGGCATGACAGAAACTTGTGCCACGGTGTCTTGCTGGGAAGAAAAAAATTATCTGTTAGGCTCAATTGGTACGCCATTACCTGATGTTGATGTTCGCATTAGTGCGGAAGGGGAGATCCAAGTGCGTGGCCCTATTGTCATGAAAGGGTACTTCAATCGCCCGGAGGAAACTGTCCATGCCTTTACGGAAGATGGCTGGTTGCGGACAGGTGATGCCGGAAAGCTGGATGATAGTGGTAACCTGTTTATTACCGAGCGCCTGAAAGATTTAATGAAAACATCAACAGGAAAATATATTGCGCCGCAAATGATTGAAGGAACGCTAGGGCAGGATCGTTTTATTGAACATATTGCCGTTATTGCTGATGCCCGCCAATTTGTTTCTGCGCTGATCGTTCCCAGTTATGAAGCGCTGGAAGAATACGCAAAATCTATCAATCTCCATTATCGTGATCGTCTTGAGCTGCTGCGTAACCATCAGGTTGTCGAGCTGTTTGAGCGGCGATTAAAGGAAATGCAAAAGAATATTGTTAAATTCCATCAAGTTAAACGATTTATTCTTTTGCCGGAAACTTTTTCAATGGAAAAAGGTGAATTAACACCGACACTGAAATTACGCCGTAAAGTTATTATTCAACGTTATCAGCGCGAAATTGAATCTATGTATCAGGATTAAAAATAGGTAAAAGTTCGGCTCTTCTTCAACAAATATTTTCAATATGTAAATTGTTGTTTGCTAACACGTGTGTCTAACGTTATGTTAGTTAACTTAGTGTTATGGAATAAATAAGAAATGGAATAAATAAGGTAACTTTTTCGTTACCTTATGAAATTCCGACGATTAACTTGCAAACAGAGCCTGGAGGCAAACTCGATGGAGATGTTGTCAGGAGCCGAAATGGTTGTCAGATCGCTGATCGATCAGGGCGTTGAACACGTGTTCGGTTATCCGGGCGGGGCAGTTCTGGATATTTATGATGCCCTGCATACGATTGGGGGAATCGAACATATTTTAGTGCGTCATGAACAGGGTGCTGTTCATATGGCGGATGGTTATGCGCGTTGTACCGGAAACGTTGGAGTTGTTTTAGTCACCTCTGGGCCAGGGGCAACCAATGCTGTGACGGGCATTGCAACGGCGTACATGGATTCAATTCCTATGGTCGTGTTATCTGGTCAGGTTGCCAGTTCCCTGATAGGTAATGATGCTTTTCAGGAGTGCGATATGGTGGGAATTTCCCGCCCCATCGTGAAACACAGTTTTCTGGTAAAAAAAGCAGAAGATATCCCGGATACCATTAAAAAAGCTTTTTACCTGGCCGCAAGCGGTCGGCCAGGGCCTGTTGTTATCGATTTTCCCAAAGATACCGTTAATCCTGCATTGAAATTCCCTTATGTGTATCCTGAAAAAATTAACATGCGTTCTTATAACCCTACTGTTCAGGGACACAAAGGGCAAATTAAACGTGCATTGAAGACGCTGGCGGCAGCAAAAAAACCGGTGATTTATGTCGGGGGTGGGGCCATAAATTCAGCCTGTACCACTGAACTGCTGAAGTTAGCGGAACATTTTCATCTTCCGGTCGTCAGTACGTTGATGGGATTGGGCGCATTTCCTGCAACGCATCGCCAAAGTCTGGGAATGCTGGGAATGCACGGGACTTTTGAAGCGAATAAAGCGATGCACAACTCTGATGTCATTTTTGCCATAGGTGTGCGTTTTGACGATCGAACAACCAATAACTTGGAAAAATATTGCCCGGAAGCAACCGTATTACACATTGATATTGATCCAACCTCAATTTCTAAAACGGTAACGGCGGATATCCCTATTGTTGGCGATGCTAAACAGGTACTTGGTCAGATGCTGGAATTATTGGATTCCATAGAAGATACCCAAGATCCTGATGCCCTGAAAGATTGGTGGCTTTCCATTGAACAGTGGCGCAGCCGCAAGTGCCTTGATTACGATCACACAACAGTAAAAATCAAGCCACAGGCTGTTATTGAAACCCTTTATCGTCTCACCAAAGGGGAAGCCTATATTGCGTCAGATGTTGGTCAGCATCAGATGTTTGCGGCTTTGCATTATCCATTTGATAAACCGAGACATTGGATCAATTCCGGTGGTTTAGGAACGATGGGATTTGGTTTGCCTGCTGCGCTTGGAGTGAAGTTGGCAAAACCTGAAGCTACAGTCGTGTGTGTGACAGGGGATGGCAGTATTCAGATGAATATTCAAGAATTGTCTACTGCCCTGCAATATGGTTTGCCTGTTCTGGTACTGAATCTGAATAACCGTTTCTTGGGTATGGTGAAACAATGGCAGGATATGATATACGCGGGGCGTCATTCTCAATCCTACATGGAATCCCTGCCTGATTTCGTCAAATTGGCCGAGTCCTATGGGCATATTGGTATCCCCATCCAAACTTACGATGAGTTGGAGGCGAAACTCACCCAGGCACTGCATGAAGTGACTGAAAATCAACGTCTGGTTTTCGTGGATGTTACCGTTGATGAGACAGAGCATGTTTATCCAATGCAAATCCGAGGCGGAGCAATGGATGAAATGTGGTTAAGCAAAACAGAGAGGACCTGATCATGCGCCGGATTTTGTCTGTATTACTTGAAAACGAATCGGGAGCATTATCCCGCGTGGTTGGTTTGTTTTCCCAACGAGGTTATAACATCGAGAGTTTGACTGTTGCTCCGACTGATGATCCCACATTGTCACGTATGACGATTCAAACCAAAGGGGATGCCAAGGTATTGGAGCAAATTGAAAAGCAATTACATAAGTTGGTGGATGTATTGCGAGTCAACGAATTAACAGCAGGGCCTCATGTTGAGCGTGAAATCATGCTGGTTAAATTACAAGCCAGCGGATATGGACGGGAAGAGATTAAGCGCAGCACCGATATTTTTCGCGGGCAGATCGTTGATGTGACTTCAACACTCTATACTGTTCAATTAGTGGGAACGAGTGAAAAACTGGACGCTTTTCTTGATTCAGTCAGAGACGTAGCAGAGATTGTCGAAGTCGCGCGATCGGGTATAGTTGGTGTTTCGCGCGGAGATAAAATTATGCGATGAAAAATCGTAATCTGCGGGTTAAAATACAGATATTCATTGAGCCCTACTGTAAAGTAGGGCTTTTTCATAATCTTACTAAGGGGTTAATGTGAAACTGGATGAGATCGCCCGCTTAGCAGGTGTTTCACGTACTACGGCCAGTTATGTCATCAATGGTAAAGCCAAGCAGTATCGGGTCAGTGATAAGACAGTAGAAAAAGTGATGGCAGTGGTCAGGGAGCATAATTATCATCCCAATGCTGTCGCTGCTGGCCTTCGGGCGGGGCGAACCCGTTCAATCGGTTTAGTCATACCTGACTTGGAAAATACCAGCTACACACGTATTGCCAATTATCTTGAGCGTCAGGCACGGCAGCGTGGCTACCAGTTATTGATCGCCTGTTCTGAAGATCAGCCTGATAATGAAATGCGTTGTGTTGAACATCTTTTGCAACGTCAAGTCGATGCGATCATTGTTTCCACTGCTTTACCGCCTGAGCATCCTTTCTACCAGCGCTGGGCAAACCGCACATTGCCAATTATCGCACTTGACCGTGCTCTGGACAGCGAACACTTTGTCAGTGTGGTTGGCGATGATCTCGAAGATGCGAAGATGTTGGCACAGGAGTTGCGTCAATTTCCGGCTGAATCTGTCCTTTATTTGGGGGCATTGCCTGAATTATCGGTCAGTTTTTTGCGTGAACAAGGATTCCGCGAAGCATGGGAGCATGATCCACGGGAAGTAAACTATCTTTATGCCAATAGCTATGAACGTGAAGCGGCGGCTGAAGTATTTGCGTCATGGTTGGAAGCAAACCCTGTTCCTCAGGCTTTGTATACCACTTCATTTGCGTTACTTCAGGGCGTCATGGATACACTCCTCAAGCGCAGTGGTCGTTTACCAAGTCAATTAGTTATTGCCACATTTGGTGATCATGAGTTGCTTGATTTCCTTGAATGTCCGGTATTGTCGGTGGCACAACGCCATCGTGATGTCGCTGAACGTGCCCTTGAACTGGTATTAGCCAGTTTGAATGAAAAACAACGTCCAACCCCTGGAATAACCCGAATGCGTCGTCATCTCTGCCGTCGTGGTAAGTTAAGCCGCAAAGCCTAATTGAGTACCCTCATTAAAGATGAGGGTGCTGTTTGTCTGCCAAAAATCATCAAAATACGCTTGTTGAGGTAATTTTGAGATTATTCTTACTAAAATTCTTCTAAACGGCTTTTGATGACCGTGAAAATCGATAATGTGTTATTTAAATTCACAAGATGAATAATTTTGTAACAAATTGTTACTGTTTATGTATGTTATTTGTTATTTGGGTATTATTTTTTTATTCGTTTGATATATAACCATTTTATGTTTTCAGATAAATGTAAAATTTCAAAATGTTATTATTTTTTATGCTATTGTAACTTAAATATATAGTTATTATTGATAAGGTTATGATGATTAACAACTGATCAACAATGAGATATGAGTTGCATAAATTAATTTAAGTGGTAATTAATTGGCTAAATTCCATTCTAAATTAGTCTCGCTACAGATTTATTAAATTATTCAAAATTATCATAGTGTTATCTATTATTAACATAGCCAAAACTAAAAAATCCTTCTTTTTCTCTTCTGAATCTTTCTGTAAATCTAGCTAAAGCGCACGGGCTCTGGCTTGACAAGGTTTTCATACCATCCGTAAACTCTTAATTGTGGTGATTTGTGGGATAATGTGGAGATTTGGGCCATCAAGGGGTAACCTGAGTATGTTTCGTGGAGCAACACTGGTTAATCTCGATAGCAAAGGGCGGCTCACTGTACCAGCCCGATATAGAGAAATGCTGAATGAAGTATCAACAGGCCAAATGGTTTGTACTATTGATCTTCATCAGCCGTGCTTGTTGCTTTATACATTACCCGAATGGGAAATCATCGAAAAAAAATTATCTCGCTTATCCAGCATGAATCCAGCCGAACGTCGTGTTCAACGTTTGTTATTGGGACACGCCAGTGAATGTCAAATGGACAGTGCAGGACGTCTTTTATTAGCCAGCACACTGCGTCAGCACGCAGGGCTAACAAAAGAGGTCATGCTGGTTGGGCAATTTAATAAATTTGAATTGTGGGATGAGCAAGTTTGGTATCAACAGGTACAGGATGATATTGCGGCTGAACAATCTACACAAGAACCTCTATCAGCAAGGCTACAGGATTTATCACTATAAACATGGCAAATAGTCATTTTGAACATACCAGTGTACTGCTGGATGAAGCTGTCAATGGACTGAATATTCAAGAAGATGGAATTTATATTGATGGCACATTTGGGCGAGGGGGACATTCTCGTCTGATTTTATCAAAATTGGGCCCTAATGGACGCTTGATGGCGATCGATCGTGACCCACAAGCTATTGAAGCGTCAAAGGCCATTACTGACAAGCGTTTTTCTATTACTCATGGGCCATTTTCTGAATTGGTAACTTATGTTGAAGACGCTGGTTTGGTTGGAAAAATTAATGGCGTATTACTGGATTTAGGGGTTTCTTCCCCACAGCTGGATGATCCTGAACGTGGTTTTTCATTCATGCGTGATGGGCCATTGGATATGCGTATGGATACCACACGTGGGCAGTCCGCCGCAGAGTGGTTGATGAAGGCTGAAGCAGATGACATCGCATGGGTGTTGAAAACATTTGGCGAAGAACGTTTTGCCAAACGCATCGCGAAAGCCATTGTAGCACGCAACCAGGAACAGCCTCTTACGCGTACCCGTGAGCTGGCAGAGTTAATTGCTCAGGCAAGCCCAGTGAAAGAAAAGCATAAGCATCCGGCAACACGCAGCTTTCAGGCTATCAGGATTTACATTAACAGTGAACTGGAAGAGATAGAACGTGCATTAGATGGCGCACTGCGCGTTCTGGCACCACAAGGGCGATTATCTGTCATCAGTTTCCATTCGTTGGAAGATCGCATAGTGAAACGCTTTATCCGACAACACAGTCAAGGGCCACAGGTTCCAGTCGGTTTGCCTCTCACGGAAGCGCAGTTAAAAACGCTGGGGGGAAGAAGTCTGAAATCCATTGGCAAAATGAAACCCTCAGAGGGTGAAGTTGCCACAAACCCAAGAGCGCGAAGCTCGGTTTTGCGGTTTGCTGAAAAGGCGGGTGAATAATGGCTGGTGAACGTCATGGGTTAGTTGGAGTGATTGGTAATGATTTAATCCGTAATGCCAAACTCCCGCTGATTTTGCTGATAGCTGTTGTCGTTTCAGCTATCAGTGTTGTGACGGTCACCCATCAAACCCGCTTATTGACTGCGGAAAAAGAGCGTCAAGTGATCCAGCTTGATGCTCAGGATATTGAGTGGCGTAACCTGCTCCTTGAAGAGAACGCATTGGGTGATCACAGTCGGGTTGAACGGATTGCGACTGAAAAATTGCAGATGCAACACGTTGATCCAGGTAAAGAGAATATTGTGATCACTCAATGAGTCCAGTTGACAACCAAAAGGTGGGCGATGAAAGCTGCACGCTCTTTAAAGTTGAAAAAGCAAGAAGATAAAGCAAGTTTTGTAAGCTGGCGCTTTGCTTTGCTGTGTGGAGGCATTGGGATAGCTTTAATCGGGCTTTTGATTCGTGTTGCCTATTTGCAGATCATCAACCCTGATCGTTTGGTAAAAGAAGGTGATTCACGTTCCCTGCGCATCCAATCTGTTCCAACCGCCCGTGGCATGATTAATGATCGCAATGGGCGCCCGCTGGCGGTGAGTGTGCCTGTTGATGCGGTTTGGGCAGATCCCAAAGAAGTGTTTGAAAAAGGCGGCATCACAAATGATACCCGTTGGCAGGCTTTGGCTGATGCCCTTTCTATCCCTCTTGAACAATTAACCAGCAAAATTAACGAATATCCCAAGGGGCGTTTTGTTTACCTGGCCCGCCAGGTGAACACTTCTATTGGCGATTATGTCGAAAAATTGAAGTTACCCGGTATCTATTTGCGTCAGGAATCCCGTCGTTATTATCCGGCAGGGCAGGTGACAGCACATATTATTGGGGTGACTAACATTGATGGTAAAGGTATTGAGGGCGTTGAAAAGAGCTTTGACAACTGGCTGACAGGTATGCCGGGAAGCCGAACTGTTCGTAAAGATCGTACAGGGCGTGTTATTGAGGATATTTCATCTACCGATAGCAGAGCAGCCCACGATTTAACACTCAGCATAGATGAGCGTCTTCAGACGTTGGTGTATCGCGAATTGACGAAAGCGGTTGCACTGAACAAAGCCGAATCAGGTACAGCCGTATTGGTTGATGTTAATACCGGCGAAGTTTTGGCGATGGCAAACAGCCCATCTTATAATCCCAATAATTTGGCTGGAACGCCGAAAGATGCGATGCGTAACCGTGCCATCACCGATATTTTTGAGCCTGGTTCCACGGTGAAACCGCTGGTGGTGATGAGTGCACTGAATAGTGGCATTGTCAAAGAAAATACGGTGTTAGATACCAGACCATACCGATTAACGTATGGTTCGCGTGGTCATGAAATCAGAGACGTGGCACCACGCCCTGAGTTAACTATCACTGGGATCTTACAGAAGTCGAGTAACGTTGGTGTTTCCAAGCTGGCGTTAGCGATGCCCGCCTCAGAGGTGGTAAATGTTTACTCACGCTTTGGGATGGGAAAACCGACCAATTTGGGGCTGGTCGGAGAAAGTAGTGGCTTATTTCCAACTAATAAACAACGGTGGTCAGATCTTGATAGGGCCACCTTTTCTTTCGGCTACGGGCTAATGGTAACGCCGTTACAGTTAGCGCGTGTCTATGCAACGATAGGTAGCTTGGGCATTTATCGCCCCTTGTCAATTACCAAAGTTGATCCCCCTGTACCGGGTACGCGGGTATTTCCTGAGCACATTATGCGAACAGTAGTGCACATGATGGAGAGCGTTGCATTACCAGGCGGTGGCGGTGTACGGGCAGCAATAAAAGGTTATCGTATTGCGATTAAAACGGGTACGGCAAGAAAAGTCGGGGTGGATGGCAAGTACCTAAATAATAAGCATATTTCTTATACCGCTGGGGTTGCACCTGTGAGTAATCCACGGTTTTCATTGGTTGTGATCATCAATGATCCACAGGCAGGTAAATACTATGGTGGTGCGGTTGCAGCGCCTGTCTTCGGCGCCATCATGAGTGGTGTTTTGCGTACCATGAATGTTGAACCAGATGCATTGCCTGTAGGCGATAAAAACGAATTTGTGATTAATAAATAAAGAGGATAAAAGTGGCAGATCGTAATTTGCGCGATTTATTGGCTCCTTGGGGTGTTGATACACCGGAGCTTCCGCTGCGTGAAATGACATTGGATAGCCGTAAGGCGGCTGCCGGAGATCTGTTTGTTGCGGTTCAAGGGCATCAGACTGACGGTCGAAAATATATTCCTCAAGCCATCGCTCAAGGTGTCGCTGCGGTGATTGCAGAAGCGAAGGGAAAAGCGGATAACGGCACGATGCAGAAAATGCACGGTGTGCCTGTTATCTATCTGGACGATTTAAACAATAAATTATCCAAGCTGGCGGGTGAATTTTACCAACATCCCGGCAATCAACTGAAATTGGTTGGGGTGACTGGCACCAACGGAAAAACAACAACAACCCAATTATTGGCGCAATGGAGCCAGGGGCTTGGCGAAACCAGTGCCGTGATGGGAACAGTAGGAAATGGTTTGTTGGGTATGGTCGTACCCAGCGAAAATACGACTGGCTCTGCGGTTGATATTCAGCTTGAGTTACAGCAGCTTGCTCATCAAAATGCCACTTTTGTGGCGATGGAAGTCTCTTCGCATGGTTTGGTTCAGGGACGTGTGGCTGCATTGCCATTTCAAGCGGCTATTTTTACTAATTTAAGCCGTGATCACCTTGATTATCATGGTGATATGGAAAATTACGAAGAAGCCAAATGGCGACTGTTTAGTAGCCATAATGTGAAGCAGAAAATCATCAATGCTGATGATGCGGTTGGGCAGAAGTGGTTGTCCCGTCTGCCAGACGCAGTTGCTGTCTCAATGGAAAATAACGTGCCAGAAAATTGGCAAGGGCGTTGGTTATCAGCCAGTGAAGTGCATTATCACGATAAAGGTGCATCCATCACATTTACTTCCAGTTGGGGAAATGGAACGCTCAATAGTCCTTTGATGGGCGCATTCAATGTCAGCAACTTACTCCTGGCACTTACCACTTTGTTGTCTCTGGATTATCCCTTGGCGGAATTGCTATCGACAGCGTCTTGTTTGAGACCTGTTTGTGGGCGTATGGAAGTTTTTTCTGCCGCCGGTCGTCCGACAATTGTGGTTGATTATGCCCACACGCCTGATGCTTTGGAAAAAGCCTTGTCTGCGGCTCGTCTGCACTGTAAGGGGCAACTTTGGTGCGTATTCGGTTGTGGGGGTGATCGCGACAAAGGTAAACGGCCATTAATGGGAGGGGTGGCAGAGCAGGATGCTGATCGTGTGATTGTCACTGATGATAATCCTCGCGGTGAAGAGCCTCAGGCAATTGTGGCTGATATTCTGCAAGGATTCATCGACCCAGGGCAGGCAATCGTGATTCATGGACGTGTTGAGGCTGTCACCAGTGCCATTATGCAAGCAAGTGAAGAAGATGTTGTTTTGGTGGCAGGTAAAGGCCATGAAGATTACCAACTGGTTGGCAACCGTCGTCTGGACTACTCAGATCGCCTGACCGTTGCGCGTTTATTGGGGGTAATTGCATGATCCCTCTGACGCTACAGCAATTGGCACAGTTGACGAACGGCTTGTTATATCGCGTTACCGAGCAGCAAGCTGAAACTGTGCCAATTCATACTGTGGAAACTGATAGCCGTAAGATCGGGCATGGTGGGTTGTTTATTGCCTTAAAAGGGGAAAAATTTGACGCCCACGATTTCGCCGCTGACGTCGTGCGGCAGGGTGCTGGCGCTTTATTGGTTAGCCGTCGTCTGGATATTGATTGTCCACAAGTTGTGGTTGAAGACACACGTTTGGCGATGGGAAAACTGGCGGCCTGGGTTCGTCAGCAAAGTAAAGCACGCATTGTGGCTTTAACTGGCTCGTCGGGTAAAACATCCGTAAAAGAGATGACTGCCGCGATCTTGCGTCAATGTGGAAATACCCTTTATACCGCAGGCAACTTCAACAATGACATTGGAGTGCCATTGACCTTGTTCAGACTGACTGATGAACACCAGTTTGCTGTGATTGAACTAGGGGCGAACCATATCGGTGAAATTGCTTACACCACGGAAATGACGCGTCCTGAAAGCGCATTGGTCAATAACCTTTTCTCTGCTCATTTGGCAGGATTTGGTTCTTTGGCTGGAGTGGCAAAGGCTAAAGGTGAAATCTTTGCCGGCCTTGCTTCGAACGGAACCGCCATTATCAATCTGGATAGCAATGATTGGGAAAATTGGCAGCACAGCATTAGCGAGCAGCAAACAGTATGGCGCTTTTCCACATCAACAACAACGGGGGCGGATTTTTACGCAACAGACATTTTAGAACAACCGTTGGCAACGCATTTTTGTCTCCATAGCCCAATTGGAAGCGTTGAACTGACCTTACCATTGCCGGGCAAACACAATGTTGCTAATGCGTTAGCCGCCAGTGCGCTGGCAATTTCTGTTGGTGCATCGTTGGATAATATTCGCACCGGCTTATCGGGATTGAAAGCGGTTGCAGGACGTTTATTTCCTATCCCTCTGACGGAGGGAAAAGTGCTATTGGACGACACTTATAACGCGAATCCGGGCTCCATGATTGCTGCGGCGAATGTGTTAGCGCAGATGTCCGGTTATCGGGTTATGGTTGTTGGTGATATGGGAGAGTTGGGGACGCAGGTGATTGAATGCCATCGTGAGGTGGGCGAAGCCGTGGCATCCACAAATATAGATAAGGTACTCAGCGTTGGAGTTTTCAGTGCTCATATTAGCGACGCGAGTGGTCGGGGGCAGCATTTTGCGAACAAGGCTGAATTAGTTGCAGCGCTGCTTCCTTTATTGGAACAACACGAAATGATTTCCATTTTAATTAAAGGTTCACGCAGTGCCGCGATGGAAGATGTAGTGAACGTACTGAAGGAGAACTTCCAATGTTAGTTTGGCTAGCCGAATATTTGGTTAAGTATCACACAGGCTTTAACGTCTTCTCTTATTTGACGTTTAGAGCCATCGTCGGCTTGCTGACTGCATTGGTTATCGCGCTATGGATGGGGCCAACTTTGATCGCTTATCTGCAAAAATTGCAAATAGGCCAAGTTGTACGTGACAACGGTCCTGAGTCCCATTTTAGCAAGCGTGGGACACCGACAATGGGAGGATTGTTGATTTTATTCTCCATTACAATCTCTGTGTTGCTGTGGGCTCGTCTGGATAATCCCTATGTCTGGTGTGTCTTGCTTGTTTTAGTTGGTTATGGCGTTGTGGGTTTTGTGGATGATTATCGCAAAGTGGTGCGTAAGGATACTAAGGGGTTAATTGCTCGCTGGAAATATTTCTGGCAATCCGTTATTGCCTTGGGTGTTGCGTTTGCTATGTACAGCATCGGCAAAGATACCTCTGCAACACAATTAGTCGTGCCATTCTTCAAAGAGGTTATGCCACAACTGGGCTTGCTTTACATTCTGCTGACTTATTTTGTGATTGTAGGAACCAGTAATGCGGTGAACCTGACTGATGGCTTAGATGGCCTCGCCATTATGCCAACAGTACTTGTTGCGGCAGGTTTTGCTTTAGTGGCATGGGCAACAGGTAACGTGAATTTTGCGAACTACCTGCATATTCCTTATTTGAGCCATGCGGGTGAACTGGTGATTGTCTGTACTGCGATTGTCGGTGCAGGGCTGGGTTTCTTGTGGTTTAACACTTATCCGGCGCAAGTGTTTATGGGCGATGTTGGTTCATTGGCTCTGGGTGGGGCATTGGGCACCATTGCCGTATTACTGCGCCAGGAGTTTTTGCTGATCATCATGGGCGGCGTTTTTGTGGTGGAAACTTTGTCTGTCATCTTGCAGGTTGGCTCATTCAAACTGCGTGGACAGCGCATTTTCCGTATGGCACCGATTCACCATCACTATGAATTGAAAGGTTGGCCAGAGCCACGCGTTATCGTGCGCTTTTGGATTATTTCCTTGATGCTGGTGTTGATTGGTCTGGCAACGTTGAAGGTACGTTAATCATGGCTGAGCGTCTTATGACGGAATACAAGGGTAAAAAGGTTGTCATCGTTGGGTTAGGGATGACAGGTCTCTCCTGCGTTGACTTTTTTATGACGCGTGATGTGCTCCCGTGTGTGATGGATACCCGTATAGTGCCACCAGGCAGCAATAAGCTGCCTGATAACGTCGAATGCCACACCGGTAGCCTGAACAAACAATGGTTGTTGGATGCCGATTTAATCGTTGCCAGCCCTGGTATTGCACTGGCAACACCTGAATTGCAAGCGGCGGCTGATGCGGGTGTTGACATTATCGGCGACATTGAGCTGTTTTGCCGCGAAGCGACTGCGCCAATCGTTGCCATTACGGGTTCAAATGGCAAAAGCACCGTAACTACTCTGGTTGGCGAAATGGCGAAAGCAGCGGGGTGGCAAGTGGGAGTGGGGGGCAACATTGGTGTCCCGGCACTGGAATTGCTGAAACAGCCCTGTCAGCTCTATGTACTGGAACTGTCCAGTTTCCAACTTGAAACAACTTATAGCTTGAAAGCAGCGGCAGCGACGGTACTGAATGTAACCGAAGATCACATGGTTCGTTATCCCAAAGGGTTGGCACAGTATCGGGCAGCGAAGTTACACATTTACAATCAGGCAAAAACTTGTGTAGTCAATGAACAGGATGCGCTGACACTACCAGAAACAGGCAAAGATAGCCGTTGTATCAGCTTTGGTGTGGATAGTGGTGATTATCAGCTTGATAGTGAACACCAACAACTGGTGGTCAATCAACATCCGGTGCTGGCAACGCGCGAAATGCTGTTGGCCGGTCAGCATAACTATATCAATGGCTTGGCAGCATTAGCGCTGGCAGATGCTGTAGGCATTCCTCGTGCCGCCAGCCTTCAGGCTTTACGTACCTGCGCCGGACTAGAACACCGTTTTCAGGTTATTCATATGAGAAATGGTGTTCGTTGGGTGAATGATTCTAAGGCAACCAATGTTGGCAGTACCCAAGCGGCACTGAGTGGATTGAAGCTGGAAGGGACACTCTATCTTTTATTGGGGGGAGATGGAAAAGCGGCAGATTTTACCCCACTGAAACCCTATATATCGGGGGAACATATTCGTCTTTACTGTTTTGGTCGTGATGGCGGGCAATTCGCACAACTGCGCCCGGAAATTGCAACACTGACGGAAACAATGGAACAGGGGATGAGAGAAATTGCTCCCAAGCTGGTTTCTGGCGACATGGTATTACTGTCACCCGCTTGTGCGAGCTTCGATCAGTTCAACAGCTTTGAACATCGTGGTCATGAATTTGCTCGTTTGGCAGAGGAGTTAGGCTGATGACCATTCCAGGCCTTGGTAAATTTAAAACTTGGTTGGCGGGAAATGTGGAGGCAGATACCACAGATACCGTTATGTATGATCGTACCCTGGTCTGGATGATATTAGGGTTGGCTGTGATTGGTTTTGTCATGGTAACGTCGGCATCCATGCCCGTTGGGCAGCGCCTTGCTCAAGATCCCTTTATTTTTGCACGACGCGATGCCATTTATTTGTCACTGTGCTTTTTCTTGTCCCTTATTACGCTGCGCATTCCAATGGACTTCTGGCTGCGTTACAGCAATGTCATGTTATTAGTGACGATCATGATGCTGGTTGTGGTGCTGTTTGTCGGGAGTTCAGTCAATGGGGCATCACGTTGGGTGGCGATTGGCCCATTACGTATTCAACCAGCGGAATTATCGAAACTCTCACTCTTTTGTTATCTCTCCAGCTACTTGGTTAGAAAAGTGGAGGAAGTAAGAAACAACTTCTGGGGATTTTGCAAACCGATGGGTGTCATGGTTGCATTAGCGATATTGTTGCTGGCGCAGCCTGACTTGGGGACAGTGGTGGTGTTATTTGTCACAACATTGGCACTGTTGTTCTTGGCGGGCGCGAAATTGTGGCAGTTTCTGGCCATTATTGGCTGCGGCATATTTGCCGTGTGCGTACTGATCGTTGCTGAACCTTATCGTATACGCAGGGTGACCTCTTTCCTGAATCCATGGGAAGATCCTTTTGGCAGCGGTTATCAGTTAACCCAATCGTTAATGGCATTTGGTCGTGGTGACTTCTTTGGGCAAGGACTGGGAAATTCAGTTCAAAAACTTGAATATCTGCCGGAAGCCCATACTGACTTTATTTTTTCCATTCTGGCCGAAGAATTGGGTTATTTCGGTGTGGTTTTAGTGCTGGCAATGGTATTCTTCGTCGCTTTCCGCGCAATGATGATTGGTCGTCGGGCATTGCAGCTTAATCAACGGTTTTCTGGTTTTTTGGCTTGTGCCATCGGCATATGGTTTAGCTTTCAGGCGTTCATTAACGTTGGCGCGGCGGCAGGTATGCTGCCAACCAAAGGATTAACATTACCTTTAGTCAGTTACGGTGGCTCTAGTTTGATAGTGATGTCAACGGCCATCGTTTTGTTGTTGAGAATTGATTATGAAGTACGTCTGGCAAAAGCACAGGCGTTTGTAAGGAGCCCTAAATGAGTGGTAAAAACCGGCGTTTGATGGTGATGGCTGGTGGTACGGGAGGACACGTGTTCCCGGGGCTGGCTGTTGCCCACCATTTAAAAGAACAGGGGTGGGATATTCGCTGGTTGGGAACCGCGGATCGCATGGAAGCTGATTTAGTGCCGAAACATGGTATTGATATCGAATTTATTCAGATTTCAGGCTTGCGGGGCAAGGGACTCAAAGCGTTGCTTGCTGCCCCCATTAGAATTTTTAAGGCTATTCGACAGGCAAAAGCCATTATGCGCCGTTATCAGCCAGATGTTGTGCTGGGTATGGGAGGGTATGTCTCTGGGCCTGGTGGAATAGCCGCATGGTTGTGTGGCATTCCGGTTGTACTGCATGAGCAGAATGGTATTGCAGGGCTAACTAATCGTTGGTTAGCCAAAATTGCCAAAACAGTTTTACAAGCATTTCCGGGCGCATTCTCCGATGCGCCGGTTGTTGGTAACCCCGTAAGGGAGGATGTATTGGCACTGCCAGAACCAATGCAGCGTTTGACTGGGCGTGAAGGCGCTGTTCGGGTGCTGGTTGTTGGCGGTAGTCAGGGAGCAAGAGTGCTGAACCAAACTATGCCGGAAGTGGCAGCTCGCTTGGGCGATAAAATCACTTTATGGCATCAGGTGGGCAAAGGCGCTAGGGAAGAGACGCAGAAACAATATGAAAATTCGGTCACATCTGAATTCAAGGTAACTGAATTTATTGATGATATGGCGCAGGCTTATGCGTGGGCTGATATTGTCGTATGCCGTTCTGGTGCACTGACGGTCAGTGAGGTTTCCGCCGCAGGTTTACCGGCGATTTTTGTTCCTTTCCAGCATAAAGATCGCCAGCAATATTGGAATGCCTTGCCTTTGGAAAAAGCGGGAGCCGCAAAGATACTCGAACAGCCCGAATTTACAGTTGATGCTGTCGTAGATCTATTAACTCAGTGGCAACGTCCACAATTGCTGGAAATGGCAGAAAAAGCACGTTCAGTAGCCATCATTAATGCCACTGAGCGTGTAGCAGCAGCGTTGAACGATGCTGTAGAGAATCATTCAGGCCGTTCCAGGTAGAACGGTGATGTAAACATAACGAGTGAAGATTAAAACGTGAATACACAACAGTTGGCGAAATTAAGAGCTTCAGTGCCTGAAATGAGAAAAGTCAGGCATATCCACTTTGTTGGCATTGGTGGTGCTGGCATGGGTGGTATCGCCGAGGTGTTGGCTAATGAAGGTTATCAGATAAGTGGTTCTGATCTGGCACCCAATCCTGTCACACAGCAATTGATCGCACTGGGTGCAACTATTTATTTTAATCACCGTCCAGAAAATGTGCGGGACGCTAGTGTCGTGGTGGCATCCACAGCGATTTCAGCGGAAAACCCAGAAATTGTGGCTGCGCGTGAAGCGAGAATCCCAGTGATCCGCCGTGCGGAAATGCTGGCAGAGCTTATGCGTTATCGCCACGGTATCGCGATTGCAGGAACGCATGGAAAAACCACAACGACAGCAATGATTGCGGGTATTTATGCTCAAGCAGGTCTTGATCCTACCTTTGTGAATGGTGGATTGGTCAAAGCGGCAGGCACACATGCTCGATTAGGTAGCAGCCGCTATTTGATTGCAGAAGCAGATGAAAGTGATGCTTCATTCTTGCATTTGCAGCCCATGATGGCGGTTGTCACCAATATTGAAGCTGATCACATGGATACCTACCAGGGTGATTTTGAAAACTTAAAGCAAACGTTCGTTAACTTCCTGCATAACCTGCCATTTTATGGGCGTGCGGTTATGTGCATTGATGACCCTGTCGTGAAAGAACTGATCCCCCGGATTGGGCGTTATATTACGACCTACGGTTTCAGTGAGGAAGCAGACGTTCGTATTACCCATTATGAGCAGAAAGGGGCTCAGGGATTTTTCACCATCAGTCGATCTGACTTGCCGGATTTGCATGTGGTGTTAAATGCTCCCGGACGCCACAATGCGCTGAATGCCACTGCCGCTGTTGCAGTGGCAACAGAAGAAGGCAGCATTGATGATACCGCTATTCTGGCGTCTCTGGCTGAGTTTCAGGGAACTGGACGCCGTTTTGATTTTCTGGGGGATTTTCCTCTTAAACATATCAATGGCAAAGAAGGTAGCGTGATGCTGGTTGATGATTATGGTCATCACCCAACAGAAGTTGATGCCACGATTAAAGCGGCACGAGCGGGTTGGGGGGATAAGCGTATTGTCATGGTATTCCAGCCACACCGTTATACAAGAACACGTGATTTATATGATGATTTCGCCAATATTCTAAGTCAGGTCGATGTTCTATTAATGTTGGATGTGTATGCCGCAGGTGAAACGCCGATCCCAGGAGCGGATAGCCGTTCTTTATGCCGTACTATCCGCAGTCGTGGCAAATTGGACCCGATTTTTGTATCAGAACCTGAACAAGTTTCAACCGTCCTGTCACAGGTGATAGAAAACAATGACTTAGTCTTGGTTCAGGGTGCCGGTAATATCGGTAAAATAGCGCGCAATTTGGCTGAAACAAAGTTGCAGCCATCTTTTTATGAGGGAGGACATCATGGTTGATAAAGTTGCTGTTCTGTTGGGCGGAACTTCCGCTGAACGCGAAGTTTCATTGCAATCAGGACATGCGGTTGTGGCAGGGCTGAAAGAAGCGGGCATTAATGCTTATTCAGTTGATACAAAAGACTTTGATGTGACTAAACTCAAAGAGGAAGGATTTAATAAAGTCTTTATCGCACTGCATGGTCGCGGTGGTGAAGATGGTACATTGCAAGGTTTGCTAGAATTTTTGCAAATTCCTTATACTGGCAGCGGAGTGATGGCTTCTGCCTTGTCAATGGACAAATTGCGCACAAAACAACTTTGGCAGGGAGCAAAACTGCCTATTTCACCTTATGTCGTTATTAATTCCTTAAAATTTGAACAACTTAATGATTTTCAACTCAAAGAGTATGTTCAAGAATTAGGTTTACCATTAATGATTAAACCGAATCTGGAAGGCTCCAGCGTAGGGATGACCAAGGTGAATGAATATGCCGAATTGCGTGGCGCCCTGGCGTTGGCATTTAAATACGATACTGATGTGTTGGTTGAAAAATGGCTGTTTGGCCCTGAATATACCGTCGGATTTTTGGGGGATGAAGCACTTCCTTCTATCCGTATTCAGGCACCAGATACATTTTATGATTACGATGCGAAATATATTTCCAACCAAACGCAATATTTTTGTCCGAGCGGGCTGAGTGCGGAAAAAGAGCAAGAGTTGCTAGATATCGCTTCAAAAGCATATCAGGCGCTGGGATGTCGTGGCTGGGGGCGAGTCGATATCATGGATGATGGGAAGGGTAACTTCTACTTGTTGGAAGCGAATACTTCCCCTGGCATGACCAGCCATAGTCTGGTGCCAATTGCTGCGCGTCAGGCTGGATTTAGTTTTTCTCAACTCGTAGCGAGAATTTTGGAGTTGGCTGATTAATATGTCGCAGGCAGCCCGGAATAGCCGGGAGTGGGAGGGTGAAACGCAGAGATCTCGTCCTAGTAATGGTTACTATCTGGCAGGGATTGCCTTCTTCCTGATGGTAGTGGGCACTATCATATGGGGAGGCTGGATGACACTGGACTGGATGAAAGATCCTAGCAGATTACCACTCTCGAAGCTGGTATTGACCGGTGAACGTCATTACACCACGAATGATGATGTAAGACAGGCTATTTTGTCCCTGGGATCTCCCGGAACATTTATGACTCAGGATGTCAACGTCATTCAGGAAAAGATTGAACAATTGCCATGGGTTCGGCAAGTCACTGTCCGGAAACAATGGCCTGATGAACTTAAAATACATCTGGTAGAATACGTACCTTATGCGCGTTGGAATGATACCCAACTGTTGGATGCCGAAGGCCGGGTATTTAGCTTACCTATAGAGCGCAGTGCAAATGGCCAGTATCCAATGTTGTATGGGCCAGAAGGTAAAGAAAAAGACGCGTTGAATGAATACCACACAATGGCGACTTTTCTTGAAAAACACCAGATGAAACTGAAAGCAGTGATCATGACAGCGCGTAACTCCTGGCAACTGATATTGGATAACGATATCCGTTTAGAGCTAGGAAATCGAGATAAAATGGAACGAATGAAACGTTTTGTTGAACTTTATCCTGTGTTGTTGAGAAACACTGAAAAACGTGTGGCTTATGTTGACTTACGTTATGACAGTGGTGCTGCGGTAGGTTGGGCTCCTTTATTAACTGATACGCCGGTTCCAATGAACGGGCAAAAAAACAAACAGTGACTGGTAATAATACAGAGACAGGCAGAATAACGATGATCAAATCAACGGACAGAAAATTGGTAGTTGGCCTTGAAATCGGTACAGCAAAGGTATCTGCCCTGGTTGGTGAAATTCTGCCCGATGGTATGGTTAATATTATCGGAGTAGGAAGTTGCCCATCCCGCGGCATGGACAAAGGCGGTGTCAACGATCTTGAATCGGTCGTCAAGTGCGTACAGCGTGCCATTGATCAGGCTGAACTCATGGCGGATTGCCAGATATCTTCAGTCTATTTGGCGCTTTCCGGCAAGCATATTAGTTGTCAGAACGAAATTGGCATGGTGCCGGTTTCAGAAGAAGAAGTTACACAAGATGATGTGGACAGTGTTGTCCATACAGCTAAGTCAGTTCGTGTTCGTGATGAACACCGTATTTTGCATGTGATCCCACAGGAATACGCGATTGACTATCAGGAAGGGATCAAAAATCCAGTTGGACTTTCTGGTGTGCGTATGCAGGCAAAAGTCCACTTGATTACCTGCCATAACGACATGGCGAAAAACATTGTAAAAGCTGTTGAACGTTGTGGTTTGAAAGTTGATCAACTTATTTTTGCAGGACTGGCAGCAAGTTATGCCGTGTTGACCGAAGATGAACGTGAACTGGGGGTCTGTGTCGTTGACATCGGCGGTGGGACGATGGATATCGCTGTATATACTGGCGGTGCATTGCGTCATACCAAGGTGATCCCTTATGCAGGCAATGTAGTGACCAGTGATATCGCCTATGCGTTTGGTACTCCTCCCAGTGATGCTGAAACCATCAAAGTTCGCCATGGCTGCGCATTGGGTTCGATAGTTAGCAAGGATGAGAGTGTAGAAGTCCCAAGTGTGGGAGGACGTCCTCCTCGTAGCTTACAGCGTCAAACATTGGCTGAAGTGATCGAACCCCGTTATACCGAACTGCTGAACTTAGTGAACGATGAAATTTTGCGATTGCAGGAGCAATTGCGGCAGCAGGGAGTAAAACACCACCTGGCGGCAGGGATTGTCCTGACAGGAGGAGGCGCCCAGATTGATGGTCTGGCCGAGTGTGCCCAGCGGGTATTCCATACCCAGGTTCGCATTGGCCGTCCTCTGAACATCACTGGATTGACAGATTATGTGCAGGAGCCTTGCTACTCAACAGCGGTTGGACTTCTGCATTATGGCAAAGAATCCCACCTTGGCGGAGATTCCGATGCCGATAAAAGAACGTCAGTAAGTGGCTGGTTTAAGAAAGTCAGCAACTGGCTGAAAAAAGAATTTTGATTTTTTATACAGAGGCCATGACAATGTCGCCGGCCTCGATATAAAGGCACAAAACGGAGAGAAATTATGTTTGAACCACTGGAATTAACCAACGACGCGGTGATTAAAGTCATCGGCGTCGGCGGCGGCGGCGGTAATGCTGTGGAGCACATGGTGCGTGAGCGTATTGAAGGCGTTGACTTCTTTGCGGTTAACACGGACGCTCAGGCACTGCGTAAGACGGCTGTTGGTCAGACTATCCAGATTGGAAACGGCATTACGAAAGGATTAGGCGCTGGTGCGAACCCTGAAGTGGGTCGTACTGCTGCGGAAGAAGACCGCGAATCACTGCGTACTGCACTGGAAGGTGCAGATATGGTGTTTATTGCCGCTGGTATGGGTGGTGGTACGGGAACAGGGGCCGCACCTGTTGTGGCTGAAATTGCCAAAGAGCTTGGCATTTTGACCGTCGCCGTTGTCACTAAACCATTTAATTTTGAAGGCAAAAAACGGATGGCCTTCGCGGAACAAGGGATCACTGAACTGTCCAAGCATGTGGATTCACTGATCACTATTCCAAATGACAAATTATTGAAAGTCCTGGGACGAGGCATTTCCCTGTTGGATGCATTCGGTGCAGCGAATGATGTTCTGAAAGGTGCGGTTCAGGGGATTGCCGAACTGATTACTCGCCCAGGTCTGATGAACGTTGACTTCGCTGACGTTCGTACCGTGATGTCGGAAATGGGTTACGCCATGATGGGATCAGGTATCGCACAAGGTGAAGATCGTGCGGAAGAAGCCGCAGAGATGGCTATCTCCAGCCCATTGCTGGAAGATATTGATCTTTCTGGCGCACGTGGCGTTTTGGTTAACATCACAGCGGGCTTTGACCTGCGTTTGGATGAGTTTGAAACCGTTGGTAACACAATCCGTGCATTTGCTTCTGATAATGCAACGGTGGTTATCGGTACATCACTGGATCCAGATATGAATGATGAGTTGCGTGTAACCGTTGTGGCAACAGGTATTGGCATGGATAAACGTCCAGAAATCACCCTGGTGACCAATAACAAAGCTCCTCAGACAAACCCGATGGAGCGCCGTTACCAGCAGATATCTGGCGGAATCTCTTCATTGCCTGATGAGAACAAAACGGTAGCAAAAGTCGTCAATGACCAAAATGCACATACGAGCAAAGAGCCTGATTATCTGGACATTCCTGCATTTTTGCGTAAGCAGGCTGATTAATTGCTAAAAAATTGGCTTCTCCGCTTTTTGTGTTAAACTATCCTGCCAGTCATACATTATAGTGATTGGCGGGATAAGTAACATTGCGAGATATAAACGATGATCAAACAAAGGACACTAAAACGTATTGTTCAAGCGACCGGCGTCGGTTTGCACACCGGTAAAAAAGTCACGCTGACAATGCGTCCAGCGCCGGCTAATACCGGGGTCATCTATCGTCGTACTGACTTGAATCCTCCGGTTGATTTTCCGGCAGATGCTAAATCTGTGCGTGATACTATGCTCTGTACTTGTCTGGTGAATGAGCATAATGTGCGTATTTCAACGGTTGAACATTTGAATGCAGCGCTGGCAGGTTTAGGGATCGATAATATTGTTATTGAAGTCGATGCACCAGAGATCCCGATTATGGATGGCAGCGCTAGCCCGTTTGTTTTCCTGTTATTGGATGCGGGTATTGAAGAGCTGAATGTAGCGAAGAAATTCGTGCGAATAAAAGAAAGCGTCCGTGTGGAAGATGGTGATAAATGGGCTGAATTAGCACCTTATCATGGTTTCAGTTTGGATTTTACCATCGACTTTAACCATCCGGCGATTGATGCGAGTACCCAGCGCTATGGCCTGGAGTTCTCTGCGGATTCATTTGTTCGTCAGATTAGTCGTGCGCGTACTTTCGGATTTATGCGTGATATTGAGTATTTGCAATCTAAAGGTTTGTGCCTCGGTGGCAGCTTTGATTGTGCGATTGTCGTTGATGATTACCGTGTACTCAATGAAGATGGTTTGCGTTTTAAAGATGAATTCGTCCGCCATAAGATGTTGGATGCTATCGGCGATCTATTCATGTGTGGGTATAATATCATTGGTGCCTTTACTGCGTTTAAATCAGGCCATGCATTAAACAACAAGTTACTGCAAACTGTTTTAGCACAGGAAAGCGCTTGGGAATTTGTCACATTTGAAGATGAAGCTGAAATGCCATTGGCCTTCCGCGCGCCATCACTGGTGTTGGCCTAATGGCTGACATGGGTATTGATAAAGAATGTTGAGAACATTCCTATGATGCACCAATGGGTTATGTTATCTATCACGCTTCTTTCGCTGATGTTTTTTATTCGGCGCTAACGCTTCTTTTTGGCTGTACTGGTACCCTCTCCGGCCAGCGCAGCCAACCGCTCTAGTCTCTTTTTCAATTTTTCAGGGCTATTTTCAGCTAACATCATTAATGTTTTTGCACTTTCATGACTGAGCTGGCGCTTTGGTAATTCCTGATTATCATTACTGGATGTTTTGGTTGATGATTTTGAGAATCTTTGTTCATTATTATCACGCTTAACCATTAATGATGGGTTAATCCTGATGTCGATTGAGGATAAAGATGGTAGAATTTCGCTTCTCAATGTAGACAGCAAGACAGGAATTTCATAACGCAGTCGGGTCATCCAACTGGCATTTCCTGCTTCCAGTACCAGAATTTGTTTGCGATAATTAGCAACCCTGCACCATGGGTGCAATTGTGCAGGAAGCAAACTGAGAACGGCACGGTTGAGTTTCAGTAATGCGATGGCATGTTGTTGGATGATCTGAAGTGGGCTTTTTCCGACAGTTGCCGCGTCTTCAAACAGCTTATCCAGTGATTGTGGGCGGCTATCTCGCATAATAGAGGCAGTTCCAGTATTTATTAATGAAGGATTAATGAGTATTTTAAATCTTTGGCGACAATTTGGTAGGCGTTATTTTTGGTCTCACCTTTTACTGGGCATGGTTGCTACAGGAATTGGTGTTCCTACTGTTTTCGCTGGAGTGGCAGAAAGCCTGCATCATGCAAATACTTCTTCTGCCCAAGGAAGCCGTCACCAGGCATTTTCCTCTTTTGAGCACTTATTTAAATTACACTTACTCCAATTAAAAAGTGTCCAGCGCCAACCCGCTAACTATTTAAATTATTGGCAGCAACATGCCGTTCGCAATGTTATCCGTCAACTTTCTTTTGCTTTTTCGGTTGTAGAACCGATTAAGTACGAAGGCGCAAAAGAAAGTATCCGGATCTCATCTCCCTCCATGCAACGACTTATGCTGGATACGTTGTATGCCATGCTGACACAAGCACCAGCGCCATTTGAAGAAATTGTCTCAGATGTTGCGATGGCTCCTGCTACTCATACTCCAGCTCTCTGGGTCGCTAAAGTTCAGGGAATTAGGGCAGGGCCAACGCCCAATCATCTCTTTTTGCTTTAATCGTGCTGTCTTATTTAAGTTTAATAAGGCAATTTTTAAGGAATGATTGATTGGCTACAACAATAGCCTTATCTGAGATGTACTAATTATGCTGATTAAATTACTGACAAAAATTTTTGGTAGCCGTAATGATCGTACCTTGCGTCGTTTACGCAAAGTGGTTGATGAAATCAACCGTATGGAACTGGACTTTGAAAAACTCTCTGATGAAGAATTGAAAGCGAAAACGGCACAATTTCGTACCCGTTTAAAAGAGGGAGAATCACTGGATAAAATTCTGCCAGCAGCGTTTGCTACTGTGCGTGAAGCCAGTAAACGTGTATTTGGTATGCGTCACTTTGATGTGCAGTTATTGGGCGGGATGGTCTTGAATGAACGCTGCATAGCAGAGATGCGCACGGGTGAAGGTAAGACACTGACTGCAACATTGCCAGCTTATCTTAATGCCCTCAGTGGCAAAGGTGTCCACATTGTTACTGTGAACGATTACCTGGCACAGCGCGATGCTGAAAATAACCGCCCACTATTTGAATTCCTTGGCTTAAGTGTCGGTATTAACTTACCAGGTATGCCAGCACCGGCAAAACGTGAAGCTTATGCTGCGGATATCACTTACGGTACTAACAATGAGTTTGGCTTTGACTATTTGCGCGACAATATGGCATTTAGTCCAGAAGAACGAGTCCAACGCAAATTACACTATGCGCTGGTGGATGAAGTTGACTCAATTTTGATCGACGAAGCCCGTACCCCACTGATTATTTCAGGGCCTGCGGAAGACAGCTCTGAGCTTTATATCAAAGTAGACAAGCTAATCCCGAAACTGGTTCGTCAGGAAAAAGAGGACTCAGATACTTTCCAAGGAGAAGGGCATTTCTCTGTTGATGAAAAAACACGTCAAGTCAACCTGACAGAGCGTGGTCTGGTATTGATTGAAGAGTTATTGGTGGATGCTAAATTGATGGATGAAGGTGAATCTTTGTATTCACCAACCAATATCATGCTGATGCACCATGTGACAGCCGCTCTGCGCGCCCACGCCTTGTTTACCCGCGATGTTGATTACATCGTGAAAGAGGGTGAGGTTATCATCGTTGATGAACATACCGGACGTACCATGCAAGGGCGTCGTTGGTCTGATGGTTTGCACCAGGCTGTGGAAGCGAAAGAAGGTGTCGAGATTCAGAATGAAAACCAGACGCTGGCTTCAATTACATTCCAGAACTATTTCCGTATATACGAAAAACTAGCAGGGATGACAGGAACAGCCGATACGGAAGCCTTCGAATTCAGATCCATTTATAAATTAGATACCATTGTTATTCCAACCAATCGCCCAATGGTCCGTCAGGATTTACCGGATCTGGTCTATATGACAGAAGCGGAAAAAATTGAGGCGATCATTGAAGACATCAAAGCGCGGACAAGCAGTGGTCAGCCTGTTTTGGTGGGGACAATCTCGATTGAGAAATCGGAACTTGTGTCTAACGCATTAACGAAAGCGGGTATTGCACATAACGTCCTGAACGCAAAATTCCACGCATTGGAAGCCGACATCATTGCGCAGGCTGGTCAGGCTGGCACAGTGACTATTGCAACCAACATGGCAGGACGTGGTACAGATATCATGTTAGGGGGCAGTTGGCAGGCGGAAATTGCTAAATTGGAAGAACCAACTGAAGCACAGATCGATAAAATCAAGGCAGAATGGCAAGAGCGTCATGATGCAGTATTGGCAGCAGGTGGCCTGCATATTATTGGTACGGAACGTCATGAATCACGCCGCATAGACAACCAGTTACGTGGTCGTGCGGGCCGTCAGGGGGATGCGGGTTCTTCACGTTTCTACCTCTCAATGGAAGATTCCTTGATGCGCATTTTTGCTTCCGATCGTGTGACCGGTATGATGCGTAAACTTGGTATGCAGCCAGGAGAAGCAATCGAACACCCATGGGTGACTAAAGCGATTGCGAATGCTCAGCGTAAAGTTGAGAGCCGTAACTTTGATATTCGTAAACAATTGCTGGAATATGATGATGTTGCGAACGATCAGCGTCGGGCGATTTATGCTCAACGTAACGACTTGCTCGATGTGAGCGATGTCAGCGAAACCATCACCAGCATCCGCGAAGATGTCTTCAAGGTAACTATTGATGCTCATATTCCACCGCAATCATTGGAAGAAATGTGGGATATTGAAGGATTACAAGAACGTTTAATCAACGATTTCGATTTGAATTTGCCAATCAAAGAGTGGTTGGATAAAGAGCCTGAACTGCACGAAGAAACATTGCGTGAACGTATTCTTGAAAACGCGATCGAAATTTATAAGCAAAAAGAAGAAATTGTCGGTGCCGAAATGATGCGTAACTTTGAAAAAGGCATCATGTTGCAAACCCTGGATACATTGTGGAAAGAGCATTTGGCGGCGATGGATTACCTCCGTCAGGGCATTCACTTGCGTGGTTACGCTCAAAAAGATCCAAAACAGGAGTATAAACGCGAATCTTTTGCCATGTTTGCCAATATGCTGGAATCACTGAAATATGAAGTGATCAGTACCTTGAGTAAAGTTCAGGTAAGAATGCCGGAAGAAGTTGAGGCGCTTGAACAGCAGCGTCGTGAAGAAGCTGAACGTTTGGCAAAACAACAACATTTGAGCCATGAAGTTGAACAGGGTGCGTTGATGTCAAAAGCCGAAGCTCAAATGGCGACGGGAGAGCGTAAAGTTGGACGCAATGATCCTTGCCCATGTGGTTCTGGCAAAAAATATAAGCATTGCCACGGTCGTTTATAAGTAGAGTAAGTTTTTCAGCAAGAAAGTCGTGCCAATAGCGAATCCAGTTACTATTGGCACGAGTTAACTTATCGAAAACCAAAAGCTGGAAGATAATGGAGATCATTCCGGCTTGCAAATCAATGTGATTGTTTATATCTCCTCGCTGCGCGAGGAGATATAAGACGCATCTTAAAAGGCGATTGGTATAATCAATTCTCTTTTTTCACCCTGAATAAATAGCGTTTCAAAATAATAGGAGTATTCCTTACCCTGCGCGCCGCGCGGGGTAAGGAACCCCAACATCTGATACTCTCAGTATTATGAAAACCTATTTATATTTTAAATTATTCAAGGTGAACGGTTACTGGGGTGATATCCTGTTGTCATGTTATTCCCTTTGGATTATTGAAATGAGATGCTGAATTATCCCAAATAAATTCTTTCTTCTGGTAACAAATCGTAAGCCATATCCAGTTTATTCATTTTTACCAACTCATGAATACGATGTGCTTTACTCGTTATATCCTCGATGTTGATAATCCATTGGTTGACATAATGTTCCACAGCCTGATTACGCAGACCAATCTGTATGGTTCTCTGTTCTAACTTATTTAAATGAATGTCTCGTTCAGGGTCCCATTGAATAACCACATCACTTTGTTGAACTTCTTTTTTCCATTCTTCCTGAGAATTAAACAAATCAGGGTCATAATGACTAATAACGCCTTGTTGAAGAATTTCTCTAAATCCATCATGCGTGATATCAATAGCCAAAATACGTTCCTGACCACGGTCTTTCATTCCCCAGCCAGAACGATACATCATCCATAAGAATGAGGGTTTAATCCATGTCATGCGCGTCATACTAAAAGGTGGAGAAACGAACGTGTTATTTTTAACGGCGCTGTTAGCAATGATAGTAGAATACGCCTGATATACTCTAACTGATTGTGGAGTGTAAAATGCTTTTATTGGGTTGTTTTTATATGTAAATATGGTCATTTTTTGCTACCTAATTGTCATTTATTATGCTATGTCAAGGTGATATGTTAAGGTGGATATAACAAAGTCGGAAGATCATGGAAACCTTTACGGCTATTATTTTGACTATCTCACCGATTATTTTAAATATCTTTTCAATTGATTAAGTGCATTTTATTTAATTATTTCATTATCTGATGTTGAAAGTATTTTTAACTTTTCCAGCGCTTCAGGTGTACCTATATCACCCAATCCCCAAATGCATTTTACAGCTAAAGCATAACTGTCATCAAAATATAGATATTCCAATTCAAATGTTGCTACCTTATATAACGCATCAACACTAGAAGGTTTTTTATATTTCTGCAATAGCCTTGCTAAATCTTCGTGTTTATAATGCCACTGTGCTAATATTAATTCGTTCAATATGTAAATGCATTTATATTCATACCCTACGATTGCAGCCAAATATAGAAAACTATCAATAGCATTAGCATCTTTTTTTATCATTGATAATTCAATATCATGGCAAATATTTATTTTTCCAAAAAAAAACGATATACCGTTGGACAAGAGTTTCTTTGTCGATCTCTTTTCCCATAAATGAATCTATGAGTTCTATTTTTTTACTCTGCATATTAATCAACCTTTTTTATATCTTTTATTCTTTCAAATTTTGATAAATAACTTTTCAAAATGGTAGGAGTGTCGAAGAAACTCAGTCCAATTTTTGCGAATTTTGATTTTCCACAAACAAAAAAGCAAAAGAGAGGACTGAGTCATGCTTATCTT
>NZ_JADEUF010000004.1 GCF_015163655.1 Xenorhabdus griffiniae | reverse complement strand
ACATCACGGTTAATTAAGTAGAATAATAATTTAAAAAATTGCATTACACAGTTGGGAGTGTTTTAAAATGGCACACATGTGTTAAGTGATGATTAGAGAGATACCCCAGAAACATATACCAATCCAACTTTAAGTTGCAGCTTGCAAATCAATGTGATTCTTTATATCTCCCCGCGTAGCGGGGAGATATAAGACGCATTTTGAAAGGCGATTGGTATAGATAATTACGCATCATATAATTGCATATTATATGACCATGATATTACTACATAACTGGGGTAAATAAATGTAACCAACAGCGAGGCAAACAAAAAACGAAGAGTTTAACCAACTAAGACGTGTTCCTGTTAATGCGTTGATCTTTCCGTCAATTCATTGATCATAATACCCTGCATACTATGCCAGATAATGCCACTCTCTTTACCATAATTACGCACACAGCCCATAATCTTATCATAGGCTTTTTCCCGACATAATGAGCTTAACTGCTGGTAGAAATTCAACGCTAAATTACGTGCTTCAGGACTGGAGAAATAATAACGACCAACACGGGTATACAACCCTTTCAGCCCATTAATAATCAAACCATAAATTGGGTTTCCTGACGCAAAAGCCAGACCACGGAAAATATCATAGTCCACAGAGCTGAAAGCTTCAGCGGTATCTTCCACGTTTTCTTTTTCTGCCAAAATTTCCAATGATTTTTCAGGATTGTTCCTAAATGCAGTGCGGATAAAGATGGCAGCGATATTGGTTCGCACTGCCAATAAGTTATCAATCAACTGGGGAACACGATCATGATCAAGACGCGCCAAAGTTTCCAGAATATTAAGGCCGGATGTTTCCCAAAAATTATTAACCTTGGTTGGTTTGCCATGCTGAATAGTCAACCAACCATCACGGGCCAGGCGCTGCAACACTTCACGCAAGGTCGTGCGGGTGACACCGATCAATTCAGATAATTCACGTTCTGCTGGCAGTATGGAGCCGGGTGGAAAACGATTATTCCAAATACTTTCAATGATATACTCTTCCGCGAAACTCGCAGGACTTTGAGCCTTAATTACCATAATTTTAATTATTCCAAAGCAGTTTTCTTGGCTAATAATAGCGGTTGATGATACCAGAATGTGCTTGCTCGACATAGTTACCTGGTAAATAAACCGCGAAAGAGTGAAAGGGCTCATAAAAAATGCGATTATTGGTAGATTAATTATGCGCTAATGCTCTTAAATTGCTATCGCATTGAGCGTACTATACCGCTCCGATATGTTTCTATAGTGGTCGTTTGATTTATCGCTACTGAGATTTTTTCTACATATCCACAAAGAGGAATATTAATAATAATGGAAATCAGTATCCGACGTGCCGTGGTGAAGAACTTTCTCGGCAATTCGCCAGATTGGTATAAACTCGCTATTATTGTCTTTTTAATTATCAATCCACTGGTCTATTTCTTTATCAGCCCTTTTGTTGCTGGCTGGATGCTCGTTGTTGAGTTTATCTTCACATTGGCAATGGCATTAAAATGTTATCCTCTGCAACCTGGAGGATTACTCGCTATTGAAGCAGTCATCATTGGAATGACTTCACCAAAACAAATAGGTCATGAAATTGCCAACAATCTGGAGGTCATTTTATTGCTGATTTTCATGGTTGCGGGCATTTACTTCATGAAACAGTTATTGCTGTTTGTTTTCACAAAGCTACTACTAAATATCCGTTCCAAGAAAATGCTGGCATTGGCATTCTGCCTGGCGAGTGCTTTCTTGTCCGCTTTCCTTGATGCTCTGACTGTCATTGCCGTTGTCATCAGTGTTTCAATCGGGTTTTATGCCATCTATCACCGCTTTCTATCCCATAACGGCAGTTCTGAACTGAGTGATGATAAGTACATTGACAGTGAGGATAAAAGACAGACGCTGGAACAGTTCCGGGCATTTCTGCGCAGTCTGATGATGCATGCGGGGGTTGGTACTGCACTGGGTGGTGTGATGACTATGGTTGGTGAACCCCAAAACCTGATTATTGCTAAACATGTTGATTGGGATTTTGTCACATTTTTTATTCGCATGTCGCCAATCACCATTCCTGTGTTTATTTGTGGCTTGCTGGTCTGTTTGCTAGTTGAACATTTTAAACTGTTCGGTTACGGTGCTGAATTACCTGAGCGTGTTCGCTCTGTTCTGGAAGATTACGACCAAAAAGCCAGTGAAAAACGTACCCGCCAAGAAAAAACCCAGCTTGCTGTTCAGGCATTGATCGGCATCTGGCTGATTGTAGCACTGGCTTTTCATTTGGCTGAAGTGGGTTTGATTGGCTTATCAGTCATTATCTTAGCGACCGCATTCTGTGGTATTACCGAAGAACATGCGTTAGGTAAAGCATTTGAGGAAGCTTTACCGTTTACTGCCCTGTTAACCGTGTTTTTCTCTGTGGTTGCCGTCATTGTTGACCAACAACTGTTTGCGCCATTTATTCAATTTGTCTTACAGTCTTCACCCGCTTCACAGCTTTCCTTATTCTACTTGTTCAACGGATTGCTCTCCACGGTTTCTGATAACGTTTTCGTCGGTACGGTTTACATTAATGAAGCGCTTATCGCCCTAAAGAGTGGTCTGATTTCACAGCAACAATACGAGTATTTGGCTGTTGCTATCAACACAGGAACTAACTTACCATCCGTGGCAACCCCTAATGGACAAGCCGCTTTTCTGTTCCTGCTAACTTCTGCCTTATCTCCATTGATCCGTCTTTCTTATGGTCGCATGGTCATGATGGCCTTGCCTTATACCATTGTGATGACACTAGTGGGACTGTTGTGTGTTGAATTCTGGTTAGTGCCTGCCACTGAATATCTCATCAAACTTGGTTTGATCACGCCACTATAATTGAGGACTCAGCTATATCCTGCCGGATGGTGTGTTTTTGCACACCATCCGGTTTTTTTGATAATCACTTTCCTGAAAAAAATAGCTCAGTTAATTTTAATTCTATTTTTTTATGGCTGATGAAACGGCACAATAAGCCAGTTAGTTATCTTGAAAAGATGGGAAGAAAAGAAAATGTTTCGATTTTTAAGTCAAAGTTCCCAAGGGCGAGGCGCATGGTTATTGATGGCGTTGACCGCTCTTATCCTGGAAGCGACAGCACTCTATTTTCAACATGTGATGCAGTTACAGCCTTGCGTGATGTGCATTTATGAACGTGTTGCGTTGTTTGGTATTTTAGGCGCTGCGCTGCTCGGTGCAATCGCACCAAAAACGCCTTTGCGCTGGTTAGCGATCCTGCTGTGGATTTATAGCGCATGGCAAGGATTACAACTGGCATGGCATCACACCATGATACAGTTATACCCTTCTCCGTTTAATACTTGTGACTTTTTTGTCCAATTTCCATCTTGGTTACCATTGAATGACTGGTTACCCTCATTTTTTCAAGCGCTTGGGGATTGTTCAATAAAACAGTGGGAATTTTTAACACTGGATATGCCGCAATGGCTGATTGGTATTTTTGCCGCTTACCTGCTGGTGAGTATATTGGTGTTAGTGAGCCAGTTTTTTCGAAATCAGGATAGATCTTAAGAGTAAAAAATTGCCCCAAAAGGAGTCTCTAAAGGCTCCTTTTAACCTACCTTCCCTATATTCAATTCTCTATCACAATAATAAAAACGCGATCTGCTTTGCAGATTATAAATCAGAAAAAATGGAAAGATGAATTTTACTGATTTATAGGCTGAAAAAATGGTAGACTTTTTAAGTCGGAAAAATATTTTATAAAACAGTTAGATAAAATTAGGGTGTTCCCCGTGAGTACGGGGATAAACCGCCTAATTCCTTCCAAATTTAACAATTCAATAAGTGTTCCCCGTGAGTACGGGGATAAACCGAAATTTATTTAATGTAGTTGAAGCAATCAAAAGTGTTCCCCGTGAGTACGGGGATAAACCGGACAATTACTTTCGCTCAATGCAACCGAATCCGTGTTCCCCGTGAGTACGGGGATAAACCGATATTAGGCAAACCATCGTTATCCGATGATTTGTGTTCCCCGTGAGTACGGGGATAAACCGAAATTAGATTCGTCTTTTGTCCATGTTTGAACGTGTTCCCCGTGAGTACGGGGATAAACCGCCATCCACATCTCATCCACTTTATAGCTGAAAGTGTTCCCCGTGAGTACGGGGATAAACCGTTCTTAGGGTTACTGGACAGCGCCTGCACCTTGTGTTCCCCGTGAGTACGGGGATAAACCGCCATCGCGTCTGGCAATGCTGACCAGTTCGCAGTGTTCCCCGTGAGTACGGGGATAAACCGAATAATATTCATATAGTCTCCTTATCATATGAGTGTTCCCCGTGAGTACGGGGATAAACCGGTTATCTAATTCTGACCGCGCTGGAATATTTTGTGTTCCCCGTGAGTACGGGGATAAACCGTCTGATTCAAGTTTTTCTACGCGTGATTCCATGTGTTCCCCGTGAGTACGGGGATAAACCGTCATAACCGCTGCCATAGCTTCTGTTTTTGGCGTGTTCCCCGTGAGTACGGGGATAAACCGCGTTTAAAAAAAAGGAAATCACTTTTACCTAGGTGTTCCCCGTGAGTACGGGGATAAACCGCACTTAACGTTATTACAGATGCACAGGAGTAAGTGTTCCCCGTGAGTACGGGGATAAACCGGGTGCGCAGTTGGTGACAGAGGGCAAACTTCTGTGTTCCCCGTGAGTACAGGGATAAACCGGATATTCTGACCTTTGTTATTTACTTTAGCAGGTGTTCCCCGTGAGTACGGGGATAAACCGAAAAAATATTATCAGCAATTGGTGATACTGAAGTGTTCCCCGTGAGTACGGGGATAAACCGTTTTTCTCGCGATTAGGCTGTGTCTTGGCTTTGTGTTCCCCGTGAGTACGGGGATACGGTACGTTGTTCTACGATGAGTTGCTGGGCATTGCGCAGTGCCTTAATATCTTGTTGTTCTACCGTCTTGACTGGAACAAAATGGATGTCAGGTCGGCAGGCCATTTCGCAGATAGCCAGTGCATCCTTGGCATCATTTTTTTGATGATGACTGAAAGCCTTGACATGCTGGGTCGGCACAAGCCTGATGACAAATCCCACCATCGCCTGAAGGGTTCTACCCCAATAGTGAGAAGTGGCACAGGATCGTATTCATGAGATGTTCTCCCGCAATTCAGTGCATCGGAAAGAAAGATGACACTGTTTGCCGCTGAAAAAGGGGACGTCCATCACATCACTACAATCCCCGTACTCACGGGGAACACGCCGTGGGAAAATGGCGCTTATCTGGCTCGCTGGGAACAATTGACGGCTAAAGGGAAGACCCAGCGCTTGGGCTGGGATCTTTGAAGTCAAAGCCATCTAAAACGATATGCCAACCAAATTATTGCACCACCTCCTCCACCAACTAGGCTACCGAGTTTAATATTATGTAGCCAGTTGAGTTGATGAATACTTTTATCAGTTAAAAGCCATTCTCCCGATATTGCTATAAATGAAAATGACACCCCACATATAAATACCATAAAAAATAATGACGATAATGATGCTTTCATTAATTAGACTCCTTAACGTTTAAATCTTTCTTACTATTTTGGTTAATAAATTTCTCATTCATTTTTTCATCATTTATTTTTATGTCATCTGTCTTTTTATTATTCATGATATAACTACTCATAGCTGAACCGCCCATTTCTAATTCAAAAGAACCAGCAAAGCCACCCAATATCCCAGGAAGCGGACTCAAATTAACTTCCCCGGATATAAAATTGGAATACACAGGTTGTTCTGCATATTTCAACGCATTTTTGCTTGCTGGCATACCAAAGTAATTTTTAATTGCATTCGCTTCTAACTTGCTTGTGATTGCAGAACCAACCCCGTATCCTAGTGTTGTACCAAACGCAGCTCCAACCATTGCCGCCTCTGAGTTTTGTCCCGTCACTTGGCTACCAAAATACGCACTACCGACATTTAATTGCACATTCGAATGCAGTGACCGACCTGTCCCTGTCCAACCAGTGAAGCCAGCCAAGAATAAGCTCGTATAATCAAATTTATCACCGATATTTCCATTACCTACTTGAACAGCCGCATTCGCCCCCATACTCAGCCCAGTACCTACTACTTTAGCTCCTGTTGATGCATTTGAATTAAATAAAGAACGTCCTCCTGCTACCAAACCGCTTACATTTTCGGGTTCAGCAATGAAAGCACCTGCCCTGTCCCAATTGTCCGTATGCTTGTTACCGTATTCCACATCCTGACTATTGACATAAAGCACCGCATTTTTGACCTCTTCATTATCCAGCGAACCATACAACCATTTAGGTCTTGATGCTAGCGAACCATACAACCATTTAGGTCTTGATGCTGCCGAGATACCGCCATCTATTTTCAGCTTGTCTTCACCCGCTGCACATACCAATGAGTTTTCTTGGCAAGCCTTCTGATATCTTTCGGAGTTTTCCTTGTGTATTGCAGCATATTTGTCAATGACTGGCTGACAATCGCTGCCTGCGGCTTTACAAGCCGTCATTTCTTTATCAAAGGCACGCGCTTCATCAAAACTCAGGAAGTTATTCTCGACCGCGTTTCTCGCACCCTGCGCCCCGGTCACTCCACCTGCCGTAGAGTTAGTGGCCAGCCCTGCGGCAATCCCGCCTGCCAGTGTGGACAGGTTGCTGATGGTCTCTTTCTCTGCGGGTGATAGCTCGCCCGACGTCTTATCTGGGTACAATGCACTCATAATAGCAGAAGCGGCCAGTTCTCCGCTCACCGCACCGGTTGCCCCAGCAGTGGCAGAACCCCCTTTCATTTCGGCGATAACCCCGCCTAAGATCGCATGTGCCATCAGGTTGGTGGCTTTTTCTGCCGGCGTCAACTCATCATAGTGGTCTTTACCATTATAAGTCAGTGCCTTCACGCCATTGGTCAGATACGGCGCTGCGCCGCTGGCAATGGCCGATTGAATATCACCGCCCGCCAGCCCCTGCAACGCCCCAATAACCGCCGTCACCGCCTGACGCTGGCTGCTGCCGATATCGGCGCCCTGCTCTCTGATGGCACCGTCATAGGCTATCTTATACGCCCGATCAGCCACCGATTTCACATCGATGGCCTGACCTTCAGCCTTCAGTTGTTTTTCGGCATCCTTCTTCAGATCCAACTGTGTTTGCGGGCCTTTCAGTTTTTCCGTCGCGGCTTTCGTCGCCTTAATCGCTTCATGCGTATTGTAGATATCCATCATCTGGGTACCGATTTCAGCGATAGCCTGCGCCTGAGCCAGGCGTTGCTGCTCTTTTTCCTTATCAAAATCGGACTCAGGCCATTGGCGGCGTTATCGGTATCCCGGCTTAAGTCGGAAACATCCTGTTTCTGCTTATCCGCATCCCGCACCACAATCGTGCCGTCACTGACCGCCGCATGCGTGGTCGACGACTGGTTGCCACTCTTATTCGTGCCGGCCAGCAGGTTCGAGGCCATATTGGTGCCCAGCTGGCTGCCCACCGCACCGCAGGTACTGAAACCGACACTCTGGTGTTCGGTTTTGTACTCCGCCTTGTTCTGGATATCACTAAATCCAAGTGTGCCGGTGTCCAGCCGGTTTTTATCTTTCTCTGCTGTGCTGGCAATCACGGCGCCGTCAAGCTGGGTGTGTTCCCCCACCCTGATATCAAAGCCGCCCTTGCCGGCAAAGATGCCCGTTTGCTCGTTTACCGAATCAAACGTGCTGTGCAGCTTGTCACGGCTGGCATTGACACTGGCCGAACCGCTCATGGAACCATAGGTGAAGCTCGCCCCGGCGCTGGCATTTTCCTGCCTGCTGTCGTAGTTGTCCTTATCCTGTTCGCTGGCGAGATGTAAGTTGCGGCCCACATCGGCTGTCACACTCTCCCCGCTGACCTGTGCCCCTTTCGTTAGCCGAACAATCGTTGAATGAACCCCTTCCTTGTCCTGAGAACCCGTTTAGCTAAATCCCACTTTGTGCTTATCTGATAAAGCAAGGTGAGACCACCGGACGCTTACAGAACAACTGACCACTAAAGGGAAGATCCCAGCACTTGGCTGGGATCTTAACGTCATTTACGTAGCTTATATTCTATAAACCAAGTCCCTATTCCGGCTACTAACCCTGCAATCACACTTGCTTTAAAAATTTTCTTCACATACTCAAACGAAAAAAGAAAATCTCCACCAATGAATAACCAAATAATGCACTTAACAGTACAGTAGATAAACAGTCCCATAAGGCACAGACTTACCACACATAAAATAGTTACAACAAGAAAATATTCAAATTGATTAATATTTTTATTCACTATCTTCCTCCTTGACATGCTTAATTCCTTCTTGAATCGAAGTGTTTGTTACCCCTGTTGTGCCAGTAGATTCCATATTTCCAACAGTGCCAGAAATCTTATTGACGTTTCCCTGAGCTTCTTTAATTTCACTTTGAATCAGAGAGTTTGTGATTTCTGTTGTAAAAGCGGCCCCCATATTTCCCACAACACCAGGTAATGGATGAGGTTTCATATCTTTCGAAAGTCCAAATTCCCCTTTTATTGCTCCGCCCTGCAATTTAGGGTTGTATTTTGGATCCCAGCCCCCGGATTTCCATAAGCCATATTGATTCCATCCATTGCTAATAATTTTACCTGAACCATATCCCAGGGCAGAACCTACACCTGAACTTACAGCACTTGTACCAATTGAAAATGGATCATCCCCTTTCAAAGCACTTGCCGCTGCTCCCATGCCGGCATTCCAGCCAACGGTCCCCCACATGATCGCTCAGGTATTACAAAGTAGCCTGGATGCACTCGTCGGGCTGGAACCGATGGCACCACCACAGATACATAATCCCCGTTTACAGGCGCTCGTGACTCAGATGGATTCTCTTTCGGATGAAGATCAGCAGGCGCTGATTGTATTAATGGACAGTTTACTTAAACGTTCCAAGATGACACAGTTACTGACATCGTAGAAGACATTTGCTACAGAAGAGACGACTTTTATCAACGCAGCATTACCGGGCGGCCACCCGGATAATGCTGCTAACCACAACCCACTATCAGAGGTAGTTAGCTATGGCTGAACGCGATTGTAATGTAAATTCAGGCAGTTCGAAAGCGCAACGCCGCTATAAGGTCGGCTATATCAGCCGATGTCACGCCGACCGGAACACCGGCATGACCCGCTATTACAGCCAGCATCCCAGCTTGCATCTTAAAGGCAACTGGCTGGAAAAAGCTGGGTTTACCACCGGACAGGCGGTGAATATCACCGTTGAACGGGGACAGTTGATTATCCAGCTTGTTGAGAATAATTGACGGCTAAAGGGAAGATCCCAGCGCTTAGACTGGGATCTGTATCAACTCTATTGCAATTGCTTAATCTCTCTATCTAACCAGTTACGATGCTTTTCTATTAATAGGTGGTAATTCTCGTCCGAATAATACTCTGTTGGTGAAAGATTATTACCAACACCTTGGACTATATTCGGTGAATCAACACTATCTCCCCAAAGGTTCCAAAACTCGTTTAATTTGAGAAGACCATATACGTAATCATCAGGCAATTCATTGAGTAATAGGATATATAAAGCGACATATCTCCATTTCCTTTCTGATAACTGTATATTTATATTTTTTTTATCACATATGACTTCTAAGCTATCGATCACTTCACGATTGATTTCTGTGCAAAATGCAGCTTCAGACACCTCGACCAGAATTGAATCAGACAGATCAAGTTTTGTTAATTCATTACATGCAAACTCACTTATATTAGGAGCAGATAAACGACCAACAGGGTTTCCCTTGGCTCCAAGAAAAATCATTCCCCAATCAAGTAATTCCATTTTTTTAGCTAACAAGTACATATCATTCATCATGGTTTTGATGGCACTCCATTCACTGTTCCGCCAGTAACAAACATTCTATGGCTTACACCACCTAATTTTGGATCTACTATCCACTCAAATCGTCCTTCAACCCCATTTAATTTTCCTGGCAATTGATAAAGAGTGGCTCCATTTTTCAATTTCGTTTGTGTTGCTAAGCCAGCATAATTGTCAACAATATCATTGAAACCATGAGCCTTAGCTACTGAAGGAAATTCTTGTGTCACTGTTGGCTTACTCCTATTCGGATAAACAGATATTTCTTTCCCATCAATATCAACAACAGTTTTATTAGGTAGTTGATCTACTTTATTTCCACTACCAGTTCCTTTCTCGCCACTCCCAACCCTTTGATGCTCTAATACGTCATTTTTGATTGTCTTGTCACTTGCAATGTTTTCTTTTCCATTAGGTAGTGACTTTCCATCAAACTTACCAACCGGATGCTCAACATTCGTCACCGTGCCCTTATCCTTCGGACTAAATTTCCCTTCTCCTACTTTCCATTGCGGTGATGAACCTTCGGCTTTGCTACCCGAAACAGGATTTTTAGCCAGTGCCAAGAATGCCTTAGCCGCCACATACTGCATCACCTTCGCTTCACTGGTCGGCACACCGCTGGCCACAATTTCAGCCGCTTTCTCCGGCGTCATTTTTTCATTGGACATCACCACATCCAACGGCACACCGAAGAAGTTCCCCCACGCCACAATCAGCCCTCTGGCCGGATCTTGCCCTTCAGGGTGCGTACCTCTCGCTTGTTTTGCCAACGCTTCCGACAATTCATCCGGGGTCGCCCCTTCCCTGAGCATTTGCATGGCGAGTGAACTCTGTGCCCGACCGTATTCCGCCATGCCTTTTGGCAAGCTCAGCGCATTATTCTCAATCGCGTTTTTGGCACTCTGCGCCCCATCCACACCGCCTGCCGTAGAATTGGTTGCCAGTCCGGCCGCTATTCCGCCGGCCAGTGTGGACAGGTTACTGACGGTTTCCTTCTCATCCGGTGAGAGATCGTTCGGATTTTTATCTCCGTACAGTGCATTAATAATAGCAGACGCCGCCAATTCCCCGCTCACCGCACCGGTTGCCCCGGCAGTGGCAGAACCCCCTTTCATTTCGGCGATAACCCCGCCTAAGATCGCATGTGCCATCAGGTTGGTGGCTTTTTCTGCCGGCGTCAACTCATCATAGTGGTCTTTACCATTATAAGTCAGTGCCTTCACGCCATTGGTCAGATACGGCGCTGCGCCGCTGGCAATGGCTGATTTGATATCGCCGCCCGCCAGGCCCTGCAACGCCCCGATGACCGCCGTCACCGCCTGACGCTGGCGGCTGCCGATATCGGCACCCTGCGCTTTGATGGCACCGTCATAAGCTATCTGATGCGCCCGATCAGCCACCGATTTCGCATCGGCGGGTTGACCTTCTGCCCTCAGTTGTTTTTCCGCAGCCTGTTTCAGTGTTTGCTGCGTTTGCGGGTCTTTCAGTTTTTCCGTCGCGGCTTTCGTCGCTTTAATCGCTTCGTTCGTATTGTAGATATCCATCACCTGGGTGCCGATGTCCGCGATAGCCTGCGCCTGAGCCAGGCGTTGCTGCTCTTTCTCTTTGTCAAAAATCGGACTCAGGCCATTGGCGGCGTTATCAGTATCCCGGCTTAAGTCAGCCACAGCCTGTGTCTGCTTATCGGCATCCCGCACCACAATCGTGCCATCACTGACCGCTGCATGTGTGGTCGACGACTGGCTGTCATGCTTATTGCTGCCAGCCAGCATATTTGAGGCCATATTGGTGCCCAGCTGACTGCCAACCGCACCGCCGGTACTGATACCGACACTTTGGTGCTCAGTTTTGTACTCCGCCTTGTTCTGGATATCACTAAAGCCCAGTGTGCCGGTGTCAAGTCGGTTTTTATCCTTATCCGCCGTGCTGGCCATCACCGCACCGTCAAGCTGGGTATGTTCCCCCACCTTGATATCAAACCCGCCCTTACCGGCAAAAATACCCGTTTGCTCGTTCACGGAATCAAACGTGCTGTGCAGCTTGTCGCGGCGGGCATTGACACTGGCGGAACCGTTCATCGAGCCGTAGGTGAAGCTCGCCCCGGCGCTGATATTTTCCTGTTTGGCATCATAATTGTCCTTATCCTGCTCACTTTGCAGGTGCAGGTTACGGCCAACATCAGCTGTCACTGTTTCCCCGCTGACCTGTGCCCCTTTAAGCCGCGTATCCTGCCCCGATTTCAGGCTGACCTGGTTACCGGCATCAAGCAGGGTTTCGGTATGGGTCACCCCGTCGCCGGTTTCGTGGCCTTTGCCCTTATTAACGCTGGCCGAGAATTTAATGCCGTAACCGCCCTGTCCGGCGGTCAGTCCCACGCCGACACTGCCGCCTTTACTGCTGTTTTCACCCCGCGTGGTCCGGGTGTTTTCAGCCGATTCCAGCACGATATCGCGTTTCGTCGCCATATCAATATCATGCCCGGCTTTCAGGCTGCTGCCTTTGACCCGAATATCGCCACTGTCAGAAACCGCATTGTCCCCGGTGGCTTTGATACGAATATCGCGCCCGGCACTCAGGCTGCTGCCCTGTGACTGCGTCTGTTCCGTGCGGGTTTCTGATTTCGCCGACTGGCGGCCATAAGAAAGCTGGATACCAATGGTGTCGGTGGGTTTTTCGGCATTACCGCCCGCCTGATTAATCGCGTCGGCTTTCGCGGATTCAGCCTCACTGCGCTGCCACGCCTGATAGCCCTGCGCCCCGGACAGCACCGACTGCGTGCCTTGCAGCGCTTTCAGCCGCCCGTCACCCGCTGTTTTGGCCTGCTGTGCCGTGCTGACCGCAGTATTGAGCGCACTGCCCACCGTGCCGGACAACGCCAGCGTCAGGCCGGACTGTTTCGACTCAAACGTCTCTGCCCGGCGACGTTTGTCCTGCCCCGGGTCAATCTGCACGCTGTCGCCGGTGAGACTGATATCCTGGCCGGCCACCAAATCGGTACCCCCGACCTGTACCCGGTTACCCGCCGTGATAGTCACATTGCCCTGGCTGCTGCCCACCGTGCTGACACTCTGGCTTTGGGTGGTGCCGTCTTCATTGATCTGATGACGGGTAGACTGACTGCCCACGGTGAAACCAATGCCCCCGCTGCTGAGCAGTCCACTCTTTTTCTTCTCTTCCAGCAAATAATGGGACTCGGTTTCGGTGGCCGCGTTCATCGCTACGTTATTACCCGCCTGCAAGGTCACCGCCTTATCCCCGGCGACCGCCGACCCGCTCACGGTCAGGTCATGGCCCGCCGTGATGCTGATGCTGTCGCCGCTGAGCAGGGTCCCTTTCTCGCGGGTGACGTGGTCTTGCTGTACCGTATGGTGGCTACTTTTCGACAGCATCCCCTTCTTATTTGCGCTGGATGCCGAGAACTGGTAATCACTTTCGGTGGCGCTGTCCAGTGTAATGTCTTGTTTCGCTTGCAATGCCAGCACCCCCTGCTCACTGTGCAGTGTGCTGCCGGTGACCGTGATATCCCCTTCACGCGCCCTCACCGAAACGCCGTCCCGCCCGCTGAAGGTGCTGCCCACGCTACGCTCGCTGACCGTCTCCATTTCCCGCTGGCTTTTCGTGCTGCCCTCACGCTTACGCTCACTGTCCTGATCCGCCACACGCTGACGCACGTCTTTAATGATAACCGCCTGGGCATTCAGACCGATATGCCCTGACCGGCTGTCAACCTGCGCGCCTTCGGCCGTCAGGTTTTCGCCCGCCTGAACCGTCACGCCCTGGTTACCGCTCAGGGTACTGAGATGCAGCCGTTCTTCCTCACGCTGGTTACTCACCGACGAGGTCCGGCTATTGGCTTCCAGTTGCGTGCGGTGGGTGGTACTTTCTGCCAGAATGCTCACGTTGCCGCCGGCCTGCACCCGGGCAGTACCGTCGGCTTTGGCCTGGCTCCCCTGCAACGTGATATCCTGCCCCGCACGCAGGCTGAGGTTACCCCCGGCATTCAGCGTACTGCCCAGCGCCTGTTGCCACTCGCCGCTGACGGTTGCCCTGCGTTTTCCGACCTCTTCCATGCCATCACTGGTGCGGTTACCCATGGCCCCGGCGATGACCTCAATGTTGCCCGTCGTGGTCCTTCTGGCGGCAGCAATATCCAGATTATTGCGGGCATTCAGGCTGAGGTGACGGGTGGCCTCCAGCTTCGCGCCGCGCAGCTGGATATCCCCCCCGCTCAGACTGAGCTCACGGGCGCTCATGGAGGCCTGGCGCAGGGCATCCTGCAGATGGGTGCTTAAGGTCAGGCTGTCCGCCTGTACGTCAATACTGTCTGCGCGGATATCCCCGCCCTGGTGCAGAAACTGCCCCGCGTCAATGTTCAGTGCCCGCTCGGCAAACAGGTTACCGGCGTTAGTGAGGCTGTTCGCTGACAGTTGCAGGTTACCCCCGCCAATCAGGGCACCCTGGCCGGTCAGCCGCAGCGTAGTGTTGGCCAGGTAAACCTTGGGGGTCCATACCGTCTGCGGGCCACTGGCAGTCTCAACCGTCTCGCTCACCAGCCAGACGATATCCTGCTGCAACGCCGCGATCTGGGCCGGCGTCAGTGCCACGCCCGGCACCAACTGGAAGTCGTTGGCCACCTTCGTCCCATTGTTCATCAGGGTCTGGTACTGCGCCATCGCATCTTCACCGCGCACGGAAGGCCGCCCCGTCAGCTTGAGTATCTGCTCACGCACCAGGCGTTGCTCATAAAAGCCGTCACCCAGCCGTTTATGCACCTGCGCTGGGTCATACCCTACCCGCTGCAACAGGTAATCGCTGCTGATAAACCGGGTCCGGCTGGTAAAGCGTTCATCCGTTACCACCAGATAAGGACTGCCTTCTGCCGGGTGCTGACGGAACAGACCGTTATTGGGCACAAAGGGGGCAACCCGGTCAAGTTGTTGCTGACGGGTCAGTGCCAGTTCAGCCGGCGTCAGGGGACGTTCGATCGGCCTGAGGGGCTGGTCGGCCGGGGTGAGTTCCCGCTTGAGCAGCGTGAGCAATTGCGCGTCCGAGATGAGGGGGTGATCGACCGGTGTGAATACCCGCTTAAGCGGTGTGAGCCATTGATCATCCGGTGTGACAGGGTGGTCGGTCGACGTGGGTTCTCGCTTAAGCAGCGTGAGTAATTGATCACCCGGTATAACAGGGTGGTCGGTCGACATGAGTTCTCGCTTAAGCAATGTGAGCCATTGATCGTCCGATAAGTGAGATTGGTCGATCGACGTCAGTGCCCGCTTAAGCGGCGTAAGCAGCTGGTTAACCAACACCAGTTGACTGCCCTTCTCTTGCCACGCCACGCCCTCCACCGTTACCGCCAGCGGGTTACGTTCCCATTCCGCCCGCTCGGCTTCCGCCGCCTGCTGGGCGGCCTCAACCACGCTGATTTGCGCCGGGTTGACCGTGGTATTTTCCAGCTGTGCGCCGTTGATGGCGACATCGCCGTGCCCGGTCATGATCGCATCAATGGTCGCCAGTGCGACAGTTTCATCACTGTGGTGCTTCGGATACCAGTGCCGGGTATCCCGGTCGTAATGGTCGACCAGGAATTCCTGACGCCGTTCATTCACGGAATAGCCCCGGTTGGTGACCTTGCCGTCACCTTTCGTCAGCAGGTCGCCGTTGGCACTGACGGTGCTGGCATCATTCAGCAGTTCGTCCGTAATCCGCAGCGTCATGTTGCCCCCCGCCAGAATATGGGCACCGATACCTTCGGACACCAGTTTGTCCCGCGTCACCGTGCCGGTGGCCGAGCGTTCACGGAAGTTATTGTAATCATCTACAAACGGCACATGAGCAATGTCGAGATGTTTCTCCGGGTCCCACTGCTCAAGCCGTCCCCGGTTGTGCTCGCGCCAGACCGTGTTGTGATAAGGGGTTGGCACCGTATTCTGGCGATGACCGCGCGTCTCATAGAACGTCATCGCGTAACTACCGTCGCGATCCGGCGTCAGTGCCAGATAATTCACCCACAATTCATAGGGTTGTCCTTTATGATCCTTGACGCGAACCTGGGCACGCTTACCGGCCGCATCAATGGCCAGCAGAGTGCCGTAACGGTTGTTTTCCACCGCGGCGTCATCGCGGAATGTCAAGCGCTGGGTGGTGGGCGCCATAGTATTTTTGTCGCGATTCACCCCCGAAGCGTAAGAGCGCCAATAGTAGTTATAACGGTGCCATTGGGTTTCGCCTTTTTCTGCCTCGCGCACGATTTCAAGCCCTTCGCGCAGGTTATTCAACCGGTTGGCTTCAATCGACACATTCCCGTCGGCCTCAATGCGGCTCGCTTTGTTCTCAATCAAGTCATCACTGGCCAGGTGCAGGGTGTCAGCACTGTAAATCAGGCTGCCATCCCGATTGGTCAGACGCTCACCGGCCTGCAAATCCAGGCGTTCCGTCGCGGCAATTACCGCGTTTTGCCCGTGGTTGTCGATAACCCGGCTGCGCACAGTGATAACATCTCCCATCACCGTGTCTGTGTTATCCAGCGTATCACTGGTGAGTGTCATGCTGTCGGCTTCCAGGCGCTTTTCGTTGCGCAGGATGCCGGTCGTCAGCTGCAATGTTTTCCCGGCCAGCATCCCCTGGTTGATGAAGTGGGTACTGTCGACGATCAGGTGACTGGGCAACAGCCAGTCGGCCAGGTTAGTCAGCGTCCCGCCCACCGAGAAGGTCAGCGCGCCATTACTGCTAATGGTATCCCCCATGCGGTGGGTGTAATCCTGCTGCACGGCCAGTGTCAATCCTTGCTGGCTGAGCAATGTCCCGCCTGTGTTATCCAGGGCGCGTGTATTGACCGTCAGCTGTCCCCCGCTCTGGACGAGTCCACCCTGATTGAACAACGCCAGCACAGACGGGGTGCCCGCATTGAGGTCGAGTGCGCCATTGGCACGGATCTTCCCCTGCCGGTTGACCAGCTTGTCGAGGTTTGACAGTGTCAACGAGCCGGTACTTTGCAAACGTCCTGCCGTGTTGTCCAGCTCACGGGTTGTCACTGCGGTGTGCGTTGTCCCCAGCAACAAGCCGCCATCATGATTGTTCACCCGGTCACTGTGCACAACCAACGCGTTCTGGCTGGTAATTTTCCCTTGCCCGTGGTTATTGAGTGTTTGACTGTCGATCCGCATCGATCCGGTGGCAATCAGCTGTCCGGTCTGATTGTTTATCGCGTCCCCCTTAAAGGTCAGGGTGCCGCCGCCATGGATTTTTCCCTGCTGGTTATTGAGCACATTGATGCGGTAAATGCCGTTACCCCGGCTGATAAACGTCCCATCCGGGTTATCAAGCTGATCGGCGGTGACGTCAAGCGTGCCCAGACTATTGAACAGTCCCTGCCGGTTGTTGACCTGCCCGGCAGAGATCCTCTGGTCACCATTGCTTCTCAGCGTTCCTCCGGTATTATCCAAAAGTTCCTGAATGCGCAGCCCAAGCTGCCGCTGACTGCTTATCGAACCGGTGCCATTCAGCAATGACCGGGCATTAAGCTGCATCTCTCCGTTGCTTTGCAGTTTACCGTCACGGTTATCCAGCCTACCGTTTAAGTTCAGCCGCACCGATTTCTGGCTGTCAATCAGGCCGTCAGTGTTGTCCAGACTCTGCGCCGTGACAACGAGGTCGCCGTCCGCCAGCAGTTTCCCGCCCACGTTCTGCACACGGCCGGCCGCCGATCCCTCGGTAGCGCCCTGCACATCCAGCCGCCCCAGGGCGCTGATTTTACCTTCCTGGTTATTAATCTCCTGTGCCGAGCGCAGCATCAGCGCACCTGCTGACGCCAGTGCGCCTTTCTGATTGTCCAGCGTGCTGACGGCCAGCAGGGCATCCTGCAGGCTCGACACACTGCCCTTCTGGTTGTCAAACTGGCCAGCCGTGGCGGACCAGCCCCCCTGGGTGCCTATCCATCCCTGCGTATTCAGGATGTTTTCCGCACGCAGGGATTGCGCCAGCTTACTGAAGATATAGCCCTGGCTGTTATCCAGTGCCCGGGTGACGTGCATATCCAGCTTGTCCAGCACCTGAATTTTTCCCTGTGCATTGAGGAAGCTCAGCGCATTCACCGTGCTGTGCCCGCCGCTGGTCAGTTCTCCCCCCTGATTATCCCAACGGCCCGTCAGATCCAACTTCAGCCCCTGTTTGCCCTGAATCTCACCTTTCTCTCGGTTGGTCAGTTGTCCGCCCCTCAGTGACATCACGCCTTCGCTATACAACGTCCCCGCGTCATTGTTCAGTAAGCTGTCCGAACCACCCTGCCAACGCAGATGTTGCTTTGCTGACAGTTTACCCGCCTGATTAATGACATCGCCTACACTATTGAGCGTCAGATCACCGCCTGATAACAGGTTGCCGCCGGTGTTATCTATACTGTGGGTGGAGACGATCACCTGCTTGCCGCCTTGTGCGGTACCGCCACGGTTATCCCAGTGACCCTCCGTATGGATATCCAGTGTGTCACCGGCCTCGATAAATCCCTGCTGATTATCAATCGCCTGCTGGATATCAAACCGCAGGTTCCCCAAGCTGACCAGATTACCTTGGGTATTCTTCAGGTGCTGTGCCGTCAGTTGCAGATAATTGCCCTGCATGTTTCCAGACTGGTTATCAATGCTGCCAGCGGCCTTCACGGTCAGTTGTTGATCAGAAAACAGCTTGCCCTGGCCGTTTTGAATATCGCCCCCCGACGTCACGTTTAATGCAGACAGCCCCTGCAATGTACCGCTCTGGTTATCGATATTGCCCGTCGTATTCACGATTAATGCATGATCCGCCAACAAATTACCGCCGCTGTTATTGATATAGTGGGCGGAGACATCGACCTGCCTGCCGCCTTGTGCGGTGCCGTTGCGGTTATCCCAGTTGCCCTGGGTACGAATATCCAGAGCGTCAGCCGCTTCGAAAAGGCCGCGTTGGTTATCAATCGCCTGCCGGATATCAAGCTTCAGGCGTCCCTTGCTGATGACCTTGCCCTTCGTATTATCCAGGCGTGATGCCGTCAGCTGTAGGTGTTCACCTTCGATCTCCCCGGATTGGTTATTGATGCTGTCGGCGGCGTTCAGGGTCAGCTTTTGCCCGGCCGACAGTTTGCCGTCACTGTTATCCATGCTACGGGCGGAAACGTCAACCTGTTTGCCGCCTTGTAGGGTACCGCCGTGGTTATTCCAGTGGCCATCCGTGTGGATATCCAGTGCGTCACCCGCCTTGATTGACCCACGCTGATTATCAATCGTCTGCTGGATATCAAGCTGCAAATGCCCCTTGCTGGCGATCTTACCTTCCGTATTCGTCAGCGCCTGTGCCGTCAGTTCCAGTGCTTCGCCCTGGATGTCGCCGGACTGGTTATCGATACTACCGACGGCCTTCAAGGTCAGCGCCTGACCGGACAACAATTTGCCCTGACCATTTTGGATATCACCTCCCGACGTCACGTTCAAGGCGGACAGCCCCTGCAACGTGCCACGCTGGTTATCGATATTGCCCGTCGTGTTCACGGTCAGGGCTTGCTCAGCCAACAATTTGCCGTCACTGTTATCGATATGGCGTGCGGAGACATCAACCTGTTTGCCGCCTTGTGCGGTGCCGCTGCGGTTATCCCAGTTGCCCTGGGTACGAATCTCCAGGACGTCAGCCGCATCAAGAAGCCCGTGCTGATTATCAATCGACTGATGACTATCAAGCCGCAAACGGCCCTGGCTGACGATCTTACCCTGTGCATTATTCAGGTGCTGCGCCGTCAATTGCAGCGTTTCGCCCTGGATGTCCCCGGACTGGTTATCGATATTATCGGCGGCGTTCAGGGTCAGCTTTTGCCCGGCCGACAGTTTGCCGCCACTGTTATCAATGCCATGGGCGGAGACGTCAACCTGTTTGCCGCCTTGTACGGTGCCGCCGTGGTTATTCCAGTGGCCATCCGTGTGGATATTCAGGACATCATCGGCCTTAATGAGCCCGTGCTGATTATCAATGCCCTGACTGATATCAAGCTGCAAATGCCCCTGGCTGACGATATTACCTTTTGTATTGGTCAGTTTCTGTGCCGTCAGCGCCAGCGCTTTACCCTGGATATTACCGGACTGGTTATCGACGCTGCCGGTCGCTTTCAGGATCAGTGCCTGACCGGAAAACAGCTTGCCCCCGCCATTTTGGATATCCCCCCCTGACGTCACGTTCAAGGCGGCCAGCCCCTGCAACGTGCCGCGCTGGTTATCGATATTGTCAGTCGTGTTCACGATCAGTGTTTGATCAGCCAGCAGCTTGCCGTCGCTGTTATCGATATGGCGTGCAGAAACATCAACCTGTTTGCCACCTTGAGCGGTCCCGCTGCGGTTATCCCAGTTGCCCTGGGTGCGAATATCCAGGGCATCAGCCGCATCAAGCAGCCCGTGCTGATTATCAATCGACTGATGACTATCAAGCCGCAAACGGCCCTGGCTGACGATCTTACCCTGTGCATTGTTCAGGTGCTGCGCCGTCAATTGCAGCGCTTCGCCCCGGATGTCCCCGGACTGGTTATCGATATTATCGGCGGCGTTCAGGGTCAGCTTTTGCCCGGCCGACAGTTTGCCGCCGCTGTTATCAATGCCATGGGCAGAGACGTCAACCTGTTTGCCGCCTTGTACGGTGCCGCCGTGGTTATTCCAGTGGCCATCCGTGTGGATATTCAGGACATCATCGGCCTTAATGAGCCCGTGCTGATTATCAATGCCCTGACTGATATCAAGCTGCAAATGCCCCTGGCTGACAATATTACCTTTTGTATTGGTCAGTTTCTGCGCCGTCAGCGCCAGCGCTTTGCCCTGGATATTACCGGACTGGTTATCGACGCTGCCGATCGCTTTCAGGGTCAGTGCCTGACTGGACAACAGCTTACCCTCGCCATTTCGGATATCACCCCCTGACGTCACGTTCAAGGCGGACAGCCCCTGCAACGTGCCGCGCTGGTTATCGATATTGCCCGTCGTGTTCACGGTCAGGGCTTGATCAGCCAGCAGTTTGCCGTCGCTGTTATCGATGTGATGGGCGAAGACATCAATCTGTTTGCCGCCTTGTACGGTTCCGCTGCGGTTATCCCAGTTGCCCTGGGTGAGAATATCCAGGGCGTCAGCCGCATCAAGAAGCCCGTGCTGATTATCAATCGATTGATGACTATCAAGCCGCAAACGGCTCTGGCTGACGATTTTACCCTGTGCATTATTCAGGTGCTGCGCCGTCAATTGCAGCGCTTCGCCCCGGATGTCCCCGGACTGGTTATCGATATTATCGGCCACGTTCAGGGTCAGCGCTTGGGCGGCCGACAGTTTGCCGTCACTGTTATCAATGCTATGGGCGGAGACATCAACCTGTTTGCTGCCCTGAGCAGTGCCGCCACGGTTATCCCAGTGACCCTCCGTGTGGATATTCAGTGCATCATCAGCTTTAATGAGTCCGTGCTGATTATCAATGTCCTGACTGATATTAAGCTGCAAATGCCCCTGGCTGACAATATTACCTTTTGTATTCGTCAGTTTCTGTACCGTCAGTTCCAGCGCTTTGCCCTGGATATTGCCGGACTGGTTATCGACGCTGCCAGTCGCTGTCAGGGTCAGCGCCTGACCGGACAACAGCTTGCCTTCACCATTTTGGATATCGCCCCCCGACGTCACGTTCAAGGCGGACAGCCCCTGCAACGTGCCGCGCTGGTTATCGATATTGCCCGTCGTGTTCACGGTCAGTGCTTGATCAGCCAACAGTTTGCCGTCACTGTTATCGATGTGATGGGCGGAGACATCAATCTGTTTGCCGCCTTGAGCGGTTCCGCTGCGGTTATCCCAGTTGCCCTGGGTGAGAATATCCAGGGCGTCAGCGGCATCAAGAAACCCGTGCTGATTAACCAGCGACTGCCGGATGTCAAGCTTCAGACGCCCCTGGCTGACGACCTTACCTTCCGTATTAGTCAGGTTATGTGCCGTCAGCAACAAGTGTTCACTCCGCATCTCTCCGGACAGGTTATCAATACTGCCAGAGGCCTTCACCGTCAGCTGTTGGCCAAACAGTTTGCCCTGTGAATTCTTAATATCCGCGCCCGATGTCACGTCCAATGTTAACGGACTCTCCAATAGACCGCCCTGATTATCAATGTTGCGCTCAGCCTTCACTGTCAGTCGTTGGCCGGACAGCAGCTTACCCTCGCTGTTATTGATATCGTCTCCCGATATGATGTCCAATGCCGCTTGACTCTGTAACGTGCCGCGCTGGTTATTCAGGCTGCCGGTATCAAGCCGCAGGTCACCGTTATTACCCAGCAGGCCGTCGGTATTGTTCAGCAATCCGCTCACTTGCCAGTGTTGCACCGTCTTGTCAAGCGCCACCAGATGCCCCTGCTGGTTGTTCAAGGAACCGGCATTCAGGTTAAGTTGTGGCGCTTCAATGCGGCCACCGGTGTTATCCAGTACCCCGGCCAGCGCAAAACGGCTTTCCCCGGCTTCCACCTGAGACCAGACTGCCTTCTGGTTGAACAGATTGTTGGCATCTATCTCCCAACGTCCGACACGTACCTGTGCCTGTTGCGCGTCGATATTGCCCGGGGTTTTCACGGTCAGCTGTTGACTGTCAATTTTGGCCTGTTGCAGGGCAACGCCACCGGCTTGTGCGCCAATCTTAGCCCGGCTGGCCGCCAGTTGGCTTTGACTGATATCCACCCGGTGACCGGTCACTTTGATATCGCCCAGACTGAGCAAATGGCCGCTGGCCTGGATATTCCCCTGACTGTTCAGCGTCAAATTCGCCTTATGCTTCAGCGTACTGTTGATATCGCTGCCGGCCAGCACATGCCCGCGGCTCTGAATACCCCGAGCCGACGTCAACCGAATATCGCCCACTGCCGCTAGGGTGCCGGACTGCTGAATGTCACCGTCACGGCTCTGTACCGCAAGCTGCCCGCCACTGTGTAGTTTGCCGTGATGTTCAATACCGTCCCGGGCAGTCAAGGTCACATCCCCCACCACTTGGGTGACTGGCTCTTTCTCTTCTCTCGATTGCCAGCTAAGCCGGCCTTCACTGCTGACGGTCAACATTTTTCCCGCCTGCAAGTGCCCGCCCTGATTACGCACACCGACGCCCGCTTCCGTGCCTATCATACGGATATAACCGCTGTACATGCCACCCATCTGCCCCATGTCTATCGCCAGTTCGGGCTTTTTGTCATCTGCGGCTAGTGGCGTCACTGTTTTGCTGTCAGCACTGATGCGATTACGCCCCGCCACCACGGCAAGTTCCGCTTTTGCCCAGACACCGGCATTCACCTTCACCGCCCGCGCCAGAATATCAACATAACCGGTATCATGGCGCGGGTCACCATTGAGTCCACCGCCCTCAATGCTCACCACGCCTCGTTCGACCTGATACCCAGCCAGACTACCGTCAGCGTTCAACTGCGGCTTGCCGGTAGTCAGAGTCATGCGCCCGGCATTAATGGTGCCACAGCCGTTGCACACAATCCCCGACGGGTTAGCCACAATCACCTGTGCCCGCCCACCAGCCACTTCCAGAAATCCCCGCAGCTGGCTGGGCTTATCGCTGTTGACTTCATTAATAATAAACCGAGCCGGCGCGGCATTGGGATCAAGGCGGGGGTTACCCTGTATCATCCCGGCTAGTTGGGTAGAGGTCATCAGCGCCGAATTGTTAAGGATGGCACCTCGTTGGCCGACATCAAACTGCTGGTAGGGGTTATGTGATACGCCGGCCTGATTGGGCGCATTGATATTGACCTGCGGCAGACCATTCTGAGTGGTTATCACTTCCGGACGCTGGCCAGATGGTACCTGCCTGTCAGCGATAATACCGTCAGCCAACGCCTGCCCAGCAAACAGTGCCGCCCCCAACAGCCACACCGCGCGGCGCACCGTCACCCATAAGCGCGATGCACCGATACCACGACGCTGCCCGGGTGCGGTACTGCAACTGCGGGCCAGTTCCGATACCACCCGCAATTCACCGTGCGTGCGGCTGTAGATAAGGCAATAACACTGTTTGTTCATAAATCCTGTCCGTCCAGGTCAAATAAATAAACGCAACACTTGTTTGTGATTAAGGATGAGCGTTGTTATCAAATTTCCAGATTGAAGCTGAAACCACCACTCACGCCTGGCGTATGAAAACCCGCGGGCTGGTAGAATGGCACGCCGGCAAACAGGTCATAACTGAGTCGGCGCCACAGCGTGCCGCGCACACCCAGGGCACCACCCGCCAGCTGATGCCCGACGAGATAGCGGGTGCCCGGTCCATCCACACGACCATAATCCACCGCCCCGTAAAGCTCGTGACCGCGCGACAGGACATTCCAGGCTAACTCATTACGCCAGAGCAGCCCTTTTTCACCGGACAGCATCTGCTCGCCGTCAAACCCGCGCACGGTATAACGCCCGGCAATCGCCAGCCTGTCCTGGGGTGTCAGCGGGTTTGCACTCCACTGCCAACGCACTTTGGTGTGATAACGCCAGGGCTGTGTGCCCCATTTAAAAGGCACATTCAGACTGATATCACCCAGGGCCATCCCTGTGCGGGCACTGCCTGCGTGATAGGCTTCTTCCGGTGCTGGCAGCGCACCGAAGGCGCCGGTTCCCCGCCGCCAGTTGATGCCGGCATCCAACGTGATGTTGCCGATGTAACTGCGCTGGCTTAAGCCTAACTCCCAGCCCGCAGTACGGCGGTGTTGTTGTGCTATTTCTATATTCCCCACGGCATTGGTGGAATGGCGGCGAAAGACCCGCAGATTGAGCGTGGTTTTATGTGACTGATTGCGAAATAACAGTCGGGACACCGTGAATTGCACATTCTCGCTTTTGCCACTGTAGGTCAGGGGTTCGTTCGCGTTGGCGATATTCTGGTGATAGGTATAGTCGTTGTAATTGGCAGAAAACGCCCAGTAGCCGAGCGGAAAGACGTAATTCACAGTACGGGCGCGGTTACCAAAGGGACCGGGCTCAAACAAATCCCGGCCGATATTGGCATAGAACAGATCGTTCTGGGCAAAAGGCGCATCAATCGCCAGGGTTACCGAACCCAGATAGCGGCCAGTGCTTTTGGCACCACTGTCATCGAGTCCCAGACTGAGCCGGAACGGGCGGCCCTCTTTCCAGCTGATCCGAAGGTCACTGGTCGCCTCCTGCTGACCGGGCTCGATTTTAATGTCGGCCTCCACACTGGGCACCCGTTTGAAATTCTCCAGCGCCTGCTCGATATCGCGCAAATTAAGGATATCCCCGGATGCGGCCGGCATCGCATTCCACAGCCGCCCACGCCAGGACACCGGCTCATCAAAGCGGATATTGGCAATGCGTCCAGGCTGGAGCGTCAGCGTCAGCACACCGCCAGTCAGATCCTGCTCCTGCACCATCACGCGGGTGGTGACATAACCTTTGGCTAGAATGGCATTCTGCACCTTGTTATTGACCAGCAAAATCCCCTGTCCACCCAAGCAACGCCCTTTGGCATCCTCTGCCGCGTCCAGTGCCCACTGAAAACGGTGGGCAGCGTCGCCCTCCAAACGTAACGTATTGATCGTAAAACAGGGATGTTCGTTAGCCGGATAATCAGGCTGGCGCACGCCGGGTCGAGTAAGCCGGACATCGGTATCCGGCGTCTGTTGCTGTTGTAGCGCGTGCTGCCTTTCCTGCTGCCGGAGTTGCTCCTGAGCATCCAGGGTCGCCGCACTTTGCATGGTGTTATCGGAAAAAGGCGCAGTAAGTCGCACCGAGGTTGCCAGACGTTGTTCTGCTATCTGTGATTGTTGTTTTTGCTGAATAAAGGGCGGATCATCGGCCTGTACGGGGGAGAATACAAATACAGTCCATCCGGCCAGCCCGGCTATTATGTAGCGGGAAGTTACCGTTGCCATAGTAAACCCATCGGATACGTAATTATTATTAAACAGTAATAAGGTAATTTTAAGATGAGGTATTATGGTCGGCGGAGGTTAATTATCAAGCTGCCCGATGGGATATTCATCACAATGGCGTAAATTCAGGCCATTTAACTCTAAAAATGCAACAATATGGCAATAAACCAACATAATCACAACACATTATGTGAAACATTAAGCAGATTAATTCGAGCTTTAAATTTACCCAAAACAAAAACGAAATGAATATGATTAAAAGGGATGATAAATAGGATGGATTACGCGTAAATCAGTAAGCGGCTTCAATATCCGCCGGTGTTTTGGGTAAGAGGAAAAAGATTCAAAAAATCCCCCGACTTTTTCTCAGGGGATTTGTGTATGAAAGAAAGATAGATAGATACATACGGGGATTAAGCGGAAAAGGCACCTATTTAACTAGTTAAACACCAATTAAGACCTTATACCATATTCGGCATTTCTACTGACTTTCTGCTGTAATATTTTCTTTCAGTAGCGTGTGATTCACGGCATATTTTGCCTGCCATGCTTTAGGGTTGATTAAATAATGTTGCCGGAAACGTTTAGAAAAATGACTTGGGCTGGAATAGCCTACTGCGGCAGAAACCTCAATGACACTCATTCCTTTCTTCAATAAATCTTCCGCTGTGGTCATACGAACGTTTTCCAGATATTGATGAAAAGTACGAAAAACAACCGCACGAAATCCCTCTTTTAATTTTCGTTCATTCAGACCTACTGCTCTTGATAACGATTTTATTGTCCAGGGATGATGATAATCGTTATTAATGATTTTTATCGCATTGTAAACAGCCCTGCGCTGCAACCCGCTAATCATATTATATTGGCAATCATAAATTTGCGCTGTCACGCAAGCGAGTATTTCTAACGCCTTTGCCTTTAAGTAGACTTTTCTGACACTACCATTTAATTGACACTCTTCTATTTGATTCACTATCTGCATAAAAGGCGGATAGATAGGACAAGCCATCATCAAAGCATCACTATAACTCGCGTTTTTTTCAAAACCAGCCGTTAACTTGGTAAAAGATGGCAACTCCTGAGCTTCAATTTCGTTCAGAGAAAAACGGATATCGAGAATACGCCAGGTTCCGCAGCCAAAAAAATTCATACCTCGCGTCACCGTAGGCGAATAAAAAAAGACCATCGTTCCCGGATTAATATCTAAAACCTCGCCATTTTCAATTGCCATTTTTCCCTTCCCATTGAGAACAAAGGCGATTGACACTGTTGGTGGCCCTTCACAATATTCTGTAAAATCTTGGCTTAACTCAAGATGGATACGGTTGATATGAATTCCATCAGATAGCTCCTCTGTTAGCAATGAAGGCGTTGTGTTGTTTTCCTCTGCTAGTGAGTGCCTATTATTGCCATAGCCCGCAGAGAAAATCCCCAATGTCTCGCTATAGATCGTCTTCATGAAATCCCCTGTAAAATCAGCATCAGACACCAACCATTTCAAAAAAACGCTTTCCACAATAAAAATAGTATGTTGTGCGTGTTAAAGACATTATTCTTTTATTTTATATATTTATATACCAATGTGAATATCACGCAATTTATCATTAATGAGAATCATTATCAATAGTACGTATCGCGCTATTTTTGTCCCTATCCCGTTAGCTCTTCCTTTCTATTCCAGTTAATTTCACTAAAGATTGTTTTCGGTTTACCACGCTTGTTTGGTTTACCACATTTGATCTTTTTAAAACATGATTTGGAAAGGCATAAAGAGTATTTATGAAAAAAAAATATGCTAAAGCATCTGTCTTATGTTGTCTGATCACACCTGTTGTGACTTGGGCGGAGCATTCACCCGAAGCCACAGAAGATGTTTTGATTGTGACGGCTAACAAACGAGCAGAAGCATTAAATAAAGTCAATGGCAGCATTTTGGTAAAAACTGGCGAGGAACTTGAGCAAGCGGGTATCACCCAAGTACAGGATCTTGAGCGTGCTTTCCCTGGCTTACAAATCCGCTCTCGCGGTAACCGAACCTACTCGGCAACCACCATTCGGGGTATCAGCTCACCCGATTACTATTCACCCTCTATTCGCATTTATGTTGATGGTGTTCCTCAAGATCACCAGTTTTTGACACAAGAGTTAATTAATGTAGAACGTGTAGAATTATTACGTGGTCCCCAAGGCACTTTATATGGTGGCAACGCCCAAGCCGGTGTTATCAATATCATCACTCGTTCTCCAAAAGAAGGCCCTTGGCTTAACCTTTCTGGTCATTATTCTAAATTAAAACAGGGGGGCTCCTTCAGCGGATCAATACCGCTTATTGAAGACATGCTTTATGGCAGCATGAGTCTACGCTGGGTAAAAGAGCCAGGACAAATTGATGCCCCAAATCGCGGTGATAAAAATATTGACTCCAGCAAGACCTGGCTTGGCAAAGGAAAGCTGACCTTTGCACCAGAAGAGTCTCCATTCAGCGCTGAACTTAGCTTTGCTCATGAAGATCTCAATTCACATGAAGAACTTTATTTAACCGACGAACAGTTCCGTCGGAAAGAATATGATGGCCTTATCCCGGATGTAACACGGCGCGTCAACAGTTATGCACTCAAAGCGGAATATGATTTTGGTAACAACGTATTAACCAGTATCACCGCCTATCAGGATCGCGATATTTCCCGTGATTTTATCGGGGGTAAATGGAAAGAAAAACACCATGCCACTACCCAAGAGCTACGCTTAAACTCCAACTACTCTAATGGGATTACCAGCGTTCTCGGCGGCTGGTTCTCAGATGAAACTAGCAGACATCATACTGGCGCCTATATGAATTACTATAGCGCTGCCTTGAACACGATAAAAACAAAATCACTGGCCCTGTTTGGTGAAGTCAAATTACCCATCGCTTCTCAATGGGATCTGACGCTTGGCGGGCGTTTGTCACATGAAAAATCTCAAATAGCCTATGCAGGCCGTTCTGGCATGATGGCGGTCGACGCTTTTGATAACCAGGTTTCCAGCAATGAGTTTATACCTAAGGCAGCACTGGGCTGGCAATTGACACCAGATACCCGTTTCTATCTCTCTGCCACCAAAGGGTACAAGCCGGGCGGGTTCAATAACATTGTTTCCTCCGCCAATGATAAAAAGCCTTACGATACCGAAACCTCAGACAATTATGAGTTTGGTTGGCATACCTCATTCTTTAATGACGCAATGACATTAAACAGTGCAGTTTATTACATTCGTTCCAAAGATAAACAGATCTACGTCGGACCTATGGGTGGACAATTTATCCGTAACGCCGGAAAAGCAGAAAGTAAAGGTATCGAGCTGAGCAGCCAGATTAAACCAATACAAGGGCTTAGACTTTCTCTGGGGGGTAGCGTAGGTAAGTCAAATTTCACTGAGACAACAAGTGGCGTAAATTATAAAGGCAAACGCCTGCCTTATGCACCAGATGTCATGCTTAATGCAAGTTTCGATTATCTGATTGATCAAACATTGTTACCAGGTAACCTCTATTTCAATGCTGGCACTCGCTACTATTCAAAAAGCTACTTTGATGAAGCGAATACCCTTGAACAAGGGGGATATACTCTCTATGACGCCTCACTCAGTTTAGAAATGGATCATGGCATCAATGTCAAACTTTATGGGGAAAATTTAGGTAACAAACAGTACCGCGTATCCAGTTTCCAGATGGGAAACAATACGTATAGCATGATAAATAAAGGCTTGAATGTTGGGCTGGATGTGAGCATTGCACTATGATGCACAACACCCCACATCGCCGTCACATCTCGTTACTACTTTTGACTTTGGCTGGTGTTTACACCATCCAAAGTACCATTGGTATGTTAACGTTACAAAGCATGCCGGCATTTCTACGCAACCACGGCGTTACCCCAGATAAGATAGGGTTACTCTATCTATTAATGTTACCTTGGGCATTAAAATTCCTCTGGGCTCCCGTTGTAGAACGCTATCGCAAATCAGGTTCGGGGGATACTCACCCCCGCCGCATCATGCTCTGCGGCAATCTGTTAATTGCACTGCTTTTTGGTTTAATGTCCTTAGCGAACCCTACCGAACATATGCCGCTTATCATAGCGGCCCTGTTTTTGATTACGCTTTGTCTGACCGTGGTAGATACCACCACAGACGGCCATGCTATCGATCGATTACCACCACAGCATCGCCCCTGGAGCAATGTCATGCAGGTTGGGGGAAGTTATCTGGGCGCCATTATTGGCAGCGGTCTGTTTTTATATCTTATTTCACTCTATGGCTGGCACATTGGTGCAGGCATGCTAGTGATAGTGATGCTATTAATGTCACTGCCTATCTTGTTCATCCGAAAAACGCAGGGACAGGGAGAATCGAGCACGTCAAAAACATCGATCACGCCCTCCTCGCCAAAACCTTCGCTAAAGAGTGCATTACGTCGTACTCCGGTTAAACAGGCATTGATTTTAATACTGCTATGTATGATGGGGACACGCCTGTCACTCGGTATGCTCTCCCCATTTTTAGTCGATCGCGGCGTAGACTTAACCCAATTAGGCATCATTGCTGCCAGTGGTGGTGCATTAGCTGGCTTATCTGGTGTCCTGCTTGGCGGCATCGTGGTTCGGAAGCTAGGTACCGTCCAGACATTATTGGCGGTCATGTTGCTTGAGTGTCTGGTGTTAGTGGGTATTTTCTGGCTTTCTCAGCAACCAGAAACACCCCTATCCCTGCTTTCAGCAGCATACGTTTTTATCACGCTAATCACCGCGACCAAATTTGTTGCCTTGTATACCCAAATGATGTCTCTGGCAGCAGGCATACAATCTGGTGTGGATTTTGCGCTGATGCAATCCGCAGATATGAGCATTGCCATCATCTGTTCAATGCTGGGTGGATTGATTGTAACCAAAGCAAGCTATGCCTCTCTTTTCGCGCTTGCCTCCCTCTTCACCCTGGCTGGCTTGTTCTGGACATTACGTAAGCGCCACGATTTCCAAAAGGAAAACACCTATGCCCAGCAATGATCCTTCTGTTCAAAATTCTCCTGAGCAACGTGCCGCTGACGCCGGTGTCCTTAAGACATTGTGGGATATGATGCGCCCATACCGCACGCTGAGTTACGTTGCTATCGCACTTGCCATTGTTTCTGCTGGCCTGCAAATATTGCCGGCCGCAGTTGCTGGCCTTATTACCCAATCACTCTATGACGGGCAATATGACACCTTGCTGAATTACGGCGTCATGTTATTAAGCTTCACCTTTGCCGCGATGCTGACTTTCAGTGGTTCAACGTTTGTTGCTCATTTGATCGCTGCCGATGTTCAGGCTGATGTTCGTCGTAATATCAGCAATAAGTTGAAGTCTGTTCCCCTGGGCTTCTTTATGCAGACTGACAGCACCGAAATCAAGAAGATGATGTTAGATGACGTCGAACAACTTGAGGATGGTATCGCCCACATTATTCCAGAGATGTCAGCAACCGTGTTCGGCCCATTAATAGCATTGGGTGTGATGTTAGCCATTGACTGGCGATTAGCATTAGCGGCTTTTATTCCAACTTTGGGTGCTTGTTTATTATTCATCTATATTCAGATGAAAGTTCAAACCACTACCCAGCGGTTTTACGCCACCCAAAATCGTATTGCTTCGACAATGGGTGAAGTTATCAACGCAATTCCTGTAGTGAAAACCTATTCAGGCGGCAATATTGCCCTACAGCGAGCGGAAGAAGCCTTTACCGCCCTGACACGTATTATCGATGTTTGGGTTGAGAAAGTGCAGGTCAAATCCAGCCGATTTTTTGTGCTATCCAGCGCTAATCTGCTGTTTGTCCTCCCCTTGGCGGTCTGGCTATTTAACCGACAAGCAATCACTTTATTTGAATTCACCTTCTTTATTCTGGCCGCTATGGCATTCGGCAATATTGCTTCATCTATGTTTTCGGTGATGACACGTTTGCAACAGCAAGAAGCCTTAGTTACACGATATCGTTGGCTCATGAATCAACCTGAATTAGCGCCATGTACCCAAAATCAGACTCCTGCCGATCATACTGTGACGTTGCATAATGTCAGCTTTTCATATCAAGATAAGCAGGACAATGTCTTAAATAACGTTTCGTTTTCCGTCCCTGCCGGCAGTTCACTCGCTCTGGTTGGTGCCAGCGGCTCTGGTAAATCCACGATAGCCAGCCTGATTGCCCGTCTTTGGGATCCTCAACAGGGCAAAATTACTGTTGGTGGTGTTGATATCCGCAACATGGATGAAACCACACTGCGTAATAACATCTCTTTTGTGTTCCAGCGGGTATTTCTGTTCAACGATACGATAGCCAATAATATCCGCCTGGCCCGCCCTGATGCTACACAAGCAGAAGTTGAAGCAGCGGCCATCGCAGCACAAGCACATCAATTTATCCAACAGTTACCACAAGGTTACAACACCGTAATCAACAACGGTATTAGCTTGTCTGTAGGAGAAAAACAGCGTATCGCCGTTGCCGCCGCTATCCTGAAAAACGCGCCCATTCTTGTATTGGATGAAGCCACCGCCTATGCCGATCCAGAATGTGAAAAAGAGATGCAACAAGCACTCAATGCGTTATGCCGCAATAAGACAGTGATTGTTATCGCCCATCGCCTGCCAACCGTCCGTCACCTTGATCAAATACTGGTCCTGGATAAAGGACAAATCATTGAGCAAGGCACCCATGATGAACTACTCGCACAGCAAGGCGCGTATGCCAAACAGTGGGCAGCCTGGCGGGGAGAAAATACCGGAACAGGAGTAAATTAATCATGGGATTATTTAATCGTCTCCAACAACATCTGTCCGCAAAACTACAACGGGTTTGGTTGGGTGGATTGTTATATAAGCAGCTTGATACCATTGCAATTATGGCGCAACTGGCTATCGCTGCCTGGGCCATTACTCATCTGGAGGGAACTCATCCGAAAGAAAGTGACAACGCTATGCTGCCACTTATCACACTGACATTATTGGTTATTTTACTGTTGCTGCGATTCACTTTTATGTCTCGCGCATTACGTAAACTCACCATTGCCGCTTATGGGTTGGGGATAGAAATCCGCCGCTCTTTGCTACAGCGGCTTGTCGGTATGTCCATCGCGACAATTCGCGGACTAAGTGACGGAAAAATAGCCCTGACATTATCCGAAGATGTGCAATGGCAGGAAAATCAATCAGCCTATACCACCCCACAAATTACCTGCCAGATTATGATGCTGACGCTTATCTATCTGGCTTTATTCTGGTTCGACTGGGTTGTTGCTGGCTGTGCCCTATTAGTATTGATGGTTGGATTACTGATCCTGGGTGGGATCCGGCAAAAACTCAATGAAATACTGCGCCGTCGGGCAGCGATGATGGCTGATGTATCCGAAGCAATCGTAGAATATGCCCAGGGCATGGCATTTATTCGCGCAGCGGCTGCGACCACAACGGTAGAACAACGTTTTGACCATGAAATTGAACAACTACGTGCCGCATTCCGCCGTGGAATATTCAAAAGCATACCGTTGCTGAGTCTGTTCTACATCATTATTGATACCAGCGTGGTTGTTGGCATTCTGGCCGGAGCCTTACGCTTTCATGAAGCACTCACTCTCCCTGAGATGCTGATCACTATTCTATTGTTGTTCGCCACTATTACCCCTTTACGCGGGATCATTCCCCTGCTCAACGTAACCGCATTGACACAAGTCGGTGAAACACATATTGCAGAGATAGAGGCGATTGCAACACAAACTTCCGGGCCATTAGCTGCACCAAACAAATATGATGTTGAAGTTAATAATATCTCATTTAGCTACCCTGGGACTCACCAGCCCGCTATCCGGGACGTGTCATTTTATGCCCCACAAGGCAGTATGACCGCTATTGTGGGGCCAAGTGGCAGTGGTAAATCCACGCTGGCCTACTTATTACTCGCTTTCTATCAACTGGATAAAGGTGAAATCCGTTTAGGTGGGAACCCTATTCATCGTTACCAGACTCAAGCACTGTATGACACCGTCACAATGATGTTCCAGGAAACCGCACTATTCCAGGACACGGTTGCCAACAATCTTCGTCTGGGAGATCCGAATGCGACACAGTCAGAGCTGGAACAGGCGGCCCGCCTCGCCAATATTCACGATACGATTATGGCATTACCGCAAGGGTACGATACACCTTTAGGTGTGGATGGCGGTACGTTATCGGGCGGCGAACGCCAACGGCTTGCCATTGCCCGAGCGATCCTAAAACAGTCCCCGGTTCTATTCCTGGACGAAGCAACGGCGTCGCTGGATCCCGAAAATGAGCAGTTAATACAAGAAGCATTTGATTCTCTCACTCAGGATAAAACCGTTTTTGTCATCGCTCATCGGTTAAGCACGATAACCCGTGCTGATCAAATATTGGTAATGGATCATGGAACCCTCTGTGATAGCGGTACACACGATGAATTACTGGAGCGTTGCCCGCTTTACCAATCCCTTTGGAAAAATCACCTTGGCTCAGAAGAGCATTGGCACTTACATCCCAGTATTCACTTAAACAAGGTGTAACCCACCCATTTGATTTTCTAGGTACTGTCATTTTATAGGATTTACTCATGCACACGGACCTTCACTCTCCTGATTCACTGCGCCAGCTTATCGCTGGCCTGTTTAATCAAAAAAATATTTTGGTGGGCGATCATGACGATTTAATTCGCAATGGACTGGATTCAATGCAAATCATGGCATTGCTAAACCAGTTTAGACGCCAGGGCCATCGTGTCACTCTGCGCGAACTTTACCAAGAGCCAACGCTGTATGCCTGGAGTCAGCTGCTGCAACGCTATGCCCCTGTCGTCACTCATACAGTTTCCCAAGAGACAACGCCACAGCCACGGATTGTTGATGCTAACCCATTCCCATTGACGGCGGTACAACATGCTTATTTTGTTGGGCGTTCACCGGAGCAAACGTTGGGAGGCGTAGGTTGTCATTTATATCATGAGTTTGATGGTATCGGGCTGGAGCCTGAACGACTGGAAGCGGCTATTCACCTACTGATCCAGCGCCATCCGATGTTACGTGTGCGTTTTTTGCCGGATGGTCGCCAGCAAGGTATGCCCCGCGCTTACTGGAAAAAATTAACGGTTCACGATCTCCGCCATCAGTCAATTGATGAACAGCAACAAGCGCTGGATAACATACGTAACCAATTAAGCCATCGTGTATTACGAGTTGCAGAAGGGGAAACGTTTGATATTCAGCTTAGCCTGTTTGGTGATAAACAACATCGTCTACATGCCAATATCGATCTGCTGATCATGGATGCCGCCAGTTTTAGCCTATTCTTTACCGAACTGGCGGCATTAATTGCCAAACGCAGCCTGCCTGCTATTTCTTCCGACTATGATTTTTGCAGTTACCTGACACAATATCAGGCTCAATTTAAGCAAGCCCGGCAGGAAGCAGAGGAATTCTGGCGTAACCGATTAGACACCTTGCCACCTGCCCCTCAACTTCCTCTGGCCAGAGATCCTTCTCTGATAAAAAATGTTCGGATCCAGCGCAGGTGTTTTCGTTTATCGCCTGAACATTGGGAACGTTTTAAACAACTCGCGCAACAAAATGGCGTGACGCCAACGATGGCATTAGCGACGGCATTTGCCGCTTTATTGTGCCGTTGGAGCAATGCAACACGCTTGTTGTTCAACCTAACGCTATTTGACAGAGCTCCGCTACATAACGCGGTTGACAACATTCTGGCCGATTTTACCAATATTTTGCTATTGGACATCCCCGGCGATAATTTACCGTTCAGCCAACTGGCTCAGGATGCACAAGCAACATTTACCGAGGCTTACGAACATCGTCACTGGTCTGGTGTCGAAGTGCTGCGTGAACTCAAGAAGCGAGGTAACCACCCACATGGTGCACCGGTTGTGTTCACCAGCAATTTAGGCCGGCCTTTATATGGTGAAAATACCGGTGATGTCCTGGGAAAACCAAGCTGGGGAATATCACAAACTCCCCAGGTATGGCTGGATTTTGTTGCCTTTGAACATGAAAACGCCCTGAACATCCAGTGGGATAGCAACGATGAACTTTTCCCTGACGGCCTGATGGATACGCTATTCACAACCTATCAAGGACTGATTGAAAACCTGACGGAAAACGCAACCCAATGGCACGAAAAATTACCGGATCTGATGCCTGAGTCGCAATACCGTCTGCGACACCAAATTAATAACACGGTTGAACCGTTACCTAATGCTTTGTTGCATGAAGCGGTGTTTACACAAGCAGAACGCACACCAAATGCTGTGGCTTTAATAGCCCATCATGAACAAATAAGTTATGGCGACCTCAGTCTGGCCGCCCGCCGATTAGCCGCCGTACTGCAAAAAACGTCGGTTATACCGGGAGATCGCGTTGCCATTAGCATGGAAAAAGGCATCGGACAAATTGTCGCTGTGCTCGCTGTACTTTATGCCGGCGGTGTTTATGTTCCGGTTCCCGTAGATCAACCACTAAGCCGACGTCGCGCTATCTGTGAAAGTGCCGGAATCAATGTCGTTATTATTGATCCTAAGCAGCAGAATAATACCTGGTCACAGGATATACATTGCATTTCCTGGCATCAAAATGAGCCGTTACTGCCCTTAACTCACATGGCTAAGCGCGCGGTGACTGATCCGGCTTATATCATTTATACTTCTGGTTCAACTGGGATGCCAAAAGGTGTGGTGATTAGCCATCAAAGCGCACTGAATACCTGTCTGGATATCAATCGCCGTCATCAGGTACAAAGCCATGACCGTTTACTGGCACTCTCTGCCCTGCATTTCGACCTCTCTGTATATGACATTTTTGGCATTCTCAGTGCAGGAGGCGCACTGGTATTAATTGATGAAGCACAACGCCGCGATCCATCAACCTGGGAAATGCTGATCGAGCGTCATCACGTTACGTTGTGGAACAGTGTACCGGCACTGTTTGATATGTTGCTGACCTATTGTGAAGGGATGGAGGTTGATGCCCCGAAAACACTTCGTACTGTGATGTTGTCCGGGGATTGGATCGGTTTGTCACTGCCTGAGCGTTACCGTGCGTTCAATCCTGATGGTGTATTAAGTGCAATGGGAGGCGCAACGGAAGCGGCTATCTGGTCAAATGAATATATCGTGAAGGAAATTGACCCGCAGTGGCGTTCTATCCCTTATGGATATCCTCTCACTAACCAGCGTTACCGCGTAGTTGGTGAAGATGGCCGTGATTGCCCTGACTGGGTTGTCGGTGAACTGTGGATTGGTGGTGCTGGTGTAGCGCTAGGCTATTTTAATGATGAAGAACGCACGGCTACCCAATTTGTTATTGATCAGGGAGAACGCTGGTATCGTACTGGAGATCTGGGTTGTTATCACCCCGAAGGCTGGCTTGAATTTATGGGACGCCGTGATAGCCAGGTGAAAATTGGGGGTTACCGGATTGAACTGGGAGAAATTGATGCCGCCCTCAGTCAAGTAACCGGTATCAGTAAAGGTGTTGCCTTAGCCCGTGGTGAAAAAGAAAAGTCTCTGGTGGCATTCCTGGAATTGGAAGGTGATACTTTATGCCAACGCATAAATCGTGCCCCACAATTACCAACACACTATCGTGATCTGTTCCCTGCAATGCAGGCAATAACCGATGATAATCATCATGACGAAGTTGCGCCATTCCTGCTTGAACACCTGTCGCGTTATGGCATTACATTGACTTCACCGCAATCGCTCACTGATTGTCTGACGCAATATCAACCTCAGCCGGAATACCATCACTGGTTTGCCCGTATGCTGACGTACCTTTGCCGATGCAATTTATTGACTGAACCTGCACATCATATCTATCAGGCTGGATTGCCAGCCACCTCATTCAGTCATGAAGCAAAATGCATTCCTGCACGCTGGCATTCTACGCTGCGTAATATTCTTACCGGACAGCAGGCAGCCGTCACATTACTTGATGATCCGCAATTTGCACCGGAGCAACTGCTCTTTGTCCAACCAGAAACCCAGCAATGGCTGGCAGGGTTGAAACACGTCATCATTGCCCTGTCCCAGCGGTTACAACGCCCCGTTACTTTGATGGAGTTCGATGCCCGCAGCGGCCTCTGTGCTCAGTGGCTGGCAGAACATATCACTGACCAACATCTGTCTTATATCGGTTTTGAACGTTCTCAGGCTCTGATTAACCAGATGCAGACAAGATTAAGTGGCTATACTCACGCATCAGCACAATATTGGTCTGAGAAAAACCGGCCAGAATCGCAACAACATCAGGCAGATATCATCCTGCTAAACAATGTATTACACCGTGAGGAAGATCCAACACGTTGCATCAAAGCGTTGCTTCCACTGGCACAACCGGGAGCGCTGGTATTGGCAATGGAGTTACAACAAGCCTCCCCTATTTCCCTGATTACCGCGGAGTTACTTTCACCCCAAGGTATTCAGTTACGTTCTGCGTCAGAGTGGTTATCTCTTCTTCCATTGCATGCGGAAACACCGATTACTATCGGTAACTTGAGTGTGTTGTTGATGCAAACAAGTGACAACGTCACCATACCTGATCGGGAAAAAATTAAATCCGCTTTGGCACAACATTTGCCAGGGTATATGATCCCACAGAGCTTGCATGTTATCCCGCACCTGCCCCTGACTCCTAACGGCAAAATCGACCGCAAGGCGCTGGCACAATCTCAGTTCGCCACAAAAACAGATACAGCGACGCCTCAGCCTGAAATAACCGCACTAAATGCGGTGGAGCAAACCGTTGCCGATAGTTGGCAACGCCTGCTAAATACAGAGCAATTGGGCCGTAACAGCGACTTTTTCCAACTTGGCGGTGACAGCCTTTTAGCTACCCGTTTGATTGGTGACCTGGCACAACAAGGCTTCAAAGGCGAACTCAGCCACCTGTTCCGTCACCCGCAATTGGCGGCGTTTGCCTCAACACTAACTTATTTATCTGAAACTGCATCAGAAGCCTATGCAATACCCGAAGAGCAAGATGAATATCAGCCTTTCCCATTGACCGAAGTTCAGCAAGCTTATCTGGTCGGGCGCTATCCTGGTTTTGCTCTAAGCGGCATTGGTGCACATTTCTTTATCGAATACCGGATAGAACAATTAGATGTTCAGCGCCTGAATCGTGTGTTAAATCGCCTGATCCAACGTCATCCGATGCTCAGGACAGTTGTGATTAATGGACAACAACAGATATTGCAAAATGTCCCGCTTTTCTCCGTTAAACAACACCGATTTGCTGATATGACTGAAGCAGACACCTTACGCGACCACCTGTCACATCAAGTATTAGATGTCAGTCGCTGGCCGGTGTTCGATTTCCAACTTGCACAAGACAACAGTCCAGTCTCCCGACTATTTGTTAGTCTGGATAACCTGTTATTAGACGGGTTAAGTATGCAGATATTGCTGGCTGAATTAGAGCAGCTATATCTCAACGAACAGCACACATTACCGCCACTGAAAGTGACATTCCGTGATTGTGTATTACGCCAACAACAAATGCCGGTACACCAGCGTTCACTGCAATACTGGCAAGAGCGAGTGAAAACATTGCCATTGGCCCCGCAATTACCATTGCGTATTGCACCGGAAAATGTCCAATCCCCGCATTTTGTGCGCTATAGCGATCGGTTATCTGCACAGGAATGGGAGCAGTTAAAACAACAGGCGGCCTCCCACCAAATAACACCTTCTGCGCTCCTGCTTGCCGCTTATGCAGCCGTGCTGTCCGCATTCAGTACCAGACCGGAGCTAACCCTTAATCTGACGCTGTTTGATCGCCCACACTGGCATGAGGATATCAAACATATTTTGGGTGATTTCACCTCATTGTCACTACTGGCCTGGCATCCAGAGAAGAACTGGTTATCAAGTGCGCGTCGGCTGCAACAACAGCTATGGCAAGATCTGGATCACCGCCATATTTCAGCGATCAGAGTGATGCGTGAACTGGCACAGCGCCGTGGTCCCGACTCTGCCGTTATGCCAGTCGTTTTCACCAGTGCGTTGGGAACCCATGAAGGACAGTTCCTGTCACGTTCATCATGGATGAAACCGGTTTGGGGGATCTCGCAAACGCCACAAATCTGGCTGGATCACCAGGTTTACGAATCTGACAATGAACTTTGCCTGAACTGGGACGCAGTCGAAGAATTATTTGAGCCACACCAGTTACAAAGCATGTTCAACAGCTATATGGCGCTATTGCGCACGCTCGTTATACAACCGGAAAGTTGGCATTCAGCTTTAGAGCAATTGCTGCCACGCCAGCAAGACACGGTCGTTACAGATAATCCTGTTGTGGCGATGGCACCATCACGCCTAGAAGGCGCCGAGCCACAAATATGCAGTGAAATTCAACGCTTGTTTTTATCTGTAACCCATTGTCCGATAAATGCACAACAGAACTTTTTTGAGGCAGGAGCCAGCTCGTTACAGCTCATTCAACTGCATAACAAATTACAACATGCGGGCTTCCAGCATCTTGCTGTTACTGATTTATTTGCTTATCCGACACCAGAGGCGCTCAGTTTGCGTTGCCGTAAAGAGACACCAGACGGAAACAACCCGTCGATTACCCTTCGTCAACGTCAACAACAAAAGCGTCTGCAACAACGGGAAAAACGTCATAAAGGAGCTGTACAATGACTAACTTAACGCCTCACTACGATAATTGCGATCCCATCGCAGTGATTGGCCTTGCCTGTCGTTTTCCGCAGGCACCAGATAGCGATACTTTTTGGCATAACCTGCAACAGGGGGTTGAGTGTACGACGACACTTTCCCGTCAAACATTATTAGATGCAGGTATTCCTCCTGAAGTCATTGATAGTGAAAACTTTGTCAATCAGGCGGCAATACTGGAAAACGCGGAACAATTTGATGCCACACTGTTTGGCTATTCGCGTCAGGAAGCAGAAATGCTCGATCCTCAACAGCGTCTATTCCTGCAAACAGCCTGGCACGCGCTTGAACATGCCGGTTATGCGCCCCGGAATATCGCCCTGAAAACCGGTGTCTTTGGTAGCAGCCGGATCAGTACCTGGCCTTCATGGTCACAGTTTGCAATGACCGATGTTGGCAAAGTGAAAGGGTTACAGGCATTAATGAGTAACGATAAAGATTATCTTGCGACTCGTACTGCCTATAAATTAAATCTGAAAGGTCCTGCCCTCACCGTACAAACAGCCTGCTCAAGCTCACTGGTTGCCGTACATATGGCTTGCGAGAACCTGCGTTCCGGTGAGTGTGACATGGCTCTGGCCGGTGGTGTGGCGGTTTCTTTCCCACAAGAAAGTGGTTACTTGTATCAACCAGGGATGATCTTCTCACCTGACGGGCATTGTCGTCCTTTTGATAGCCAGGCAAATGGCACCTACGGTGGCAATGGTGTTGGTGTTGTTGCATTGAAGCGTCTGAGTGATGCCTTACGCGACGGCGATCCCATCATGGCCGTGTTGCGTGGCAGTGCCATTAATAACGATGGCAACGAAAAAGTAGGCTTTACTGCACCTTCAGTGAATGGCCAACGCCGTGTGATTAGCGAAGCATTACAACTGGCTGATGTCGGCATTGATGACATCGGCATGATTGAAGCGCATGGCACAGGAACACCCCTTGGTGATCCCATAGAAGTTGATGCATTACGCACTGTATTCTCTGACCGCAGTGGATCAGTACCGCCTTGTTACCTTGGCTCCGTGAAAAGCAACATCGGCCATCTCGATACTGCCGCAGGCATTGTCAGTTTGATCAAAGCGGTTCTGTCCGTCTGGCATGGTTACATTCCTCCAACAATCAATGTACAGCAACCCAATCCGGCATTACGGTTGCAAGAAAGCCCATTCAGGCTGGCAACACAAGGACAACGTTGGACGCAAGAATTACGAACTGCCGGCGTTTCTTCATTCGGTATTGGCGGCACCAACTGTCATATTGTGGTGCAATCATTGCCAACAGAATTACGCCGCCGTGATGTCAATCATTCACCAACAGCGCCGTTGCTGCTCTCCGCAGCTTCTGAATCCTCATTGCGTCAATTGGCACAACGTTACGCGACTGCGCTCAATAATACCCCTGAACGTTATGCCGATCTGGCCTGGACTGCATTACAAGGGCGCGATATTTCACTGCCCTGGCGTTTAGCGCTGACAATATCACCACACGATATAGAGAAAAATGCGGCCAGTTTATCCGCTTTTGCGGGCAATATACCAACACCGAACATTTTTAGCGGACAAGCTAAGAATGAAAACAAGCAATTGTGGCAATTCAGCGGTCAGGGATGCCAATGGCCTGGCATGGGAAAAGCCATGTATGCCAGCTCTCCGGTTTTCTCCGCCATGTTAGATCGTTGCTGTGCGGCCTGTGCTTGCGAGTTAGCGCTGCCATTAAAAGCCGTTATGTTCGGCGAGCATGATGCTGCATTAGCGACTACCGAATATGCACAACCGGCTATTGTGGCACACCAAATTGCATTGGCAGCCCATTGGCGTGCACTTGGGCTAAAACCGGATTATGTACTTGGACATTCCGTTGGTGAATTCGCAGCTGCCGTTGTTGCCGGAATTTTTACGCCTGAACAAATCATGCCGCTGGTCGCCGCTCGTGGCAAACTGATGCAAAACTGCTCCCAAGGAGGAGCAATGCTGGCAGTCTTTGCCAACGAAGAAGATATTTGTCCTGTTACTGATTCATTATCTTTGGATCTGGCTGTTTGCAATGGCCCACAACACTGGGTTTGGGCCGGCACTGAGACAGAAATTGAGCTTCTGGCACAACGTCTGGCACAGCAGCAGATCCGCTGCCAACGGCTTAAGGTTGCTTGTGCCGCACATTCAGCCATGCTTGATCCTGTTCTGGCAGACTTTTCCCTGTATTGCAGTCGGTTACAACCTGCATCGGGAGAAATTCCGCTCATTTCTACCTTGACAGCTAATCTGGCAAGTGATGAGCAATTAGGCTCACCAGATTACTGGTGTAGCCATATGCGCCACACGGTACGTTATCACCAGGCCATCGAGTTTGCCCGCCAGCAAGGTGTTGCACTGTTCATGGAATTTGGGGCTGATGCACAGCTAACAGGGATCGGACGACGTGGCAGTCTGCCGCAGGAAACCTGGATTGCGAGTACACATCGTCAACGTTCCCCAGAGGCAACTCAACAAACGGCACTTATGCAACTTTACTGTGCCGGTGCGCATCTTGACTGGCCGCATCTTTTCCCGTTTACCGGAGTAAAATGCCATGCGCCACTCTATCCATTTGATGAGCAGCATTACAGCTTCTCTGCAACCGAATTACCTGCCAATAAAACCGGACAATCTTTAGCCAATAGCCCTATTGAGCTTGATGTCAATTCCCTGCTTGATCCTGCCATTGAGCAAAGCCCTGATGCAGCAATATTGCGGGCGTTGTATACCGATGCATTGATATATCAGTGCCATGGGCGTGACACTGAACAAGGTTTCAGTGCTATCGACACCATTCGGGCTGGTCGGCTACAACCCTGCTGGCGTCCGTTGCTGGAGCAGCTATTAACCCACTGTGTACAGCAAGGCTATTACCAGGAAATTTCCGTTCCAGCGGTAAGTAAAATATATCGTCCTTACCGTGCCTTGCCTTATGCCAGACGCCGGTTATTGGAGGCGCGTTTATTCACGGCTTTCCCGGCACTAATTTATGCTGGTGAGCGCCTATTCGCTCTGTTAAGTGATCGTGCTGATCTGCCTCGTCAATCAGTGACATCCCAAACGATGGCAAAAGCCTGGCTTCCTGCCCCCCAACCATGCCCTGATACTCACTATGTCTTGCATTGGCGCCCAATAAACACCGCGGATAGACAGAAATCTTCAACGCCCTATACGCTTCGCTCTTCAACAGCAAATAGCGAGACGATAAGTCATTGGCGTCAGGCCGGTATTCATTTACAACCTGAAAGTGGCAATACGTTATTGCTGCTCACAGGCAATAATGTTGCAGAATTATGTGATCAGGTTATTCACGAACTAAAACGCGACGAAACAACACCGTTAACCGTTATAACCTGCTGCGCTCAACCAGAATCCACCTTGTTAAAAGAGGATATCAATCCCGCCCAATATGTTATTTGGGCCTTGCTGCGTGTTGCCGTTGAAGAATACCCCCATCGCCGCATTCAGGCGATTGATATCGCTGATGTCAACGACGCTGACGCGTTATCATTCGCACTTGGCTATCTGGATGAAGGCCATCAAGTACACAATCGCTGGCTGCGAGTACGTGGAAACCAAATCGCTGTTCCTGTTTTACAGCGCCAGTCATTACCATTATCACCGCAGCCGGTATCCATTCCTCATCAGGGTTGGCACATTATTACGGGCGGAATGGGCGGTATCGGTCGCATTTCCATTCGTTGGTTGCTGGCCCAGGGTGCGCGCAAAATTGCCGTGTTTGCCCGCCGCAAGCAGGTGGATTGGGATGATTTTGTACAAGAATTGTCATTGAGTAACGAATGTGAAATACGTTGGGTTAACCTTGATGTTACTGATACGTCAGCCTTGCTAAATGCGGTGCAAACTCTGGCACAAGAAGATCGTATCGCTGGCGCGATCCATGCCGCAGGCATTGCTGACCACACCCCACTGGCAAAACTTGAGCGTCAACATCTGTCACAAATATTATCCGTCAAAGCTCACAGCGCATCGGCACTGCAAACTGCGCTCCAACAACATCATGCACAGTACCTGCTGTTGCACGCATCTGCTGCATCAATGCTAGGTGCCCAAGGACAAGGTGCTTATGCAATCGCCAACGCTTGTCTGGAATCCTTAGCGCTGACAGCACCAAATCAATTAATGGTTAAAACGTTGGTTTGGGGCGTTTGGGGTGGCATTGGTATGGCCAGCGACCGACGGTTGGTAGAAAAACTGGCGCAAGATGGCATGTTACCGTTCAGCACAAATGAAGGTATCTGGCATCTCAACCAATCTTTGCATACTTCATCTGCTTGCTATCTGGCAATGCGGTTAGATGAACATCACCCTGATATTTTGCGGCGCTTACAGGCTGACGTTTCCGATACGACCTCGTCACTTTCTGCCGATAACACGTTGTATCAGGACAATGAACAACGGCTTAACTGGCTGCGTCAGCATGTTGCAACATTATTACGTCTGGAACAGATTGAACATTTAGAGCCGCAACAAGATCTATTGCAATTCGGTTTGGATTCCCTGCTATTCCTGGAGTTAAACGCGGCGATCCACCAGCAATTTGGCTTTAGGTTGACCGCAGGTTTGGCTTACCAAAATATGACGCTGGCGGGGCTTAATACGCTCATTGGCGATGCCCTGCCTGAACAGCCTGTCATCTCTTCCCAACCAGCGGTGATTGTTGACAGCGCCCAGCGCCACGCCCCCTTCCCTCTGACACCCATTCAGCACGCCTACTGGATTGGTCGTACACAGGCCATTGATTTTGGTGGTGTTGCTTGTCACGTCTTATTTGAATGGGATCTGGCACTGGATAGCTTTGATATCCCGCGTTTTGAACAGGCATGGAATGCGTTGATTCAGCGTCATGGCATGTTGCGCATGATAGTCGATGAAGACGGGCAACAAAGGATCTTGCCGGAAACACCGTGGTATGTTCTGTCTCAGGCTGATTTGCGTACACTGGATGATACCGCCTGCGAACAGGCGTTAGCCCAGCGTCGCCATACTCTCTCCTACCAAGTACCACCGGCAGAACAGTGGCCACTGTTTGACGTCTCTGTATCACTGCTACCGAATGAACGTTGTCGCTTACATATGAACCTGGATCTGTTGCAGTTTGATGTACAGAGTTTCAGGATCATGATGGATGATCTACAACTCGCTTATCATCAACAACCTCTGGCCCCACAAGCATTTACTTTCCGCGATTATGTGATGGCAGAACAAGCGCAACGTGAAAGTAAAGAGTGGCGGGCATCATGGGCATACTGGCAGGAACAACTACCTTCATTGCCACCGGCACCACGATTACCGTTGGCGCCACAATTGCCCCAACGTAGCCAACCACAATTCACAACTTATGAAGGTCGACTGGCACAATCTGACTGGCAATGTCTCAAACAAAGCTGGAAAAAATGGGGAGTTACCCCTTCTGCAGGTCTGTTGACGCTGTTTGCCCATACCCTTGAATGGTACAGCCGTCATCCGCTGTTTACGCTCAACCTGACATTCTTTAACCGGCAACCTTTCCATCCAGAGGTGCAAGAGCTGATTGGTGATTTTACCTCGGTGATGTTGATGGATTTTGATTTACGCAAGACAACGTCCCTACGAGCCAGCATGGAAAAAACCCAGGCTTTGCTCTGGCAACGGTTGAGCCATAGCCATGTCAATGGTGTTGAGGTATTGCGGGAACTTGGCCGCCAACAAAACGGTGAAACCCAAAACAGGCAGCCGCTGACACCGGTCGTTTTCACCAGTATGTTAGGAATGGCACAAGAAGGCGTCGCTATCAAACAATCCATCACCCAATTACTGGGCGATCCGGTCTTTGTTCTGAGCCAGACGCCACAAGTCTGGTTAGATCATCAGGTCATGGAAGTCGATGGTGATCTGCTGTTTAACTGGTACTGCATGGATAATGTGTTAGAGGCAGGCGTTATTGAGTCACTGTTTGCCGCTTATAATGCACTGTTAGTGCAAATTTGCCGCCAGCCTGAACACATGGCGTATTACGACCTGCATACGCCACCGTCTGGTCATACGCGTTATGACTTCTGGCCACAACACCCTGAATTGCGTCAAGCCGAACATTATCTGCGTACTAAGCCTGAAATACGGCTGGCAGAAATTCAGCCACGTCAGGATGATACACAAGGTTACAACCTGTGGTTGGTTGCAGAAGATCATTTGCCCTTATCACTGCCAGAACCACGGATTATCAACACCGATACCTTACCGCTCCCCACGTTAGCAGAACAACAAGCGTTTGAACGTTCCTGGCAACATATTGAGCAACAAGCATTATTTGGCCTGAGCCAAACTTTACTGCGCCATAACTTATTCACTGCGGTACAACAATATCACTCTCGTGCAGAGATTGAACAACGCTTACAACTGGCCCCACAGTATCAACGCCTGCTGACTCAATGGCTGGCATTGTTCAATAGCCAGGGATTTATTGAAAAAATCGCTGACGGATACCGTTGTCTGCAACCACTTAGCCATGTTCCAGCCCCTACAGCAAAACTGGATGATGCACAGTGGTGTCAAACCATCAGCCGATATATAGCAACCTGCATCGAACAACATGACAGCCTGCTTGCCGGACGTGGCAATGCATTGGAACTGCTGTTTGCCGATAAACAAATCACTGCCAGCCTCTACAGTGAGAACCCCGCATTACGTTGCCTGAACCAGGCTGCCGCTGAAATTGTCCGACAATTGAGTCAGACATCCGAACATTTCACTGTACTGGAAGTCGGAGCAGGAACCGGTGCAACTTCAGAGAAGGTATTGGCACACAATGCACACGCCATTCAAAACTACCATTTTACTGATGTTTCACCGCTATTCCTGGATGACGCACGCCAGTTACTCCATCACTACGGCGAAACGGTAAAATTTGCCCTGTTTGATATTAATCAGCGTATTGATTTTAGTCAGCACCCTGCATCCGGTTATGACCTGATTATGGCGGTTAACGTATTACATGATGCACTCCATCTGAAAAATACCCTGCGGCGCCTCTCCCGATTATTGAAGGCCGGCGGATGGTTGCTAATTATTGAATCAACCAAACGCGAAAGTGCTATGCAACTCACCAGTGTCGGATTTATTGAAGGTATTAACGCCTGGGTTGATGATCGCGGTGATGATCATGGTAATAGTGCATTGATGGAACTTGCGGGTTGGCGTAATTGCCTGACGCAGTCCGGTTATCGGGTTTCATTGGAATGGCCGGGGCAAAACGGGCCTGAACTGCATCAACAACTGATCCTGGCACGAGCTGAACAACAAGCACGGCTTAATATCAGTGAAATAATCGCCCACTTTTCTACCTTGCCTTACTCATTGCATATTCAACAGCAAGAGCAATTGCCGTTGATAGTGACAGCGAAAGAGAGCATGGCACAACCGTTAATCGCGGAAACCGGACAACCAGACACAGAAGATGATCAGCTTCATGAGATTGAACAACAAGTCATTACACTCTGGCGTTCACTGCTGCCCCAGTCAATACAGCGCCACAGTGACTTTTTCCAAAGTGGCGGTGACAGCCTGATTGCCACCCGAATGGTCGTGCAACTACGTCGTCAGGGTTACGAACAAGCCAATCTGCAACAGTTATTCGAACATCCTAAGTTGAGTGAATTTTGCCGTACTCTGCGGGTAACCGAACCCCGTTCAGAGACACTTGCGATATCGCAGCAAACTGAGCCTGCATCTGAGCAAATTTTGCCACTGACCGCACTGCAATACGCTTATTGGCTGGGAGAGAGCCAACTGTTTCAATTTGGTAACGGTATCGCTCATTTCTATGCTGAGCTGGCTATCAACGGGCTTGATCTGCCTCGTTTTACCCGCGCCTGGAACCGTGTGATAAGCCATCATGCGCAACTACGTGGTTATGTGAAGGATGGGCAATATCATATTTTGCCGCAAGTTCCCCGCTATACACCGACAGTTATTGATTGCCGTGCCATGATGCCGAATGAACGCGAGATGCAACTGCATCATGCCCGCGACACGCTGCGTACTCAAGGCGTTCCCAGCGACAACTGGCCGCTGTTTGATTTAACTCTGTACCATACCGATGATCGGACGCATTTATTGCATTTGACCATTGACCTGTTGGTTGCGGATGGTAAAAGCCTGACGTTAATCCTGCGCGATTTACACCATTGGTATCAGGAACCTGACTGGCAGCCAGCGCCACCGGCAGCAACGATTGGCGACTATATTCAGGCACTGGAGAATGAAGAAACCGGAGAAACCTGGCAACAAAGCCGGCAATACTGGCTTGATCGCTTACCTTCGTTGCCGGATGCTCCGGTGTTACCACTGCAAGATCACCAGTCACAGCAACTCAATCAACAGTGCCTGACCGGACATATCAGCTCACAACAATGGCAGCGTTTGCAACAGCGTGCAGCAGAATACCGCGTATCACCGTCACAAGTGATGCTGACGCTATTTACCCATGTTTTATCCGTATGGAGCAGCAACGAGCATTTTACAATCAATGTCCTGCATGGTAACCGCCTGTTAATGCCTCAGTATTGCGATATGTTAGTCGGCAATCTGTCTACCACATCATTGCTGGAAGTGGATCTGCGTAATATCACAGGGTTCAGTGAGGCTGTAAGCCGGATACAGCGGCAATGGCTGGCCGATCTTCAACACGCGCTGTTTGACGGGCAACGGGTACTCAGGGAGAAAAACCAACACCGCCACAACCTCAACGCAGGTATGCCAATTGTATTCAACGATACAACCGGCACAGCGGGTAAAGGACCAGCAGGGTTGGGAACACTCAATCTTTTTGGTGCGCAAACTCCCCATGTTTATCTCGACTGTATGTTAATTTCCGGCACAGAAGGTGGTGTCACCATACAATGGGCGATCTTGCCACAACTGTTCCAGCCTCAGGTTGCGGAAAACATGTTTGCCCATTATCAAGCGTGTATCACTGTCTTGCTCGAACCGGATTACTCATGGAATACCCCGCTGCCTGACTGGCTGCCAGCAAGTGATCGCGCTTTGTGCCAGAACAGTAATGCGACAAAAAACGTGTTTCCATCACACACGCTCTGCTCGCTCATTGAACAGGCAGTAAATCGTTACCCACAACGTACCGCTGTGGTCGATACCTCTCGTCAGATTGACTACCGCACTTTGTGGTCACAAAGCCTGACACTGGCAGCCCATCTGCAAGCGCAGGAAAATCAGGCTTTATCCCTGATTGGTGTGGTCATGGAAAAAGGCTGGGAACAGGTTGTCGCCGTTCTTGCAATTTTATTCGCAGGACGGGCTTATCTGCCTATTGATGCCAGTTATCCGCAACAGCGGATCCACCAGCTATTGGCATCAGGGAAAGTTGATACTGTACTGACGCAACCTAAGTTTGCTCAACAACTGAATTGGCCTGAGCATACCCACGTCATCTCTCTGGATGAAACATGGCTCAATCACTTACCTGTCACCGAAGCACAACGTTTAGCTGTACACCCCGAAGATTTAGCTTATGTCATCTTCACCTCCGGCTCGACCGGAAAACCAAAGGGCGTAATGATAGATCATCAGGGTGCGGTCAACACGATCCTGGATATTAATCAACGCATTGCACTCAATGAGCACGATAGCGTATTGGCAATATCAGAGTTAACCTTCGATCTTTCCGTTTATGATCTCTTCGGCACATTGAGCCGTGGGGCAAAACTGGTTATTCCTGCTCCTGGAGACACTAAACAACCCGACAAACTGCTGACATGGTTACAACAAGAATCGGTCACTGTTTGGAATTCCGTGCCGGCATTTGTGCAACTGCTTGAGGAATATGCCCGAAGCTATTCTCATTCTCTAAATAGCCTGCGTTGGATATTGATGAGTGGTGACTGGATACCCACCCATTTGCCGGCAAAATTGTCTGCCCTTCACCCTGCGCTTAACCTGCTCAGTTTGGGCGGCGCAACCGAAGCATCAATATGGTCTATTGCTTATCCTATCGCACACGTCGAGCCTGATTGGAGCAGCATTCCCTATGGCAAGCCTTTGGCTAATCAGACTTTCTATGTGCTTAATTCAGCATTGTCACCTTGTCCGGTCTGGGTAACCGGCGAGCTTTATATTGGTGGACGTGGACTTGCCTTGGGTTATTGGAATGATACAGAAAAAACGCAACAAGCCTTTATCATTCATCCCCAAACAGGTGAGCGGCTCTACCGTACCGGTGATTTAGGTCGCTGGCGGCCAGACGGTAATATCGAATTTCTGGGACGCAATGATCACCAGATTAAAATTCGGGGTTACCGGATTGAACTGGGCGAAATCGAGCATCGCTTATATGAACACCCTGACATACAACAAGCGATAGTCTTTGCGCATACGACGTCAAACGGTGCATTGCAGCTCGTCGCCGGCTTACGTTTAACCGATACTGCGCCAGTATCTGCCGAACTGTTACCGATACTACCGCACTGGTTGCAGCAAACCTTGCCAGTTTGGATGTGTCCACAGCGCTTTATCATTCTCGATACGATACCCGTATCCGACAACGGTAAAATCGACAGACGTACATTAATGACTCTGGTTGAAAAAGTGCAAGAAAGTGACTCAGCACCATCAGTGACTCTCAGCGCGACAGGACAAACGGTATTAAACCTTTGGGGGACCGTATTAGAGCAACAAGATATTAACGTACATGAAAGTTTCTTTACTCTTGGTGGGGATTCTCTGGCAGCAGTTCGGTTAATGGTGCAAATCAATCAGACATTTAATCGCCAATACCCACTCAGCCTGTTGCAAACTTACGATACCGTACATTCACTGGCGGAATTTATTGAGCACCAACCAGAAAATACGTGTCAGGGCGTGATCTTGAACAAGGGGAACATTGCACGATCCACCTTAGAAGACTCTACCTTGTTTATCGTCCATCCAATTGGTGGGCACCTGTTGGGATACCGTCATTTGGCTGCCAATTTTGACGTCCAACGCATGATTGGCCTGGCATTTGCGCCAGAAAGCATGAATACCGATAAACCTTCTGTCGTTGCGCTGGCCACTGATTACATCAGTCAAATCCGTAAATTCCAGCCTAAAGGACCTTATGCACTGGCGGGTTGGTCTTTCGGTGGATTAGTGGCTTATGAAATAGCCCATCAATTACGTGCTGCCGGTGAAAGTGTTTCCCATTGCATCCTGATTGATAGTTTCGCGCCGAATGTGCGCACGGATCTGACGCTGGATGATACATGCTGCCATCGTCATTTCCTGCTCGATTTACAAGGACAGTTCCCTGGGCTGGAGCTGGACAACAGCGCTATCACAGCAAACACGGAAACCTTCCTGCAAGCATTGCACCAAGCCTTACCGCAATCTGCACAGATGGATAACTCACTGGCTGAGCTTTACGCCATCTGGCAGCATAATCTGCGGGCATTGCTTGACTATTGTCCACCACAAACTTCACAACCTTTCAGCCTTATTCGGGCAAGGCAGGCATTGCCTGATTTTATGGATTACCTCGATTCAACAACCATTACCTCAACTGATCTTGGTTGGCAGGCTTTTGGGCCAGTCAATGTGACACAGCTTGATGGTGATCATTACAGCCTATTCCACAAACATGTCGGCTCTCTGGTTGCGTGTCTGAAAAACATCCTGAGTTTAGTTCCAACTGTTAAGGAGAACATATGATAAAGCTACGGCGGGTTCTGATTGTCGGTTCAAAATTTGGTGAACTGTATCTTAATGCGTTTCTACAGCCTCGGTCAGATCTGGAACTGGCCGGAATTCTGGCGCAAGGAAGCCCTCGTTCACAACAACTTGCCCGCGATTTCAATGTCCCCCTATTCCGTTCATTGGATGAATTGCCGGATGATATCGATATTGCCTGTGTGGTCATACGCGCAGAGGTTATTGGTGGCGAAGGCGACCAATTAACCCAGGCGTTATTGGCGCGGGGCATTTCGGTCATTCAGGAACATCCTCTTGATGCAGAAGCGATCAAAAGACACCAATCAACAGCTAACCAGCATAATGCTATGTTTTGGGTAAACAGCTTTTACAGCCAATGTCAGGCTGGCAGAAGTTGGTTACATGCGGCTCATCAAATCGAGCAATTATCACGGCAACGTCCGGTAAGTGGCTATCTGACAACCAGCCGCCAGTTACTTTTTTCCGCCCTTGACCTGTTGTTACAGGGTTGTCATTGCCCGGAACAGATTGAGATAGCTTATGTAGGTCAGCGAAACAATGCATTTCATCGCTTTGAACTCAGCATAGCGGGAACCACAATAACGTTAGATGTTCAATCCTATCTGGACCCCAGAGATCCCGATATGCACAACCTGGTCATGCATAAAATGACGCTAATTTGGCCGGCCGGTTATCTGACGCAGGAAGCCAGCTATGGACCGGTTATCTGGACACCGGTTCTTCATGCACCAAACCATCTGAATAATGGACAGAGTCTTTACCTGCATGCCGGCCAGCCGGAAGGCGCTTATCTGCACCAGACAACATCACAAATTCTTTGTCCGGCAACGCAAAATTGGATGACTGCATTTGAATGTGATGGTGCCGAAGGTGTGGCACGCCTCCTCAATACCTTGAATTCAGTATTGAATGGGGCACTCTGCCCCCCTGCTTTTAGCTACGACTACCAATTGCGGCTGGCAGGCTTGTGGCAACAAATTTTACGTATGATGGGAGAGCCGGTTACTCAGGAGCTACAGCCACCCGTCTGGATTGATCCAACCCAATTGATGCTAATTAAGGAAGAAAACTGATGACGTGGAAACTTCCTGTCCATCCGATGATCCGTCCATGCCTGACGACGCATAGCAAACCTAAATATACGCTGCTCATCTGCCCCTTTGCCGGGGGCAGTACCAGTGCATTTCGGAATTGGTCCACATTGGAAGATTCCGATATTGCAGTTTCATTGGTGATTTATCCCGGACGTGACAGCCGTATGAATGAACATGCTGTTACCCGCATTACGCCATTGGCTCAGTCGCTTTCTGATGTGATCAGATCGTTGACTCCCGCACAGAGAGAAAACCTGATACTGGTCGGCCACAGCATGGGAGCGCAAGTCGCTTTTGAAACCTGCCGATACCTTGAACAACATCACTGTGCTCCCAAGGCATTGGTACTTTCGGGATGTCATGCCCCTCATCTTGAATCCCGCCGCAAACTGAGTGGATTGCCTGATCATGAATTCATTGAACAATTGATTGATATTGGCGGTTGCAGCCCGATTTTACGGGAAGATCCTGAACTACTTGCCCTGTTCTTACCCATGTTACGGGCTGATTTTTTTGCTACAGAACACTATTACCATGCTATTCAGCCGGATTCAGTAAAACTACAAACCCCCACATTGTTGCTTTATGGCACTGAGGACCAAGAAGCTTCCGCTATGGAAGTTCAACAGTGGCACCATTGGCTTGCAAGTGACAAACAAAATCTTGCGGATTGCTGCCAAGAAATTGCTGGCGATCATTTTTACATTACACAAAAACCACAGAATTTTATTCTTCACGTTACCCAATTTATGCAATATGTTTATTCAAAGGAGTTCGCATAATGGCACCTTTTTCTATCCCAGAGAACACACTGACGATGACGCCAAACTATCTTTGGAATGGCAAAACCCTGGATCAACAGCTTGCCGGATGGTCCAGTATCTGGGGGAATAAAACAGCGCTGATCTATCAAGAACAGCGGCTCACTTACCATGAACTCCATCAAGCTGCGGAAAGGCTGGCGAGCGGTTTGTATCATCGTGGAATACGCCGTGGTGATAACGTTATGGTGCAACTGCCTAACCGTATCTCCTTTGTTGTCACCTGTTTTGCTTTGTTTAGGCTAGGCGCTCATCCAGTATTATTAATGCCTACCCAACGGGCACATGATGTTCAAGCGCTTTGCCAGATTGCCCGTCCGGTGGCTTATATTATCCCTGATTGTATCCACGGCTTTGATTATCGGGAAATGGCACGGGAAGTTGCCGCATCTTGCCCCGAACTGCAACATATTATCGTTGATGGAGAGGCAGAAGAATTTATCCCATTCACCGCTATTGAGGATGAACCGCTCAATATTATTGGCCCAAGTTATGGCGATATCGCCGTACTTCTGCTTTCCGGCGGAACGACAGGTACACCAAAACTAATCCCACGTACTCACGATGCCTACACCTATGATTTTGTGCTCTCCGCCCGTCTGTGCGCAGTCAATACTGAAAGCGTCTATTTAGCGGTATTGCCTGTTGCACACAACTTCACGTTAGGCAGCCCTGGGATCCTGGGTACGCTTTCTCAGGGAGGATGTGTACTCCTCAGTGATACTGCGAGTTGTGATGAAGCTATGCCATTGATCGAAGAGCATAAGGTAACACACTTAGCATTAGTTCCGGCTCTTGCACGGCTCTGGGAACAAGCGCGTGATTGGGAACAAAGCGACCTTTCATCCCTGCGCTGCTTACAAGTTGGTGGTGGCAGGCTCACACCGGAACTGGCAGCACAAGTTATGGCGCGCCTTGGCCCTTTGCAACAAGTCTTTGGTACAGCGGAAGGGTTACTGTGCTATACCCGATTAGATGATCCTTATGAGGTTATCATTAACACCCAAGGGCGCCCATTGTCAGAAGAAGATGAGATCAAAATTGTTGATATCAATCTGCAACCCGTTGCACCTGGGGAAGTCGGTGAACTGATTACACGAGGTCCCTACACCATTACAGGGTATTACCGTGCTGAACAGCACAATACCGTCGCTTTTACCACGGATGGCTTCTACCGCACAGGCGATTTGGTCCGCATCAGACCAGATGGCAACCTGATCGTTGAGGGACGGATTAAAGAACAGATCAACCGCAGCGGTGAAAAAATTTCAACGCTAGAAGTTGAAACATTGCTGCTGCAACACCCAGATATTGATGACGCCGTTGTTATCGCTGTCCCAGACGAACTATTGGGTGAACGCATTTGTGCTTGCCTGCCAAACAGTGTCAGCCAACCCGATCCTGCTCTCATACAAGCATTCTTGCATCAGAAGGGTGTTCAGCGTCATAAGATCCCTGACCAATGGTTATTTGTGGCGTACTGGCCATTAACCGCGGTAGGAAAAATCGACAAACGCCAGTTAGTACAGATGGCACAAGCAGAAAATAACCACTTGATGCAGCAATATCATGAACACACCATGGCTATTACCAGCACTCCGTTAGATCTGGTTACCCACTTACTTGCCGATAATGATGTACAACCTTGTACGCTCTATGAAATAAAAGGTGAATGGTCATTGGGTATAGGTTGCGCCGCAACCATAAGTGCAGATGCATCGGGGCAATTGATTGATTCACAAGGCCGTCATCATCCATATGATATCCATACATTAAGCCAAAAACTTGAACAAGTGCTCAACGCGGTTCCAATTAAAGACTGGCGTGCTTATGGCAAAACATTATTTGAGTTTTCCCATATGACGTATGGAATGGCAATAGAAAAACAAGATGAAGCATTAATCAAAATTACTATTCCACAACATGAATTACGCATAACTCAAGGGCAGGTGCTGATACGAACACTGGAAGAAGCGCAACTATCTATATTGAGTGAGAAAGTCAAACAGGCTGATCAATTAGGCACACCGGTTTTCCCACATACAAAAGAGATAGACATTATCAATACAGCAGACGCGGCAAAACATTATCAAGACAACGTTGCCAATGCAGTTAAGGATATTGCCGCAGATCACTACCAAAAAGTGATCCTGTCACGCCGAGTCGAGCTTGGTTCAAATATTGATATTACACACAGTTACTGGCTAGGCCGTCGGGCTAACACCCCTGCCCGCTCTTTCTTCTTACGTGATGGAGATTTCACTGCTTACGGTTTCAGTCCAGAAACCGTCGTTGAAGCCGAAAGTTCGGGTTGGGTTAATACCCAACCGTTGGCTGGCACCAGAGCATTAACACATGACAAGGAGCAAGATCAGAAACTGCGAGCCGATTTACTTTCTGATCCGAAAGAAATTTCCGAACACGCTGTTTCGGTTAAACTTGCATTAGAAGAATTAGCGCCGATTTGTCAACCAGAAACGCTTTGTGTCTCAGAATTTATGGCGATTCGTGAACGTGGTTCGGTACAACATTTGGCATCACGAGTAAAAGGGTTGCTACACACAGACAAAAACCGTTGGGATGCATTTATTGCCTTATTCCCGGCAGTCACCGCGTCAGGGATACCGAAACAACCTGCTTTACAAGCCATTTCTCGTTATGAAGATGAACCACGCCAGCTTTATAGTGGTTGTGTCATGCTCCTGGATAGTACGGGTAAACTGGATGCCGCATTGGTATTACGCTCCCTCTACCAGCATAAAGGACGCTGCTGGCTTCAGGCTGGTGCTGGGTTGGTCAGAGATTCAAGACCAGAAAGAGAATGGCAGGAAACCTGTGAAAAACTTGAGTGCATTATGAAATATGTTCGCCCTTATTCCACCAAAGAAGATTAAACGTTTATTAGGATAGGCTGCCGAGGGAAAACCAGATATCACTCTGGTTTTCCCTACGTTAAAAGGATGTACACCCACCATCCAACAAAGCCTGTTCATTACAACGACGGCCGTTCGCCAGCTGGCAAACAGGGACCTGATGACCATCCAATTGCTTGGTTAATGCCGGAATTCCCCCTGCATCAGAGCAACTTTCACTGGCATCTGTACTCAGATAAATACCCAGATCAGAAGGTTGATAATGTTTGTATCGGCTTGCTTGATGCCCGCTGCAACCTGCTAATATAGCGCCTACCAGCAACAACTCGACAAGGATAACTCCCCGCTTTAACCGCATATTTTCTCCCGTTTACTTATCTGATGAGGGTATATACCAATTTCCTTTCAAGATGCGTCTTATATCTCCCCGCGGAGCGGGGAGATATAAACAATCACATTGATTTGCCAGCGGCAACTTGAAGTTAGATTGGTATAGCTCAATGCCCTGTGCTTTTAGAAAACAAATTGATTATTAAAACACCGACAATAATAAGAAGAATACCGATAATTGCCGGTAGATCCAATTTTTGTTGGTATAAAAATATGCCCGCGATAGAAACTAAAACTATACCAAGGCAAGACCATACAGCATAAGCAATCCCCAAAGGCATCACCTTGACAACTTGTGATAACGCCCAAAATGATAAGCAATATCCCATCACCACAACAACAGACGGCACTAAGCGAGTGAAACCATCGGCCATTTTTAACATTGTTGTCGCTATCACTTCAGACAAAATTGCGATAAACAAATAAACCCATACATTCATCTTGCTCACCAAGCCAACGTTATACGACAGACCAGATTCAAAAAAAAACCGCTTAATCTACCATAACTTAAAACAGAATACCTTAACGAAATGAGGTGTTTTTTCTTGATAAAAAAAGAACGATAAAGAAAAAATAAAATATAAATTTGGCAGGAAATGACTCAATAAAATAAAAATGATTACCTCGTTAATCTATCCACAGGCATCAATATTATTTTACCTATAAAAACCATCTCAAATAATTTATCCTGAAAATGACCTAAAGAAATTATTTATTTCAATATAGAAAAGAACAGGGAATTATTTTTTTGCGATAAAAACACTATACCAATCTAACTTCAAGATGCGTGTGATTTCTCCCTACTTCGTAGGGAGAAATCAGGCTTCATATCGTGTTGTAAATTGCGACTTGAAGTTTAATGCGTATATAACAACAATTTAAATACCAACAGGTAACCATAAAGAAACTAAATTAAATAGCGTTTCAAAATGATAGGAGTATTCCTTACCCCGCGCTCCGCGCGGGGTAAGGAACTCCAACATCTGATACTCTCAGTATTATGAAAACCTATTTAGCTAACATTATATTCATAAGCAATTAAAAAATATAACCATAACAAATAAAAATATTATAGACTTCAATACAAATGACTATCACTATTGAAACCTGAAGAACTATGACTATAAAATCATGATCATGGAATAATGGATGGAAATAATGACTATTCTCGAAAATAAAAACAAACTGCGCGAAACAGGATAAGTGTCGAAGATATACACTGAAATAGACAAAAAAATAAAATTTAAACCCTTGGACAAACAATATTAGCTATTTTAAATGAAGGAGAATGCTGAAAGATTGCGAGATTAGTTGCAGTGATACCATGATAGCTCATGCCAACACTTATTAAATAAAATAATAACCTGATGTTAAAAACCATAAAACATCAGATATAACGTAATAAATTATGTTAATGCCAAAACATAAATAAATTAAGGTTAGGCAAACACTGAAATCTACTCATTTGTATCATGAATGACAAATAACTTGTAAACGGAATGCATTCGTATAATTGACTATGAGAACACTTGAAGGTTCGTTGAATTCGAACTTATATCACCTTCATCCTGCTCAAGAGGATGTGTTTTATGAGCAAACTTTTCACGAAAACAGCCCATTACATAACCTGGGTTGGTATACCTTGATGGAAGGTGAAGTTGATATAGCCATCCTGCAACAAGCCTGGCGATTGCTATATCAACATATTGATACGCTGAGGTTACGCATATCCATTAATTCAGATAATGAAGCAACCCAATATGTTCAGAATCAGAGTGAGACTGAATTAGTCATATTCCATGATTTTACAATGCAACCTGATCCTGAAAAAAAAGCAAAACTTTGGATGCAGCAACAGATAAATATCCCCATTAACTTTCCAAACGAGTCCTTATATCAGGCCGCATTGCTTCGTATTACCAACGAGAAATATTACTTCTTCACTAAGTTCCATCATATTATGATGGATGGGGTTGGTTTATTTCGGTTCCATGAATATGCTCATAAGTTATATGCATGTCTGAAAAATAAAACTTCAACCACCTGGTTAACAGAAATTCCACAATATTTAGATACGATAGAAAAAGCAGAAGAATATCTGACTTCCTCTTGTTACGAAAAAGACAAAAAATACTGGGGCGATTTTTTAACAAAAAACGATATACATCAATTAACCCCTTGTTATCAAAATAAGGGTTCTCGTAATGATACGTTGGCATTACCGCTTTCAATTAAAGCTGATTTGCTTGCCTTTTGCGAAAAAAATAAAACGAACTTTCTTGCTGTCTTTTCGAGCTTAGTCATTATGATGATGTCAGAACTGACAGGGCAACAGGAATTAACATTTAATACCATTACTCATGGCAGAAGGACAAAATCAGAGAAATATGTCGTAGGGATGCAAACCAATATTTATCCGGTACATTGCCATGTTTCTCACACAATCCGTGTCACCGAACAGATTAAGCTAATCGAACTAGCGCTAAAAGAGAGCTACCACCACAGCCAATTTCCTCGCTCTCACTTGATTCGCATGGCTAATAACCAGGGCATTGCTTTACCGAATATATTTATCTTCTATGAAAGGCTTTCAGCATCAGCATCTGAAATCAACCAAGCGCAGCATTATATTGTAGATGGCGGGTTTAACACTGACCCTATCGTTTTTCGCTTGCAAGACTTTGGATATGATCAGGAGCTAACAATAGCGATAGATTATTTACAGGAATATTTTAGTGATCAAGATGTAAAACAACTACTTGTGCGACTGCAGAATGTATTGATTGCTTTGCTTAACACGCCTTCTTTATTCGTCCATGAATTACCTATTTTATTAGAACAGGAGCGTCATACCCTGCTGCACAGTTGGAATCAAACTGATGCATCTTACCCGCAGGATAAGATCCTACAGCAACTGTTTGAGGCACAGGCAGCAAGAACACCGAATAACGTGGCGCTGGTGTTTGAAGAGAGAACTCTGACCTACCGTCAGCTCAACGAACAGGCAAACCAGCTCGCCGTTGTCATTCAGCGGCAATGCAATACACCGATGCAAGCAGATACCCCCATCGCTCTCTACCTCGATCGCAGTCTGGAGATGGTAGTCAGTATTCTGGCGGTACTGAAAGCCGGTGGCGCTTATGTACCGATCTCCCCTGAATATCCACCGGAGCGAGTCCAGTTTATTTTGGAAGATACCGGAAGCCCATGTGTACTCACCCAACAACGCTATCTGACAACACTAGAGCAGCATACTTACGCGTTGCCAATTCAGCCGACGCTGATAGCCGCAGATGACCGAACAGTCACCCAAGGCCAGTCAGTAGAAAATTTAGTGCCAGTGAACAAAAGTTCTGATTTGGCCTACATTATCTACACCTCCGGGACAACCGGACAGCCGAAAGGCGTTGAGTTGACCCACCGAAACGTCATCAATCATTTATGTTGGATGCAATCCCAATACCCACTAAGTGCCTCGGATAAGGTCCTGCAACAAATCCCTTATACCTTTGACGCTTCAGTCTGGGAGTTAATTGCAGCTAACTGTTTTGGTGGCACTATCGTACTGCCCTCACCGGATACCCATAAACAGCCGGAGGACTTATATCAGCTGATAGAGAAAACTGGCGTAACGGTGGTGCAATTCGTCCCGTCCATGTTAGGCGCTTTCTGCCAGACAGTACGGGACTTAGGACAGCAATTACCCCGCACTATCCGTTACGTTCTGTGTGGCGGGGAAACGCTGACGATGTCCCATGTCAACGCGTTTAGATTTATAAATAGTCATTCAAGCACTTTAATTAACCTCTATGGCCCCACAGAAACGACAAATGATGTCACTCACTTTGAGGTAACCAATGAGATTGGTGGCATTATTCCGATTGGCAAGGCTCATAACAACACCCGCCTGTATGTCCTTAACCATCATGGAAAACTGTCTCCCATTGGCGCCCCTGGAGAGTTGTATATCGGCGGTGCAGGGCTGGCGCGGGGATATCGTAATCGTCCAGATCTGACTGCCGAGCATTTTGTGGAAAATCCGTTTGCCACAGATGAAGATAACGCCCGTGGTTATACTCGTTTGTACAAAACCGGTGATCGGGTACGCTGGCTGCCAGACGGTAACCTGGAATATCTGGGACGCCATGATTTTCAGGTCAAAATTCGTGGTTACCGCATTGAACTGGGTGAAATCGAAACTACTTTATCCTCTCATCCGCAAGTGAAACAGGCAGTGGTGATCGACCGAAATCATGCAGGCCATAAAGCACTGGCGGCTTATCTGGTCACAGACGAAGCCTTGACCAATAACACTTTGATAGCGCATCTTTTAACCCACCTGCCGGAGTATATGATACCCGCCAGTTTTACCCGCATTGATGCCATCCCCTTGACTATCAACGGCAAACTCGACCGCCATGCTTTGCCAGCACCGGTATGGGAAGATCGGGATCGTTATATAGCGCCACGCACTGAGTTGGAAACCCAATTGTGTATGCTCTGGCAAGACGTTTTAGGATTAGAACGGATCGGTATTGAGGATAATTTCTTCCGTATCGGTGGCGACTCGATTGTCAGCATCCAGTTAGTCTCCAAACTGCGGCAAATCGGTTTCTCCCTGCAAGCCAAAGCGATTTTTGAAGCACCAACGGTAGCGCGGTTGGCGCAATTGCTGACACAAACTTCATCCCATGTATCTGTAGTGGCTGAACAGGGATTATTACATGGGGAATTTGGTTTATTGCCTATCCAGCAAGATTTCTTCAACCTGAACCTGACATGCCCGCACCATTGGAATCAGGCATTTATGATCCAGCTGCCAGGCAATATCAGTCACGCGGCGATTGAACAGGCGCTGATCGCACTGACTGAGCGACATGATATGTTACGCGTCCATTTTGTTAAAACTGAACAGGGTTATCGTCAGTGCTACTCCGCAGAAATACCCCCCTGGTTACCCACATTACAGCATTGTGATTTCAATGAATTAAATCATCAACAGCTGACACAATGGCAAAGTGGCTTTAATTATCGCACTGGCCCTTTGTGGCAAGCCGCTCATCTGACCGGATATACCGATGGCAGCGCCCGCTTATTCTTCGCATTTCATCACTTGATTATTGATGTCGTGTCCTGGCGGATTATTGTGGAAGATATACGCCTGCTGCTACAGGGAACAGCGCTGCCAGCGAAAACCAGCAGTTACCGGCAATGGGTTGCTGCTGTCTATCACTATGCCATACAGCATCAAGATGAAGTGCCCTACTGGCAGGGAGTCATGGCAGGTGAAAAAACTTACCCGCTGATGGGAGAACTCAACACGCATCAATTGAGTTTATCAACTGAACTGACAAATACTCTGCTACATGAGGCTAATCTAGGTTATCACACGGAAATTAACGACTTGCTGCTTAGTGCTCTCACTCTGGCATTGCAGACAACGTTCTCCCGTGCGGTGAACTTCATTACTCTTGAGGGGCATGGGCGGGAAGCCATCGACAGTGCTGTGGATATCTCCGAAACTGTGGGCTGGTTTACAACCACCTATCCTGTTCGTCTGGTAACGCAGGACAATATCGCTGAGACGATTATTCACACGAAAGAGATGCTGCGTGCCGTGCCAAACAAAGGTATCGGTTATGGGGCGCTACGTCAGGTTGGATACTTGTCAGAGGATTTACCAGCCATCAGTTTTAACTACCTTGGTCAATTGGGCGGTGAGAACCATCAGGATTGGGCGCTGACCAATGAAGAGTGTGGTTCAATGATTGCCAGCGAGAACATAAGCCATTTACTGCTAGATATCAATGGCGCAGTTCAGGCAGGAAAGCTGCAATTCAGTGTATTGTCTCGTTTACCGTCAACCCAAACACACATATTTATCACAGCCTTTGAGCAAGCACTCAATAGTGTCATCGCCGCCGGCCAAAAACAGGCCCAATTAGGTAGTGTGAAAACACCCAGTGATTATGAATTTAAAGCAGTTTCAATCGAACGCTTAAAGCGCTTGCAACAAAACTATCAGATGGAAACTCTGTATCCCGCAACCAGCTTGCAGCAGGGATTTATTTATCATCATCTGGCTCAACCACAAGATGATGCCTATCGTGTGCAATTGTTGCTGGATTATCACACCGCACTCAACCCTGCCGCCTATCAGCAAGCCTGGTCTCTGGCTTCACTGCGCTTCCCCATCCTCAGAACAGCATTTGATTGGGAAGGGGAAATTTTGCAGATTGTAACTACGGGTGCCAGTATTAGTCCGGCTAACTTCGAGAGCAAAGATATCAGCCACTTACCCGCAGAAGAACGAAACAAGGCAATTGAAACAATTCAACAACATGACCGTACTCTGCCTTTTAATTTACGTCAGCCTGGTTTAATCCGCTTTACCCTAATTAAACAGAATGAACAACTGGTAACGGTGCTGATAACCCAACACCACACGATTACTGATGGCTGGAGTGGTCCGATTTTATTACAAACTGTGCACGGGTATTACGACATGCTGGTGCAAGGGCAAATGCCTCAGATCGTAGTGGAGAAAGCTTATCTGGCAACCCAGCAATATTATCTGGGGCATCTGGCCGAATCTGAGCGGTATTGGGCGGAACGTAAAACACATTTCCAGGCAACTAATGATCTGTCAAACCTATTAAATCGTCATGTTAACTTGACGCAGATAAAAACCATCGAAAAACCGGCTGAACAGGCACTCACTGTGCAGGGGAGCGATTATGCGCAGCTTAGAGATATGTGCCGGACACAAGGTATTACCCTGAACGTGGTCTTGCAATTTGCCTGGCATAAATTACTGCACAGTTACACTGGAGATGAGCAGACCATTGTTGGCACCACCGTATCCGGGCGCGATGTACCGGTAGACGGTATTGAATCCAGCGTCGGCCTGTATATTAATACCTTACCATTAATGGTGCAGTGGGATAATAACCGCAGTGTTATTAGCGTGTTACAAGCTATACAGAAAGATATCGCTGCACTTAACAGCCACAGTGCCGTCTCACTTGCCAGTTTGCAATCTAACGGGGAACGGTTATTCCATAGCCTGTTTGTCTTTGAAAACTACCCTATCCCCGTGGCAAGCGAAAATAAGGCCGCTCTTGAAAACACCCTGATATTCCGCCAATCCATAGAAAAAACCGATTATCCATTATCACTGATGGCCTATGAGCAGAATAACTGTCTTACGGTTAAATTGAGTTATGGTGAAGACTGGCTGACCGACAAACAAGCACAGCGCTTGTTGCATCAGTTTGAACGCATTCTACATGCTGTGTCCGGTGATCCACACCAGCTTCATACCGCCATCTTGTTTCTCAGTGAAGCAGAGCGTTATACCTTACTGCACATCTGGAACCAGACCGATGCGCCTTACCCACAAGATAAAACCTTACAGCAACGCTTTGAAGTACAGGCAGAAAGGACGCCAGATAATGTGGCACTGGTGTTTGAAGGAGAAACCTTAACCTACAGGCAGTTAAATCAACGGGCCAATCAGTTAGCCCGGGTTATTCGTGAACATTATCAGCAACATAAAAATGCCCCTTTGTCAGCAGACACTCCCATCGCCCTCTATCTTGACCGCAGTCTGGAGATGGTCATCAGTATTCTGGCGGTACTGAAAGCCGGTGGTGCGTATGTACCGATTTCCCCTGAATACCCGCCGGAGCGGGTGCAGTTTATTCTGCAAGATACCCAAAGCCCGTGTCTCCTCACCCAGCAACGGTATCTGACAACCTTGGCGGAATATACTCAGGCAGAGCCGCCGATACGGATAGCGGCAGATGACCGGACCATCACGATAAACCAGCCTGTAGAAAATCTGGCTATAGTCAATAACCCTACCGATCTGGCCTATATCATCTACACCTCAGGCACCACAGGGCAGCCTAAAGGCGTCATGATCGAACATAAAAATGTGGCCCATATGGTGGCGGCACAGGCAGCCCTGTTTGATATCACAAAGCGCAAAAAAGCCCTAATGTTTGCGGCTTATGTCTTTGATGCCTCGGTTTCCGAACTGTTTGTCAGTTTACTGCATGGCCTGACGGTCTATCTGTGCAGTGAAACAGAGCGCAATGCGCCGGCCGTTGCACAACTGATCCAGCGCGAAGGCGTTGAATTAGCCACCTTACCCCCAGCCATGCTGAAAGTATTAATTGGCACTGAGTTACCCACCTTGCAGTTATTGGTGACCGCGGGAGAAGCCCCATCCCTAGATTTCCTTGACTATTTCAGCCATCACAGCGATGTACTGAATGCTTACGGTCCTACCGAAGTGACCGTTTGTGCCAGCGGCAAGCACTACCAATCCGGGGCGATTGCCCGCAATATTGGCAAAGCCATCAATAATGTCCGTCTTTATGTCCTTGATAGTCACAACAACTTGTCCCCTATCGGCGCGACGGGTGAGTTATATATCGGCGGTGCCGGACTGGCACGGGGGTATTTAAACCGGCCTGAACTCACCGCTGAACGTTTTGTTGAGAATCCGTTTGCCTCAGAAGCAGATAAAACCCGTGGCTATACCCGTTTGTACAAAACCGGTGATTTAGTTCGCTGGCTGCCGAACGGGGAGCTGGAATATCTGGGGCGCAATGATTTTCAGGTTAAGATCCGGGGCTACCGTATCGAATTGGGAGAAATTGAAACGGCCCTTGCCTCGCATCCGCAAGTTAAACAGGCGGTGATGACTGACCATAAGCATCAGGGCAATCAAGTGCTGGTGGCGTATCTGGTCACCGATGGCGGGTTGTCCAATGACACCCTGATAAAATATTTATCGTCTCGCCTGCCAGACTATATGCTGCCGGCCAGTTTTACCCGTATTGAATCCATACCCTTAACCCTCAACGGTAAACTGGACCGCCACGCCCTGCCAGCGCCGGTATGGGGTAATCGCGACAGTTATCTCGCGCCCCGTAATGCCTTAGAAACTCAGTTATGCGCTATCTGGCAGGAGGTATTGGGGCTGGAGAGAATTGGGATTGAAGATAACTTCTTCCGTATCGGCGGTAATTCCCTGACTGCGATTAAGCTGACGGCAGCGATTCACCACACCCTTGGGCTTGCGGTTTCACTGACGCAACTCTTTGAACACAAAACCATCGCCAGCCTGACGAACCAGATGGGACAACCCGCCAATACGGTTATTCCTCACCGCGAATTGGCGCACTACCCCTTATCGTTTGCTCAGGAAAGAATGCTGTTTATCGAGCAGTTTGAACAGGGTACCGATGCCTACCATATTCCCTGTCTGGTTCAACTGGATAATGTCGCCTGTCTGCCCGTGTTAGAAACCGCCATTAACCGATTAGCGCAGCGCCATGCCGTAATAAGAACGGTATATCCCCATCATGATGACGGACAGAACTACCAACAAATACTGGACAGGCCGTTGGTTATCCGGTCAGTCGCGCCCTGTGATGATATTGACACGCTTCTGGATACCGTACGCACTGAGATAGCCACGCCATTTGATTTGACCACCGAACCCGGCCTGCGCCTCTGTCACTATGCCCTGGCCGATAAACATTACTTCCTGATGTTATGGCACCATATCGCCATTGATGGCTGGGCCATCGACATTTTTATGCGTGAACTGGCCGAGATTTACCCAGCCTTGTTAGCCGGCCGTGACAGCCGGTTGCCCGTTCTGGATATCACCTATGGCGACTATGCCGCCTGGCAGCGGGAATATTTACAGGGCGATGTGCGTGAACGCCAGCTCGCTTACTGGCGACAGACCTTAGCCCACTACGAAACCCTGACCTTGCCAACAGACTCCCCCAGACCCGCTCAGGTCAGTTATCAGGGACGGGACTTCAATTTCACGTTAGATACCGCCCTTTCTGACCAGCTCAGAATGCTGGCAAAAGAGCAGGAAACTACCCTGTATACCGTGCTGCTCGGTGGCTTTTATGTCACGCTGGCAAAATTATCAGGCCAAAACGATATCGTACTGGGCACACCAACTGATAACCGACACCACGCCCAAACCCAAACGCTGATAGGGATGTTTGTCAACTCTCTGGTCTTGCGGGCTCAACTTGTGCTGACAGACAATGTCGCCACTCTGATTCAACAAATTCATCAGTTGCTTGCCGATGCCAAAGCGCATCAGGACATGCCGTTTGAACAACTGCTTGACGCTCTGGCAATTGAACGTGACCCCGCCCGTCATCCGATTTTTCAGGTGATGTTTGGCTTACACCGTTTTGGGGAACACCGGCCAGATGAAGCCAGACTGCCGTTTCAACCGGTGACATTAGACGAATCCCTGTACAGCCCGGCCAAATTTGACCTGAGCCTGTTTCTGTCTGAGGGACAACCCGCTATTACAGGCAACCTGAATTACGCGGTCAGCCTGTTTAACGACACCACCATGGCACGGCTGGCCGCTATCTACCAACGGGTGCTGGCCGCCTTCGTGACAGACCCGCAACAATCGCTGGCGGGGATTGATATCCTGTCGGCCTCGGAGCGCCATACCCTGCTGCACACCTGGAACCAGACCGATGCGCCTTACCCGCAAGAGAAAACCTTGCAGCAGCTCTTTGAAGTACAGGCAGAAAAAACGCCGGATAATGTGGCACTGGTATTTGAAGGGGAAACCCTGACCTACCGGCAATTAAACCAACGGGCCAATCAGTTAACCCGGGTTATTCGTGAACATTGTCAGCAACATAAAAATGCCCCCATCGCCCTCTATCTCGACCGCAGTCTGGAGATGGTCATCAGTATTCTGGCGGTACTGAAAGCCGGCGGCGCTTATGTGCCGATTTCCCCGGCATATCCGCCGGAGCGGGTGCAGTTTATTCTGCAAGATACCCAAAGCCCGTGTGTCCTCACCCAGCAACGCTATCTGACAACACTGGCGGAATATACTCAGGCACGGGCAGCGCCGCCGATACGGATAGCGGCAGATGACCAAACTATCACCAGAGATCAGTCAGTGGAAAATTTGGCATCCGTCAATAATCCTGCCGACCTGGCCTATATCATCTACACCTCAGGCACCACGGGGCAGCCAAAAGGCGTCATGATCGAGCATAAAAATGTGGCCCATCTGGTGGCGGCACAGGCAGCCCTGTTTGATATCACAAAGCACAAAAAAGCCTTAATGTTTGCGGCTTACGTCTTTGATGCCTCGGTTTCTGAACTGTTTGTTAGTTTACTGCATGGCCTGACAGTCTATCTGTGCAGCGAAACAGAGCGCAATGCGCCGGCCATTGCACAACTGATCCAGCGCGAAGGCATTGAATTAGCCACCTTACCCCCAGCCATATTAAAAGTATTAATTGGCACTGAATTGCCCTCTTTACAGTTACTGGTGACCGCGGGAGAAACCCCGTCTTTAGATTTTCTTGACTATTTCAGTCATCACTGCGAGGTACTGAATGCGTACGGCCCCACCGAAGTAACCGTTTGTGCCAGCGGCAAGCACTACCAATCCGGGGAAATCGCCAACAATATTGGTAAATCCATCAATAATGTTCGTCTTTACGTCCTTGATAGTCACAACAACTTGTCCCCTATCGGTGTGTCGGGTGAGTTATATATTGGCGGTGCCGGACTGGCACGGGGGTATTTAAACCGACCTGAACTCACCGCTGAACGTTTTGTTGAGAACCCGTTTGCGTCAGAAGCAGATAAAACCCGGGGCTATACCCGTTTGTACAAAACCGGTGACTTGGCCCGCTGGCGACCGAATGGGGAGCTTGAATATCTGGGACGCAATGATTTTCAGGTTAAGATCCGCGGCTACCGTATCGAATTGGGAGAAATTGAAACGGCCCTTGCTACCCATCCGCAAGTTAAACAGGCGGTGGTGACTGACTATAAGCATCAAGGCAATCAAGTGCTAGTGGCGTATCTGGTCACCGACGGTATGCTGCCCGATGATACCTTAGTTCGGTATCTTTCCACCCGCTTGCCAGACTATATGCTGCCCGCCAACTTTACCCGTATCGAATCCGTACCCTTAACCCTCAACGGCAAGCTGGATCGCCGCACCCTGCCAACACCGGTATGGGGCAATAGTGACAACTATATAGCGCCCCGTAATGCCTTAGAAACTCAGTTGTGTGCCATCTGGCAAGAGGTGTTGGGGCTGGAAAGAATTGGCATTGAAGATAACTTCTTCCGTATCGGCGGTGACTCCATAGTCAGTATCCAGCTAGTTTCCAAACTGCGTCAGGCGGGCTTTTATCTCCAGGTCAAATCAATATTTGAAGCACCAACGGTGGCTCGATTAGCCCAACTGCCAACACTGATATCACACACAGTAAAAGCCAGTGCTGAACAAGGGTTACTAAGCGGAGAGTTTGATTTATTGCCTATCCAGCAAAGTTTCTTTGACCTCAATCTGCCAAACCCACACCATTGGAATCAGGCATTTATGATCCGACTACCAGGCAATATCAGTCATACTGCTATTGAACAGGCGCTGATCGCACTGACTGAGCGGCACGACATATTACGTGTCCATTTTATATATACTGAAAACGGCTACCGTCAGTGCTATTCGCCGGAAATGCCCCCCTGGTTGTCTGCATTACAGCACTGTAATATCAGTGAACTTACAGAAACGGAATTACACCAACAACTCACCCAATGGCAAAGTGGATTTGATTACAGTAACGGCCCCTTATGGCAATCCGCTCATCTGACTGGATACACCGATGGCAGCGCCCGATTATTCTTCGCATTCCACCACCTGATCATTGACGCTGTATCCTGGCGAATTATTACCGAAGATATGCGTTTGTTATTGCAAGGCATGACCTTACCACCGAAAACCAGCAGTTATCGGCAGTGGGTGGCCGCAGTCCATCATTATGCACAACAGCATCAAGATGAAGTGTCCTACTGGCAACAAGTCATAACAGGCAACGGCATACATCCTGCACTGGGTACAACCACTTATCACCAATTAGATATCTCTGCCGAGATGACCGATATCCTGCTGCATGAAGCCAACGCCGGTTATTCCACTGAAATTAACGACTTATTATTGAGCGCCCTAACCTTGGCATTACAGGAGACTTTCTCCCGAACAGTAAACCACATCGTTCTGGAAGGGCATGGACGGGAAGCCATCGATAACACGCTAGATCTTGCCGAAACCGTCGGCTGGTTTACAACACAGTACCCTGTTCGGCTGGAAATGCAGACCACTATTGCAGAAACCATTATTCACATCAAAGAGATGCTTCGCGCCGTACCAAACAAAGGTATTGGTTATGGCGCGTTACGTCAGGCTGGCTATTTGTCAGGAGATTTACCGGCCATCAGCTTCAATTATCTCGGTCAGTTAGGCGGAGGTTGCCATCAAGACTGGTCACTGAGTAGCGATAATTGTGGCGCAGTGATAGCCAGCGGGGATCACAACGCTTTATTGCTGAATATCAATGGCGCAGTTCAGACGGGAAAACTGCAATTTAGTGTGGACTCCCGCTTGCCACACGCTCAGACAGCGGTATTTATCACGGCATTTGAGCAAGCACTCAATAATGTTATCAGCGAAAGTCAAAAACAGGCCCATGCGGGAGGAATAAAAACGCCCAGCGATTACGGAATTAAAGGCGTTTCAATTGAGCAGCTCAACCAGCTTACTCATCGTTTTGACTATGTGGATAACGAAAATTCACCTCTCTATCCAGAAAAGAAAACCATCTTGGACGTGTAAAAAATGTTGATGCTATTTAAAGAACTTAAAAAAAATCATGTATCGATATGGGCTTGTGAGAATAAATTAAAACTGGCATTTACAGGGGAAACACCCCCTGTCCAGCTTATTGATAAGGTTAAGAAGAAAAGGGAAAACATATTAATTTTCTTAAATGAAGAGAACATTTTCTCCGAAGAGGATTTCAAACGTTTTACCTTTAATGGCATTGAAGTGATATTTCCTGCCACCAGTTTACAACAGGGGTTTATTTATCATCATCTGACTCAACCACAGGATGATGCCTATCGTATGCAGTTACTGTTGGATTATCACACCAATATCGACTTTACCGCCTATCAACAAGCCTGGTCGCTGGCCTCCCTGCGTTTCCCTATCCTCAGAACCGCATTTGATTGGGAAGGGGAAATTTTGCAGATTGTCACTGCAGGTGCCAGTATTCATTCGGCACATTTCAAGAGTAAAGATATCAGCCAATTACCAGAGACAGAGCGAAACAAGGCGATTGAAGCAATCCAACAACATGACCGTACCTTGCCTTTTGATTTAAGCCAGCCTGGATTAATCCGCTTCACTTTCATCAAACAAAATGAACAACGGGTAACCGTGCTGATCACCCAACATCACTGTATTGCCGATGGCTGGAGTAACTCGATTTTATTACAGGCTGTACATGAATATTACAATCAACTGATAAAGGGACAAGTACCGCAGGTCGTCGTAGAACAGGCTTATCTGGCAACCCAGCAATATCATCTGGATCATAAAGTTGAAACAGATGCATATTGGGCGCAGCGCAAAGCTCACTTTCAGGGAGCCAACGATCTTTCTGCTCTGCTAAGTCAGTATGTTGATTTAACGCAGATAAAAACCGTTGAAAAGCCAGCCGAACAAGCGCTTACTGTGCGAGGAGACGCCTATATGCAACTTAAGGGTATGTGCCGAATGCAAGGTGTTACCCTGAATGTGGTACTGCAATTTGCCTGGCATAAATTACTGCACAGTTACACCGGAGATGAACAGACCATTGTCGGTACTACTGTATCCGGGCGCGATGTACCGGTAGAGGGTGTTGAGTCTAGTGTTGGCTTGTATATCAATACGTTACCGTTAACAGTGCAATGGAACCAGGCTGACAGCGTAGCCACTATATTGCAAGAGATACAACTGGATATCGCCGCACTCAACAGCCACAGTGCGATATCGCTTGCCGGCTTACAATCCGATGGGAAACGGTTATTCCACAGCCTGCTGGTTTTTGAAAACTATCCTGATCCTGTAGTGAACGAAAACGAGGGCGGCATTGAAAACACCCTGACATTCCGCCAGGCCTTCGAAAAAGTGGATTATCCGGTATCGCTGAAGGCTTATGAACAGGATAACAGCCTGATCGTCAAGTTAGGCTACGGTGAAGACTGGCTGACAGATAAACAAGCGCAACGCTTACTTTATCAGCTTGAACGCATTCTACACGTTGTAGCCTGTGATCCACACCAGCTTCATACTTCTATCTTGTTCCTTAGTGAAGAAGAGCGTCATACCCTACTGCACACCTGGAATCAGACTGATGCGCCTTACCCGCAAGATAAAACCTTACAGCAACGCTTTGAAGTACAGGCTGAAAAGACACCGGATAATGTGGCACTGGTATTTGAAGGGGAAACGCTGACCTACCGGCAATTAAATCAACAGGCCAATCAGTTAGCCCGGGTTATTCGTGACCGTTTTCAGCAGTACAATGATGCCCCTTTGCAAGCAGACACCCCCATCGCCCTCTACCTTGACCGCAGTCTGGAAATGGTGATTAGTATCTTAGCCGTGCTGAAAGCCGGCGGCGCTTATGTGCCTATATCCCCCGAATATCCCCCGGAACGGGTGCAGTTTATTCTGCAAGATACCGGAAGCCGGTGCGTACTCACCCAAAAACGACATCTGACAACACTCGCGGGATCACCGATATCGATAGCGGCAGATGACCAAATAGTCATCAGGGATCAGTCCGGGGAAAATTTGGTTCCGGTCAATAAACCTACTGATTTGGCCTATATCATCTATACCTCAGGCACCACAGGACAGCCTAAAGGCGTCATGATTGAGCATAAAAATGTAGCTCATCTGGTGGCGGCACAGGCAGAACTGTTTGATATCACAAAGCGAAAAAAAGCCTTAATGTTTGCGGCTTATGTCTTTGATGCCTCGGTTTCCGAACTGTTTCTCAGTTTACTGCATGGCCTGACGGTTTATCTGTGCAGAGAAACAGAACGCAATGCACCGGCAGTTGCACAACTGATTCAGCGAGAAGGTATTGAAATCGTTACCTTACCCCCGGCTATATTGAAATTATTAGTTGGTACTAAGTTACCTTCCTTACAGTTATTAGTGACGGCCGGTGAATCACCGTCCTTAGATTTTCTTGACTATTTCAGCCATCACTGTGATGTGGTGAATGCGTACGGTCCGACCGAAATCACCGTTTGTGCGACTGGAAAGCGCTATCAACATGAAGACATTGCCAGCAATATTGGTAAAGCAGTTAATAACGTTCGTCTGTATGTTTTTGACAAACAGGGAAACCTGTCCCCCATTGGTGCATCAGGCGAGTTATATATCGGCGGTGCCGGATTAGCACGCGGTTATTTAAATCAACCTGAACTCACTGCCGAACGTTTCGTGCCAAATCCCTTTGCCACCCCAGAAGAGAAAGCCAACGGCTATACCCACCTGTACAAAACCGGCGACTTAGTCCGCTGGCTACCGAATGGAGAGCTGGAATATCTGGGACGCAATGACTTCCAGGTTAAAATTCGCGGTTATCGCATTGAACTGGGAGAAATTGAAAGTGCCCTGACCTCACACCCACAGATCAAACAAGCGGTAGTGACTGATCACGAGCATAAAGGAAATAAGGTACTGATCGCGTACTTGGTCACAGATAGCGCGTTATCCGATGACGCCCTGATTAGATATCTTTCTACCCGTTTGCCAGACTATATGCTGCCTGCCAACTTTACCCGCATTGAATCCATACCCTTAACCCTCAACGGCAAGCTGGATCGCCGCGCCCTGCCAGAGCCGAAATGGCAAAACCGCGACAGTTATATAGCGCCCCGTAATGACTTAGAAACCCAGTTGTGTGCCATTTGGCGGGAAGTGTTAGGGCTGGAGAAAATTGGCATTGAAGACAATTTCTTCCGTATTGGTGGCGATTCCATAATCAGCATCAAACTGGTTTCCAGGCTGCGACGGGCTGGTTTTTCCCTGCAGGCCAAATCGATCTTTGAAGCACCAACGGTAACGCAGTTAGCGCAACTGCTGACACAAATTTCATCCCATGTATCTGTGGTGGCTGAACAGGGATTATTGCATGGGGAATTTGGTCTATTGCCTATCCAGCAAGATTTCTTCAACTGGAATTTATCAAGCCCGCATCATTGGAATCAGGCATTTATGATCCGGCTGCCAGGCAGTATCAGTCATGCGGTTATTGAACAGGCGTTGATCACACTGACTGAGCGGCATGATATGCTACGCGCTCATTTTATTAATACCGAACAGGGTTATCGCCAGTGTTATCCCTCAGGAATCCCCCCCTGGTTACCCACATTACAGCGTTGTGATTTTAATGAATTGAATCACCAACAACTGACCCAATGGCAAAGTGGCTTTAATTATTGCACAGGCCCTTTGTGGCAAGCCGCCCATCTGACCGGATATGCCGATGGCAGCGCTCGCGTATTCTTCGCATTTCACCACCTGATTATTGATGTCGTGTCCTGGCGAATCATTGCGGAAGATATGCGCAGATTGCTGCAAGGCGAAACGCTGCCAGCGAAAACCAGTAGCTATCGACAATGGGTTAATGCAGTCCATCACTATGCAGAACACCATCAACAGGAAATTCTCTATTGGCAGCAAGTCATGGCTGAAAACCATGTCTACTCTGCTTCGCATGAAATGAGCCAACACAAGTTGAGTGTTTCCGCTGAATTAACCGACATTCTGCTGCGTGAAGCCAATGCCGGTTACCATACTGAAATTAACGACTTATTGCTTAGCGCCCTCACATTAGCATTACAGACTATTTTCTCACATCCAGTTAACCACATTATGCTTGAAGGTCATGGACGGGAAGCGATTGATAACACGCTGGATGTTTCAGAAACCGTCGGCTGGTTTACAACCACTTATCCAGTTCGTCTGGTAATGCAGGACAATATCGCTGAGACGATTATTCACACGAAAGAGATGCTGCGTACCGTGCCAAACAAAGGTATCGGTTATGGTGCATTACGTCAGGCCGGATATCTGTCGGGAGATTTACCGACAATTGGCTTCAATTATCTCGGGCAGTTAGGCACAGAAACTGAGCAAAATTGGTCACTGATCAGCGACGACTGTGGAACCGTCGTGACAGATGATAACCATAGTCATTTGTTATTGAATATTAATGGCTTAATTCAAACGGGCAGGCTGCAATTTAGTCTCAGTTCATCCTTATCACAAACTCAGACACAGAAATTTATCACAGCCTTTGAGCAGGCACTTAATTCTGTCATCACCACAGGTCAAAAACAGGCTCAATTGGGTGGAATAAAAACGCCCAGTGACTACGGTATTGAAGGGATCTCAATCGAACTTTTACGTCATCTTCAACAGACATATAAGATTGAAGCACTGTATCCAGCGACCAGCTTGCAGCAGGGATTTATTTATCATCATCTGGCTCAACCACAGGATGATGCTTATCGCGTGCAACTGCTATTGGATTATCACACTCAACTCGACCTTGCCACCTACCAACAGGCCTGGGTTCTGACCTCACTGCGCTTTCCTATCCTCAGAACAGCATTTAATTGGGAAGAAGAAATGTTGCAGATTGTCACTGAAGGGGCAAGCCTTGATTCGAAGAATTTTATTATCAAGGATATCAGTCAGTTATTACCAGAAGAGAAAACCAGAGCGATTGAAGCGATCCAACAACATGATCGCTCCTTACCCTTTGATTTACGTCAGCCCGGGTTAATCCGCTTTACCTTAATTAAACAGAGTGAACAACGGGTAACGGTGCTGATCACGCAACATCACAGTATTACTGACGGTTGGAGTAACCCAATTTTATTGCAAAACGTGCATGAATATTACAACCAACTCGCACAAAAACACGTTCCCCAAATAGTGGCAGATAAAGCCTATCTGGCAACCCAGCAATATTATCTGGAACACAAAGCGGGATCTGAAATCTATTGGGAGAAGCGCAAAGCACAATTTCAGGGAGCCAATAATCTTTCTGCCCTGTTAAGTCATCACATTGATTTAACTCGGATAAGAGCGATTGAAAAACCCGCGAGGCAAACTATTACTGTCCAGGGAAACGTATATCAGCAGATTAAGAAAATGTGTCGTGAACAAGGCATTACCTTGAACGTGGTCTTGCAATTTGCCTGGCATAAATTACTGCACAGTTACACCGGAGATGAACAGACTATTGTCGGCACCACCGTATCCGGACGCGATATACCGGTAGACGGCATTGAATCCAGCGTCGGCCTGTATATTAATACGTTGCCATTAATGGTGCAGTGGGATAATACCCATAGTGTTATTAGTGTTTTACAAGCTATACAGAAAGATATCGCTGCACTTAACAGCCACAGTGCCGTCTCACTTGCCAGTTTGCAATCCGACGGGGAACGGTTATTCCATAGCCTGTTTGTCTTTGAAAACTACCCCGTCCCCGTGGCAAACGAAAATGAAGGAGGTATTGAGAATACCCTGATATTCCGCCAGGCCATCGAAAAAGTGGACTATCCGGTGTCGTTAATGGCCTATGAGCAGAATAACTGTCTTACAGTTAAATTGGGTTATGGTGAAGACTGGCTGACCGACAAACAAGCACAGCGCTTGCTGCATCAGCTTGAACGCATTCTACACGCAGTGGCCGGTGATCCACACCAGCTTCATACTGCCATCTTGTTCCTCAGTGAAGCAGAGCGTTATGCCCTGCAGCACACCTGGAACCAGACCGATGCCCCTTACCCGCAAGATAAAACCTTACAGCAACTTTTTGAAGTACAGGCAGAAAGGACGCCAGATAATGTGGCACTGGTGTTTGAAGGGGAAACCCTGACCTACCGGCAGTTAAATCAACGGGCAAATCAGTTAGCCCGGGTTATTCGTGCACATTGCGCCCCTCTGTCAGCAGACACCCCTATCGCTCTCTACCTCGATCGCAGTCTGGAGATGGTCATCAGTATTCTGGCGGTACTGAAAGCCGGTGGTGCGTATGTACCGATTTCCCCGGCATACCCGCCGGAGCGGGTGCGGTTTATTCTGCAAGATACCCAAAGCCCGTGTCTCCTCACCCAGCAACGCTATCTGACAACCTTGGCGGAATATACTCAGGCGCGGGCAGCGCCGCCGATACGGATAGCGGCAGATGACCAAACCCTCACCAGAGATCAGTCAGTAGAAAATTTGGCATCCGTCAATAAACCTACCGACCTGGCCTATATCATCTACACCTCAGGTACCACAGGGCAGCCTAAAGGCGTCATGATCGAACATAAAAATGTGGCCCATATGGTGGCAGCACAGGCAACCCTGTTTGATATCTCAAAGCGCAAAAAAGCCCTAATGTTTGCGGCTTATGTCTTTGATGGTTCCGTTTTCGAACTGTTTTCTAGTTTACTCCATGGCCTGACGGTCTATCTGTGCAGTGAAACAGAGCGCAATGCGCCGGCCGTTGCACAACTGATCCAACGCGAAGGTATTGAAATCGCCGCCCTGCCTCCTGCCATACTGAAGTTATTAATTGGCACTGAGTTCCCTTCCTTGCAGTTATTGGTGACCGCGGGAGAAGCCCCATCCCTAGATTTCCTTGACTATTTCAGCCATCACAGCGATGTATTCAACTCTTACGGCCCGACCGAAGTGACCGTTTGTGCCAGCGGCAAGCACTACCAATCTGGGGAGATTGCCCGCAATATTGGTCAAGCCATTAATAACGCCCGTCTGTATGTCGTTGACAAACAGGGTAACTTATCTCCTATCGGCGCGACGGGCGAGTTATATATCGGCGGTGCCGGACTGGCTCGGGGGTATTTAAACCAGCCTGAACTCACCGCTGAACGTTTTGTTGAGAATCCGTTTGCCTCAGAAGCAGATAAAGCCCGGGGCTATACCCGTTTGTACAAAACCGGTGACTTAGTCTGCTGGCTGCCGAATGGGGAGCTGGAATATCTGGGGCGCAATGATTTTCAGGTTAAGATCCGGGGCTACCGTATCGAATTGGGAGAAATTGAAACGGCCCTTGCCACCCATCCACAAGTTAAACAGGCGGTGGTGACTGACTATAAGCATCAAGGCAATCAAGTGCTGGTGGCGTATCTGGTTACGGCGGGTGAGGTATCAGATGATGCCCTAATGACACACCTTTCTCTTCGCCTGCCGGACTATATGCTGCCGGCCAGTTTTACCCGTATTGAATCCATACCCTTAACCCTCAACGGCAAGCTGGACCGCCACGCCCTGCCAACACCGGTATGGGGTAATAGTGACAACTATATTGCGCCCCGTAATGCCTTAGAAACTCAGTTATGCGCTATCTGGCAGACAGTATTAGGTTTGGAGCGGGTGGGGATTGAAGATAACTTCTTCCGTATCGGCGGCAATTCCCTGACCGCGATTAAGCTGACGGCAGCAATTCACCACACCCTTGGGCTTGCGGTTTCACTGACGCAACTCTTTGAACACAAAACCATCGCCAGCCTGGCGAACCAGATGGGACAACCCGCCAATACGGTTATTCCTCACCGTGAATTGGCGCACTCCCCCTTATCCTTTGCTCAGGAAAGAATGCTGTTTATCGAGCAGTTTGAACAGGGCACCGATGCCTACCATATCCCCTGTCTGGTTCAACTGGATAATGCCGCCTGTTTGCCCGTGTTAGAAGCCGCCATTAACCGATTAGCGCAGCGCCATGCTGTGATAAGAACGGTATACCCCCATCATGATGACGGGCAGAACTACCAACAAATACTGGACAGGCCGTTGGTTATCCGGTCAGTCGCGCCCTGTGATGATATTGACACGCTTCTGGATACCGTACGCACTGAGATAGCCACGCCATTTGATTTGACCACCGAACCCGGCCTGCGCCTCTGTCACTATGCCCTGGCCGATAAACATTACTTCCTGATGTTATGGCACCATATCGCCATTGATGGCTGGGCCATCGACATTTTTATGCGTGAACTGGCCGAGATTTACCCAGCCTTGTTAGCCGGCCGTGACAGCCGGTTGCCCGTTCTGGATATCACCTATGGCGACTATGCCGCCTGGCAGCGGGAATATTTACAGGGCGATGTGCGTGAACGCCAGCTCGCTTACTGGCGACAGACCTTAGCCCACTACGAAACCCTGACCTTGCCAACAGACTCCCCCAGACCCGCTCAGGTCAGTTATCAGGGACGGGACTTCAATTTCACGTTAGATACCGCCCTCTCTGACCAGCTCAGAATGCTGGCAAAAGAGCAGGAAACCACCCTGTATACCGTGCTGCTCGGTGGCTTTTATGTCACGCTGGCAAAATTATCCGGCCAAAACGATATCGTACTGGGTACACCGACTGATAACCGGCACCACGCCCAAACCCAAACGCTGATAGGGATGTTTGTCAACTCTCTGGTCTTGCGGGCACAACTTGTGCTGACAGACAATGTCGCCACCCTGATTCAACAAATTCATCAGTTGCTTGCCGATGCCAAAGCGCATCAGGACATGCCGTTTGAACAACTGCTTGACGCTCTGGCAATTGAACGTGACCCCGCCCGTCATCCGATTTTTCAGGTGATGTTTGGCTTACACCGTTTTGGGGAACACCGGCCAGATGAAGCCAGACTGCCGTTTCAACCGGTGACATTAGACGAATCCCTGTACAGCCCGGCCAAATTTGACCTGAGCCTGTTTCTGTCTGAGGGACAACCCGCTATTACAGGCAACCTGAATTACGCGGTCAGCCTGTTTAACGACACCACCGTGGCACGACTGGCCGCTATCTACCAACGGGTGCTGGCCGCCTTCGTGACAGACCCGCAACAATCGCTGGCGGAGATTGATATCCTGTCGGCCCCGGAGCGCCATACCCTGCTGCACACCTGGAACCAGACCGATGCGCCTTACCCGCAAGAGAAAACCTTGCAGCAGCTCTTTGAAGTACAGGCAGAAAAGACGCCGGATAATGTGGCACTGGTATTTGAAGGGGAAACCCTGACCTACCGGCAATTAAACCAACGGGCCAATCAGTTAGCCCGGGTTATTCGTGAACATTATCAGCAAAATAAAAATGCCCCCATGCCAGCAGATACCCCCATCGCCCTCTATCTTGACCGCAGTCTGGAGATGGTCATCAGTATTCTGGCAGTGCTCAAAGCCGGCGGCGCTTATGTGCCAATTTCCCCGGCATATCCGCCGGAGCGGGTGCAGTTTATTCTGCAAGATACCCAAAGCCCGTGTGTCCTTACCCAGCAACGCTATCTGACAACACTGACGGAATATACGCAGGCACGGGCAGCGCCACCGATACGGGTAGCGGCAGATGACCAGACCCTCACCAGAGATCAGTCAGTGGAAAATTTGGCATCCATCAATAATCCTGCCGATCTGGCCTATATCATCTACACCTCAGGCACCACGGGGCAGCCTAAAGGCGTCATGATTGAGCATAAAAATGTGGCCCATCTGGTGGCGGCACAGGCAGCCCTGTTTGATATCACAAAGCGCAAAAAAGCCTTAATGTTTGCGGCTTATGTCTTTGATGCCTCGGTTTCTGAACTGTTTGTCAGTTTACTGCATGGCCTGACGGTTTACCTGTGCAGCGAAACAGAGCGCAATGCGCCGGCTGTTGCACAACTGATCCAGCGCGAAGGCATTGAATTAGCCACCTTACCTCCAGCCATATTAAAAATGTTAATTGGCACTGAATTGCCCTCTTTACAGTTACTGGTGACCGCGGGAGAAACCCCGTCTTTAGATTTTCTTGACTATTTCAGTCATCACTGCGAGGTACTGAATGCGTACGGCCCCACCGAAGTAACCGTTTGTGCCAGCGGCAAGCACTACCAATCCGGGGAAATCGCCAACAATATTGGTAAATCCATCAATAATGTTCGTCTTTACGTCCTTGATAGTCACAACAACTTGTCCCCTATCGGTGTGTCGGGTGAGTTATATATTGGCGGTGCCGGACTGGCACGGGGGTATTTAAACCGACCTGAACTCACCGCTGAACGTTTTGTTGAGAACCCGTTTGCGTCAGAAGCAGATAAAGCCTGTGGCTATACCCGTTTGTACAAAACCGGCGACTTAGTCCGCTGGCGGCCGAACGGGGAGCTGGAATATCTGGGACGCAATGATTTTCAGGTTAAGATCCGGGGCTACCGTATCGAATTGGGAGAAATTGAAACGGCCCTTGCCACGCATCCGCAAGTTAAACAGGCGGTGGTGATTGACCATGAGCACAAAGGGGATCAAATACTGGTGGCGTATCTGGTCACCGACGGTGTGCTGCCCGATGATACCTTAGTTCGGTATCTTTCCACCCGCTTGCCAGACTATATGCTGCCCGCCAACTTTACCCGTATCGAATCCGTACCCTTAACCCTCAACGGCAAGCTGGATCGCCGCGCCCTGCCAACACCGGTATGGGGTAAGAGTGACAACTATATTGCGCCCCGTAATGCACTGGAAACCCAGTTATGTGCTATTTGGCAGGAAGTTTTAGGTCTGGAACGGGTAAGTATTGAAGATAACTTCTTCCGCATTGGTGGTAATTCCCTCATAGCGATTAAATTAACTACAGCAATGCGTAATGAAATAAACGTTGATATTCCTTTAAATATTCTATTTAGCTACAAATGCGTTTCCTTGTTATCCCAATGGTTGGAAACCGGTAGCGCTACATCTAATTTACTTAATTTCTTAACACCCGAATCAACCGCAAGCAATAAACTGTTTATGATCCATGCAGTTAATTGCGGTAGTGAAGTCTATGAGCCTCTGGCAAATGCTTTATCTAATACGTATAACTGCATCGGTATCGATAATTACAATCTTTCCACAGAGCATAAAATCGATTCATTACAACAGATAGCACAGATCTACATGGAATTAATCTTGACTGAAACTTCCATTGATAAACCTATCCGTATTCTAGGCTGGTCATTAGGAGGACAATTAGCGATAGAGATTGCATTTCAATTGGAACAACTTGGTGCAAAAGAGATTCAGTTGTTTCTATTAGATACCGTTATCAATAATGATGAGATAAAAGAACTCAGAAATAAATTAGATATATCAAATGCATATAACAAGGTTGTCAAAAAGTTACAGGAAATGGGAGCAAGCGAAACTTATATCAATAAGGTATTAGAAGCAATACCTTTTGAGTCTAGAATAGCGGACTGTCATTTAAGCGGAAAATTATCATATACAAATATCACTTTATTTAAAGCGGGTAAAATAAACCCATATCATAAAGAAGAAACAGGACTGACCATGAGTCGACTGATAATCAAAACACCAGATAATAATATTTCACAATGGTCAACCCATCCATTAGTCATTAAGTTGATTAATGATTGTTATCACGAGAATATTATTGACTCAGTTTCCATTATCAGTACGGAAATAATTAACACATTGTCAAATAAGGATGATATCAATATAGAGTAACTGAACAAGGCCAGTATTGCTGGCCTTATTTTTTACATCTTTATTATTAGAAATATATACCCAATGAATTTTGACTTGAAAGACGATTGGTATAAAACCAACTGTGAATATTTTTCCAACCGACATCAGCGGCACCCTTATCACTACCGTGCTTTTTTATAACACTGCCCGATATATGGCTGAAATCGGTTGGATACAGACATGTTTCAAACAAAAAGAAAAATCCGTATAATCCCCTCCTGCAAAGGATCCGTATAGAAAATCTACAGCCAATTAATCGGCAATGTGAGAAGTCGCAATGAATCAAAAAGATACGAGAAAAGAGACACTTGAATTCAACAAACTCCAGAAACGCCTGCGGAGAAACGTTGGTAATGCCATCATTGATTACAATATGATTGAAGATAACGATGTTGTAATGGCTTGTATTAGTGGCGGCAAAGATTCATTCGCGATGTTAGATATTCTGTTGAATCTGCAAAAAGCGGCACCAATAAAATTCAAAGTCGTTGCAGTGAACCTTGATCAGAAACAGCCTGGCTTCCCTGAACACATTTTACCCCAATATTTTGAAAGCCTGGATATTCCATACTACATTGTTGATAAAGATACCTATTCTGTTGTTAAAGAGAAAATTCCTGAAGGCAAAACTACCTGCGGATTGTGTTCAAGACTACGTCGCGGCACCCTCTATTCTTTTGCAGAAAAAATCGGGGCAACAAAAATTGCGCTGGGACATCATCTTGATGACATCGTTGAAACGCTGTTCCTGAATATGTTCCATGGCGCACGTATGAAAGCGATGCCACCAAAATTACGCTCTGACGATGGCCGTAATGTTGTTATAAGGCCGCTGGCATATTGCAGGGAAACAGACCTGATTGAGTATGCGGAAAGCAAAAAATTCCCAATCATTCCTTGCAACTTATGTGGTTCCCAAGAAAACTTACAGCGACAGGCGATCAAAGCAATGTTAGTAGATTGGGATAAGAAAACACCAGGCCGGGTAGAGAATATTTTTAAGTCTATTCAGAATGTTAGCCCAAGCCAACTGGCAGACAAAACGATTTTCGATTTTGTCAACTTGCCATTGCATCGTGAGGGGGAAAGGGAAGAGTATGCTTTTAACGAAGCAGTGGTATCGTCAACGAATATTAATGAATCACTGTTTATCGATGTGACAAACATTTAAAAATAAACAGTCTTGGTACAGGCGGCTTAAACTCCGTCAAAAAAAAGTATCCCCCGGCATAGCCCTGTCTCTTCTACACAAATCCCTCGATTGAATCGAGGGATTTTTTTGAACCTTTTTCTACCTAGCTGATCTCAATAAGAAATACGACGTTGAGGTAACGTATGATGTTTT
>NZ_JADEUF010000039.1 GCF_015163655.1 Xenorhabdus griffiniae | reverse complement strand
AATATACCCAAGTCTGGCATTATATTTTTGGGAATATACATTGACATATTTTATATTGATTGGTTTTTCACCATGTGAACTCAGGCATATTATTTCAGAATATATATCAAACGCGAAAGAATTTACTGAAAATGAAAGTAATGACAGAAAAACAATATTTTTAATCATCTTAATTACCTTTTAAAAGAATTATTTTTTTATTTACATAAGTAAGAACATCAGAATATTTAATGCCGTATATTTTATTATCTTTCTGACTAGTCTTGTAAGGTTTCTCCATTATTAGTTGTTGTGTTCTCTCATAGCCTTTCAAAGCCTCATTTTTATCTTTTACTGTTCCTTTTTTCTTTGTGGTAGGATCATGCCAAAGTCCCCATGCGAGAGAATTAACCCTGTTATCGTAAATAGAGCTATGAGTAAACTCGAATTTCCCATCACCTAATAACTGATTAAGATGTTCTGCCCTTAATATATCAATAATTCTTTTTAAATGTTTTAACCTATCATCATAACCTGTGAATCCTCCATTAATAATTGCTGTCACCTTGTTAAAATCATCATTTTTTCCTGAGTTAATACATAATCTATAGAACCAAAATACAGACAAGACACTATGTGGTGGAGACAATAGTTTATCCCTAGCCTGAGGAGAAGATGTTACATCTTCTTTAATAAATTTCTCATAAGCTTGATAATTCTCTATCCGTGATAATTGTATAAATTCCCGTCCATACCATGGGTTATACCACATTGTTTCACCTCCATTTTCTTTCATAAGCCGCATTCCACCGGTTTCATGATAAATCTGAGCAAAAAAGTGGGCTTTTTCCCGACATGTTGTAATACCAAATCGCCTAAGCCCTTGATTAAATGCCCCTAAGTTATCTTCTAATATTTTTGATGGTGCTTTAGGTGCTATTTTTTTCAATTCCTCCAACGTAATATCCCGATTACAGGCACAGTTATCCCAGCCAACGGTTTTCCCTGTTCATCCACTAATTGAAATTCAATCCAGTTCTTCAGTATCTTCTGACAATCGTGACAATACACTGAATTTTCATTACTCATAAATTTTGTTCCTGTTCTTTTCTTGTTCCCCAGAGATGTTTTCAATTTGCTGTTCGGTTTCGAGTTTTGCCATAGCCAGTGTTATGTTTGTTGCTCCAGTCTTCCTACTGGCTGATCTGGTTGTTTTGCCATTGCACCGTGGTTTCCTATAAATCGTCATGCAATGCGCTATTTAATACTTTCAATCCGTAAGGGAATCGCTGTGCAATAAACGGATTTTCAGTCAGCAAAATACGGTTATTTTACGCATAAACTCATCAAATTAATTAATGAATTAAATCCTATTTTATCGTTTTTTGGTGAAATATGAGGCAATGAACGGAATACGCAGGCAAATTCAGGTGAGTGGATACACTAACCCTCTTTAAAAGGCTGTTTAGGCCGTTTGTCAGATGAAAAATATTTTCCGGTTGCTATTATTACGTTTGAAGCGAGCTGATTAACCACTTACTGATATCTCAAATCGCAGTAGTGAAAAACACGATATTGTTTGAAACGGAGGCGTGACAAAATAGCGGATAGTTTACAGAGAGGGTTGTTCTTGGATGTTTTAATTGGTGGTTTCTATTCCAGTGGGAGCATTGATGTTTAGCGTTTATCATTCGAATCAGCTCGATATTCTCAAGGAATTGATGGCGATATTGATTGGGGAAGATCCCCTTCCTGACCCATTTCGCAAAGAAGTGATTTTGGTTCAAAGCCCGGGGATGTCACAGTGGTTGCAAATTCAGTTAGCAGAAAAACTGGGTATTGCTGCGAACATGGAGTTCCCGCTGCCGGCTACCTTTATCTGGCAGATGTTTACCCAAGTGTTGCCTGATATTCCCAAAGACAGCGCTTTCAGTAAAGATGCCATGAAGTGGAAGCTGATGACCTTACTGCCCGATTTGTTGACGGAGCCAGAATTTTCAGCGCTCAGGCATTATCTTGATCAAGATATTGATAAACGGAAAATTCACCAGTTGGCTGGCAGAATTGCTGATCTGTTTGACCAATATTTGGTTTATCGTCCACATTGGTTAGAAAGCTGGGAAGATGGTCAATTAATTGATGGTTTGGGTAGTAACCAGTTATGGCAAAAAAGGTTATGGTTTGAACTGACAGCTTATACCCGCCAGCTACAACAATCTTTGTGGCACCGGGCTAATTTATACCAACGATTTATCTTGGCGTTGGAAGAAGGGAGTTTTCCATTAGAGGCTCTTCCCTCGCGTATTTTCATCTGCGGCATATCTGTATTACCTCCCGCTTATCTGCAAGTATTGAAGGCATTGGGTAAACATATTGATATTCATCTTATGTTCACGAATCCATGCCAATATTATTGGGGCGATATCCAGAGTTATGCCTTTCTCGCCAGGTTAACTAGCCGTAAGCCAACACATTATAAAAGCAGGCAATTGCTGGAAAGATTCAAAAATCCCGAAGAGGCGCCATCGCTGTTTAATGCCGAAGGGGAGCAGGAGTTGAATAACCCATTGCTGGCATCTTGGGGAAAATTGGGCAGGGATCACCTCTATCTGCTGTCACAATTGGAGCCAGATTCCGATATTCATGCCTTTGTTGAATCAGAACCAGATTCTGTTTTGCACCAAATCCAGCAAGATATTCTTAACCTTGAAGATCATGCTCAGATTGGTTCTACCGAAAATTCTTTCAAAAACAGCCTGAAAAAGCGCCCGATTAATAGTGCTGATCGCTCATTGACTTTTCATTCATGCCATAGCCCACAGAGGGAAATCGAAGTATTGCAGGATCAAATCCTGCGTTTATTGGATGATGACCCTTCACTGACACCGAGGGACATCATTGTGATGATGGCGGATATCGATAGCTATGCTCCCTACATTCAGGCTGTTTTTGGCAATGCGCCTGATGATCGTTATATCCCCTTTGCCATCTCTGACCGTAAAGCTCGTCAGGCACATCCTGTCTTGCAGGCATTCATTACTCTGTTGGAGCTGCCGCAGAGTCGGTTTACGGCAGAACAGGTGTTGGCATTATTGGAAGTTCCTGCTTTAGCTAACAAATTCGCGATTCAGGAAGAAGGATTGCGTTTATTACGGCGCTGGGTAAAAGAATCGGGAATTTGCTGGGGGTTGGATGATGACAATATTGAAGCATTATCGTTGCCTGCCACAGGGCAGAATACCTGGCGCTTTGGCTTGACGCGTATGCTACTGGGTTATGCGATGGATAGCCATGCCGGGCCGTGGAACGATGTTTTGCCTTATGATGAATCCAGTGGGCTTGCTGCTGAACTGGCAGGACAATTAGCTGAGTTTCTAATGGCATTGAATCGCTGGCGTAAAATTTTGAGCGAAGAACAGCGATTGACGGATTGGTTGGCGATATGTCCGCAACTGCTGGAAACTTTTTTCGAGATGGATGATGAAATTGAACTGGTTCTGGCACTCATTACTCAGCAATGGCAAAAAGTGATTGATGATGGCCTGAATGCTCATTACGAAGAAAGTATTCCTTTGGTGTTGTTGCGTGATGAGTTGGCGCTTCGTTTTGATGATGAAAAAATTAGCCAGCGTTTCCTCGCCGGAGCACTCAATTTTTGCACTCTGATGCCTATGCGCTCCATTCCTTTTAAAGTGGTTTGCCTGTTGGGAATGAATGATGGCGTTTATCCACGTACTATCCCGCCACTTGGGTTTGATCTGATGGCAGAAAAGACTCAGCGAGGAGATAGGAAACGGCGCGACGATGACCGTTATCTCTTTCTGGAAGCGTTGGTTTCGGCGGAACAATTTCTTTACATTAGCTATATTGGCAAATCGATTCGTGATGATACTGAGTGCAACCCCTCTGTATTGGTCAACGAATTACTGGATTATATTTGTCAGAGTTTTTGCTTATCCGGCGATGAAATGTTGAATGTTGATGACAGCGCCAAAAATGTCAGAAAACATCTGCTGTCACAGCATACCCGTGTGCCTTTTGCGACAGAAAATTTCTTACCTGACCATCATTTACAAAGTTATGCTACAGAATGGTTGCCAGCTGCGACACAACAGGGGGTTTCAGCAACTGATTTTTGCCAGCCGATTGCTTTTGATCGCAGTGGGGTAAAAGAAATTGCATTAGATGAGCTGATCCGCTTTTATCGACACCCTGTCCGGGCATTTTTTCAGCAAAGGTTGAAGGTGCATTTTGTTATTGAAGAGATGGAGTTACCTGAAGAAGAACCTTTTGTGCTGGATAACCTGCAACGTTACCAATTTAACCAACTACTGCTAAGCATCCTGATTGAGCAGGGGGCACCTGAATCTCTGTTTTACCATCTTCGTGCGTCGGGGGGGTTGCCCTATGGTTCCTTTGGTGAAGTTTATTGGATGGATCAACTGGAATCCATGCAGCCTTTGGCCGCCAGGGTGCGTGAAGAGAGAACGGCCTCTTCTTCTATTGACCTATATGAGCCATTAGACACGGTGGTGTTGACTGGCAGAATCAATCAGATACAGCCTGATGGAATTTTACGTTGGCGACCAGCGAACTTAACGGCCAATGATGGTATCCAATTATGGATTGAACACCTTGCCTATTGTCTTTCAGGTGGAAGTAGTGAAAGCCGCATATATGGAACAGGTAAAAAGGGCAAAAAAGAGAAGGAAGATAAAAAGGTGTCAGAATATCGTTTCTTAGCGTTAAAACCGGAGGAGGCAAAACACTATTTGAACCAGATGATAGAGGGTTATTTTCAAGGTATGTCTGAACCTCTTCCTTTGTTTTGCCGAAGCGGTTGGGCATGGCTAGTTGACTGTTTTGATAAGGAAACGGGTGAAATCGATTTTCGCGAAGAGGTTCAACAAAGCGCGGAAAATAAATTAATGGAACACTGGTTAGGAACACATGACAGGAAAGGGGAAAGCGCTGATCACTACGTACAAAGGGCTTTCCGGCGAGTTGATCAATCACTTTTGGAGCGAATGAAGCGTGAAACTCAGCGCTATTTACTGCCGATGGCACGCTATTCCAATGGATCATTATTTAAATAATTAGGGAGAATATTAGGTTATGCCTAAATGTCTTATCCGCATCATGACGGTGCTCTTTCTGCTATTTTTTGGGGTTACTGTATATGCACAATCGCCCTGGCAGCCATTGCCAGATACGATCCACAAAAGTGATCGCGATCCTCGTCAATATAAAGCGATTAAATTGCAAAATGGCATGACCGTTTTGCTGGTTTCTGATGAAAAAGCGATTAAATCATTGGCTGCCGTCTCTCTTCCGGTTGGCCATATGGAAAATCCAGATAATCAGCTTGGTCTGGCTCACTATCTTGAGCACATGGTATTGATGGGTTCCAAGCGTTACCCACAACCCGGCGGATTTGCTGAATTCTTGCAAAAACATGGGGGAAGCCGTAACGCCAGTACCAATGCCAACCGTACGGCATTCTATCTGGAAGTTGAAAATGACGCTTTAACAGAAGCGGTTGATCGCCTGGCGGATGCGCTGGCTGAACCTTTGCTGGAGCCAGTCAATGCGGATCGTGAACGCCATGCTGTTGATAATGAAATGACCATCGCTCGTGCGGGTGAAGGGCATCGCTTATGGCAAATTCGTTCCGAAACCCTCAATCCGGCTCACCCTAATGCTCGCTTTGCTGGTGGAAATCTAGAAACACTGAAAGATAAACCTGACAGCAAATTACAGACGGCCCTGATTGATTTTTACCAACGTTATTACTCCGCTAATCTGATGAAAGGGGTTGTGTATGGCAATCAATCCATCGATAAACTGGCTCAGATTGCGACAGAAACCTTTGGCCGTATTCCGAACCGACATGCTTCGGTGCCTGCCATTACCGTACCGGCAATGACAGATAAAGAAAAAGGCATCATTATCCATTATGTGCCCGCACAACCTTACAAAGCGTTGCGACTGGAGTTTAGCATTGCTGACAACAGTGCCGATTTTCGCAGTAAGACTGACGCTTATGTCGGGTATTTGATTGGTAATCGCAGCCAAAATACCTTGTCTGATTGGTTACAAAAGCAGGGATTAATCGAAAGTATCGATGCCGGGGCACATCCCAAAACTGATGGTAATTCCGGGACGTTTAATATTTATGTTTCACTCACGGATAAGGGGCTTGAACAGCGTGATCAAGTTATCGCAGCCATCTTTTCCTACATTAATCTGCTAAAACAGCAGGGGATCAACAAGAGTTATTTCGATGAAATGGCTAAGGTCCTGAATTTGTCATTCCAGTATGCGTCAATCGTACGCAATATGAATTATATCGAAGGGCTGTCCGATGCCATGCTGGTATTGCCTATATCCCATGTGCTGGATGCAGGTTATGTTACAGATGAATTTAATCCACAAGCAATAGCGAGCCGTCTGGACGAATTAACACCGGAAAATGCGCGTATCTGGTTTATCAGCCCAACAGAGCCACATAATAAAGAAGCTTACTTTGTGCAGGCTCCGTATCAAGTCAATAAAATGACGTCAAGCCAGTTGGCGAAATGGAAAAAACTCGAACAGGGAGATTTATTCTCTTTGCCTGAGTTGAACCCTTATATACCTGATGATTTATCCCTGGTTAACACATCGGGTAGCCAAGAATACCCTAAAATGATTTTGGAAAAACCCAATGTCCGCTTGCTGTATATGCCGAGCCAATATTTTGCCGATGAACCTAAAGGCAGTATTGCACTGGAGATGCGCAATCCAAATGGATTACAAAACATCAAAGATCAGGTTTCAGATACCTTATTAAACTATTTGTCTGGGCTTGCACTTGATCAACTGAGTTATCAGGCATCGGTTGGGGGAATGGGTGTTCATATCGGTTATGTTGATGGTTTGAAAATCAGCGTCAATGGTTATACACAGCACTTACCAGAGTTGTTAACTTCAGCAATTGATCAATATATTTCGTTTATACCGACTCAAGAAGAACTGGATCAGGCGAAATCGTGGTATCGGGAACAAATGGAAGTCGCCAATAATGGCAAGGCTTTTCAAATGGCGATGCAACCTGTTTCCCGTCTCTCTGGTGTGCCTTATTTTGAACAGGCCGAAAAATTGAAAGTGCTGGATACCATCACGGTTGACGATATTGTCAACTACCGTCAAAGCATGATCCAACACTCGGCATTACAGGCTTTGGTGTTCGGTAATTTCACTGAACAGCAGAGTATTAACCTCGTTCAGTCAGCACAGAAGCAGCTCGCTAACCAGGGGACGGTATGGTGGACTGGCAAGAGCATTGTGATTGATCGTAATTATGCGGTTAATTTCAATGGAACGGCAAATAGCACGGATAATGCTCTGGAAGAAATCTTTATTCCAACGGGGTATGACCGTATCCAGGGATCGGTCTATTCCAATTTGCTGAGTAGCATTTTGTCGCCGTGGTTCTATGATCAATTGAGGACGAAAGAACAGCTTGGTTATGCCGTTTTTGCTTTCAACGGAAATATAGGTAAACAGTGGGGATTAGGCTTCTTGCTGCAAAGTAACAGCAAGCAACCGGATTATCTGCATCAACGCTATCAGAGCTTTTATCAACAGGCTGATAAAAAACTGAAAGCGATGTCTGATGCTGAGTTTGAACAGTATAAAAAATCGCTGCTGACAGAAATGCGTGAGCCGCCACAGACTTTCTATTTAGAAGTGGCTCGCTTTGATGCAGATTTTGGGCGCAATAATTTCAAATTTGATACCCGTGAGAAAATCATTGCAGCGATGGAAAAAGCCACCAAAGCGCAGGTGATTGCGTTTTATGAAAAAGCCGTGCTTAAACGTCAGGGATTGGCACTGGTTTCCCAAATTGTCGGGAAAAAAGGTACAGCTCATCAATATGCCGAACTGAAAGGCTGGAAAACTTACGACTATGTGTCAGATTTCCAGAAACAATTACCGGTTAAGGTGAATGCTCAGTGAGCAAAGAAATACCCTCTCATAAGCTTAACCCGTTAACACTGCCGCTGTATGGTCAGCGGCTGATCGAAGCGTCAGCAGGAACGGGAAAGACTTACACGATAGGCTTGTTGTATCTCCGGCTGTTACTCGGATTAGGCGGCTCTGCTGCCTTTTCCCGTCCGCTGAATGTCGAAGAGATCCTGGTTGTGACCTTTACGCAAGCGGCGACGGATGAATTGCGTGGACGTATCCGTGAAAATATCCATCAGCTCCGTTTGGCTTGTATACGGCAAGAAACAGCGGCCAGCGATCCAGTCTATCAGCAATTACTGGCTGAAATTCCTGACAGGGAAAGTGCGGCCAGCTGGTTATTAGCCGCTGAACGCCAGATGGATGAGGCAGCGATTTATACCATCCACGGCTTTTGCCAGCGTATGTTAGTCCACAATGCGTTTGAGTCTGGTGTTCTGTTTGATCAAACCTTAATTCAGGATGAAAACCAGCTACGTAAACAAGGCTGCGCTGATTTTTGGCGCCGTCACTGTTATCCCCTGCCATTGCCAATCGCTGCGGAAGTCAGCCGGATATGGAATGGGCCGGAAGCATTATTGAAAGATATTTCAGACTACTTGCACGGAGATATGCCGTATATCGTCAATGCCCCTGATGGTGATGAAACGTTGTTTAGCCGTCATCAGAAAATTATTGAGCAGATTGAGGCGATAAAGCAGCAGTGGAATAGCGCCGCTTCTGGGTTAGAGGCGCTGATTACTCATTCAGGTGTTGATAAGCGCAGCTACAGCAAAAAATATTTACCTAACTGGCTGAATAGTGTTTCTGAGTGGGCTAAATCACCCACCGAAGATTACCTGTTGCCCAAAGAGTTGGATAAATTTGGTCAGTCACGCTTGTTAGAAAAAACGAAAAAAGGGGAAGCTCCGCAACATGCGTTGTTTGTAGCAATTGATGGTTTATATCAGCACCCATTGACGTTGAAAGATATCCTCCTCTCCAAAGCAATTGTTGAAGTTCGCCAATCGGTTAATCAGGAGAAACTTAACCGTGGTTACATGGGATTTGATGATTTGCTGACCCGTCTGGACAGTGCCTTGCAACGTGCAGGAGGAGAACAGCTTGCAGCAACCATTCGGCAGCGTTATCCCGTTGCAATGATTGATGAATTTCAGGATACCGATCCACAACAATATCGCATTTTTCAGGCCATATATTGCCATCAATCAGAGAATGAACGGGCTGAAAACGAAACGGGTTTATTGTTTATTGGCGACCCCAAACAAGCGATTTATGCGTTTCGTGGGGCAGATATTTTTACCTACATTCGTGCGCGTTCTCACGTTAAGGCCCATTACACGCTGGAAACGAACTGGCGTTCTTCCGCACCAATGGTGCAGGCTGTCAATACACTGTTTTCCCGCCCAGAACGCCCATTTTTGTTTGCACAAATCCCTTTTATTGACGTTAATGCCGCAGAGAAAAATCAAGGTTTGAGATTTTCCTTATATGGTGAAGATCAAACCGCTTTGCGCTTTTGGTTACAGTCGGGTGATGGTGTTTCCAAAGGGGAATATGAGCAAACTATGGCCCGACAATGTGCTGCCCAAATACGGGATTGGTTGCAGGCTGGTCAAGAAGGGAAAGCGCTTTTATATCGGGCAAAAAATCAACCAACAGAAACAAGCCGTCCGGTGATGGCAGCGGATATTACGGTGTTGGTACGTGATCGCCGAGAAGCAGCATTAATCCGTAATGAATTAAATGCGCTAAAGATACCGTCGGTTTATCTTTCCAACCGAGAAAGTGTGTTTGATATGCCAGAAGCGAAAGATTTGCTGTGGTTATTACAGGCAGTATTAGCACCGGAAAAAGCGCGCGAATTACGAAGTGCATTAGCCAGCAGTCTATTTGGCTTAAGTGCACAACAAATTGACCAGTTGAATAACGACGAAAAGGCGTGGGATCGTCTGGTTGATGAATTTGATGGCTATGCCCGTTTATGGCGTACTCGTGGCGTATTACCCATGTTGCGGGCAGTAATGGTGAAATACCGGATAGCCGAAAATCTGCTGGCAGGTGATGACGGTGAACGCCGGCTTACCGATATTATGCACATTGGTGAGCTGTTGCAGGAGGAATCTCAACAGTTAGATAGCGAACATGCCGTTGCCCGCTGGCTGGCACAACAGATCTCACGGCCTAATCCGCAATCAGAAAATCAGCAACTGAGGCTGGAGAGTGATCGGCATCTGGTGCAGATCTGTACCATACATAAATCTAAGGGCTTAGAATATCCGTTGGTTTGCTTGCCTTTTGTTTGTAGTTACAGAAAGCAGAAGCAGGCGATTTATCATGATCGCCATAACTTTGAGGCTCATCTTAATATTTCTCATGATGATGAAGCGTTGAAAGAAGCGTTGGAGCTGGCTGATGAAGAACGCCTGGCTGAGGATCTACGCTTGCTCTACGTTGCATTAACACGTTCGGTTTATCACTGTAGCGTCGGGGTAGCTCCGCTGATTAAAGGAAATAGAGGCAAAACAGGCGATACTGATCTGCATTTATCTGCTCTTGGGTACTTGCTGCAAAAGGGCCAGAAAGGTGATGCAGAACTCTTGATTAACAGCTTGAATGAGCTTTGTGATATCGGCATTGAGATAAGGCAAGTGGGAAATACCACTGACTTGCCGTGGTGCCCACAAAGTGAAAATACTCTGTCGCTGGAAGCCAAAAAATTGCAACGTGCCGTTCGGGACGATTGGCGGGTAACGAGTTATTCGGGGTTACAATATTCTGCTTCCCATGCCACCTCTTCCACTTATGCGGGGGCATTCGGGGAATCAGTTGATGTGATTGTGCAATCCATTTCGCCTAAGCTGGATATTGAAGCGAGTGGTGAAAAGCAGGGAGAACAGTCGTTACAGATGACTCCACATACTTTTCCACGTGGAGCGTCTGCCGGCACATTCCTGCACAGTATTTTAGAAGATCTGGATTTCGGCAATCCTCCGGATCAGGTGTGGTTGGTGGAAAAACTGACAGCATCAGGATTTGATGAAAACTGGGCACCGGTATTGCAACAGTGGATAGAGGATATTTTGGGCGCAGAACTGAATGAGCAGGGAATGAAACTTGCTGATGTGCCTCGACATCACCAACAAAGTGAAATGCAGTTTTACCTGTCGGTAGATAAGTTATTGTATTCAAATGAAATTGATGTATTGATTCGTCGTTATGATCCGCTGTCTGCGCAATGTGCTCCGTTATCCTTTCATCAAGTTAAAGGCATGTTAAAAGGTTTTATTGATTTGGTTTTTTGCTGGCAAGATAAGTTTTACGTTGTGGATTACAAATCAAACTGGTTAGGTGAGAACAGCCCGTCGTATACGCAAGAAGCAATGGCAAGTGCCATGATAGAGCACCGTTACGATTTTCAGTATCAGCTTTATACCTTAGCGCTGCACCGTTATTTGCGTCACCGGTTAGCTCATTACGATTATCGCCGCCATTTTGGTGGCGTGATTTATCTGTTTTTGCGGGGTATTGATAAGGATAACCCAGGGCATGGTATTTACTCCTATTTGCCTCCCTTTGAATTTATTGACGAACTGGATACGCTTTTTAGTGCTGTCGGTGAGGAAAAAAGCGTATGAATTCCATGATGTCACTCTTGCAACAGGCGGTGAGCCAGAAGCTGCTGCGTCCTTTGGATGTGCAGTTTGCTTATGCGGTGATTGAGGCTGAAAATCCACTACTACTGTTGATTACGGCCTTGTTAAGTGCAGAATCAGGTGCTGGGCATGTCTGTTTGCCACTGGAGCGGATTTCGCCAAAATATTTTTTTGAAGGCAGGCAACCGGAGTTAGCTGCATCGCTTTGGTCTTTGGCCGGAGAACCCGATCAACAGCAAATCCTGGCTGTGTTGCAGGCATGTCCGGCGGTCAGTATGGGGGAAACGCCGGCACCGATGATCCTTTCCTGTCAAAAGGAGCGTGATTACCGCCTGTATTTACAACGTATGTGGCAAAGTGAACGGCGAGTTGCGGATTTTTTTGCTGCTGTGGAGTTGACCGACACTTTTACTCAACCTTCCCATGATCAAACGGCGCTTGATGAAATCCAGTTACGTCGCATTTTGGATGCGCTTTTTGGTGCCACTGCTGAAGGAGAGATTGATTGGCAAAAAGTTGCCGCTGCCGTGGCGGTAACGAGCCGTATTTCGGTGATCTCTGGTGGGCCAGGAACCGGTAAAACCACGACAGTAGCTAAGTTGCTGGCTACCTTGATCAAGTTACATCAAGGGAAAAAATTAAGCATTCAATTGGCTGCACCAACCGGCAAGGCAGCGGCCAGATTAACTGAATCACTGAGGGAAGCGGTCAAGAAACTCAATTTGACGCCAGAACAGTGGCATAGCGTTCCAGAACAGGCGCAAACTCTCCATCGTTTACTGGGGGCACAACCGGATAGCCAAAAACTGCGTTATGGGCGTGATAATCCGCTGTCCCTTGATATTTTGATCGTTGATGAGGCTTCAATGGTGGATTTACCGATGATGGCTCACTTGGTCGATGCTTTGCCGCCGCGGGCGAAAGTGATTTTCTTGGGGGATAAAGACCAACTTGCATCGGTTGAAGCCGGAGCGGTATTGGGCGATATTTGCCGTTTTGCTGAACAAGGTTATAGCGCCAAACGTACTGAGCAATTGGCGCGCTTGACGGGATGTCAGTTAACCTCTTATTCCACCTTACATTCCGATAAAAATATGCCTGCCGTGCGGGATAGCCTGTGTTTGCTGCGCAAAAGTTATCGCTTCAACTCGGCTTCCGGCATTGGGCGATTGGCATCAGCTGTGAATCAAGGGGATCGCAGAGGTGTCGCGGCAGTGCTGGATCAATCTTTTCCCGATGTTGATTTTTACCCGCTTGCAGCGGATGAAGATTATCAGCGTCTGTTGACGGAAACCGCGGCGGGTTATTCTCAATATTTAGCCATGGCAAATGAACGGATGGCGGAAGAAGCTATTTTGGCGACGTTTAATCGTTTTCGATTATTGTGCGCGTTAAGAGAAGGGCCCTTTGGTGTTACAGGGCTGAACCAACGAGTGGAACAACTACTGCACAGGAAAGGCGTCATTACCCTCCCCAAAAATGTGGAGAGCCGTGGTTATGTCGGGCGTCCTATCATGATATTGCGTAATGACAGCACGCTTGGGCTGTTTAACGGAGATATCGGCATTATGCTCAAAAATCAGGATAATGAGCTGAAAGCCTATTTCCAGCTATCTGATGGACAGATTAAAGGATTTCAGCCAAGCCGGTTGCCCCAACATGAAACGGCTTATGTGATGACAGTGCATAAATCTCAAGGATCTGAATTTGAGCATACGGCTTTGGTATTGCCGACCCAACACTCACCCATAGTCAGTCGGGAATTAGTGTATACCGCTCTGACGCGGGCGAGGGAAAAATTGACGATTTATGCCAATAAGCCCGTTTTGGATAGAGCGGTAGCTACAGCAACACAGCGGCGGAGCGGGTTGGTAGATTGGTTCCACCCTCAATAGAAAGCGCTATGGTTAAGGATCATTGGGTTAGTCTGACGTCAGCAAGCCTGTAAATCCAGCAGCAAAATTTTGGAACGGCGCTGATAGTTATACAGCGCTTGTTTTTCCACAGGCAACATATCTATTTCTGCGGGCTTAAAGCCTTTCTCCTGAAACCAGTGAATACTGCGGGTTGTGAGTACGAAAAGTTTTTCCAACCCTTTTTGTTTCGCCTGACTGGAAATGGCATCTAGCAGAATTTCACCTCTGGAAGAGTTTCGATAGTCTGGATGTACGGCAACACAGGCCATTTCACCAATTTTTTCATTGGGATAAGAATATAAGGCAGCGCAGGCGATAGTGATATTATCGAGTTCAATCAGGGTGAAGTTATCAATTTCCATTTCCAATTGTTCACGTGAACGGCGTACCAAAATACCTTGTTGCTCCAATGGGCGAATAAGCTCAAGAATGCCACCAATATCATTAATATTGGCGCGGCGTATCTGTTCGGAACGTTCCATAACGATTTGAGTGCCGATACCTTCGCGGGAAAATAGTTCCTGAACTAATGAGCCATTTTCTTGGTAACTGATCAAATGGCTGCGGCGAACACCACGGCGGCAAGCCTTAATCGCTCCCCTTAAGAAACGCACGGTGCCTGAATGATAGTCACCCGCGTTTTCCAATTTGTGCAGGTGAGTTTCTCCTTCATTAAGAAACATTTCTGATACAGTATTGCCGTTAGCGTCAAGTGCGCCCTGAGATGAGCAAAATCCAATTAATTTTTCTGCTTTTAATTTGATCGCCAGTTGGGTTGCAATTTCTTCGGAAGTGAGGTTAAAACTTTCTCCTGTAACGGAAACGGCAACTGGCCCAATCAGCACAATAGCACCGTTATCCAGTTGCTGGTTGATTGCTTTCTCATCAATACGACGAACCCTGCCACTATGGCAATAATCGACGCCGTCATCGATTCCTAGCGGTTGGGCGATAACGAAGTTTCCGCTGACGACACTAATATTAGCGCCTTGTAATGGGGTATTATTTAATCCCATGGAAAGACGAGCTGTAATTTCTAGCTGTAATAAGCCTGCTGCCTGTTTGACCAAATCCAGTGTCGTGGCATCGGTTACCCTGGTGTGTTTGTGGTAAACCGATTGGCAATGGTGTTCGGCAATATTCTGTTCGATTTGTGGGCGGGCACCATAAACAACGATTAAACGAATACCCAGATTATGTAGTAATCCAATATCGTTGACGATATTAGAAAAATTCTCATGGGCGATGGCTTCACCACCCAGCATAATGACAAAGGTTTTACCTCGATGTGCATTGATATACGGAACCGAGTGACGTAAGACTTCAACCAATTCGGTACTGCGTTCGTTCATGAAACCCTCTCTGATTGAATTTTTATTCGTATTTTTTGTATTTTTATTCTTTTTGAAGGGAAATGGCAAGCGGAAATATGGATAAAAATAACGTTATTATTTATATTGGTATAAATAAATGAGAGGATCAGAAAATACGTTTTTTGATGACAGACGTTTGCTAATTAATTAGAGTTCCTGCCTAACTATTATGTTTGGTAAAGATTACTGCGTTTGGTTGTTTTTAAGCGGAATAAATAATGAGTCATTCAGACCATAATACTTCACGTCGTCGCCTGCTGAAAGGCGCAGCCGCTGTATGGTTATTAAGCATCAGCCCAATAGGTTATGCAGCGACTTCAAAAGTTATTGCTGTGCGTATTTGGCCAGCATCAAGCTATACCAGAGTAACGCTGGAGTCTAATATTCCACTTAAGTATCGCCAATTTTCGCTTACAAACCCTAATCGTATTGTTATTGATTTGCAGGGTATTCAACTTAATAGCATTTTGAGCAGCATGGGGGCACAGGTTCAGCGGCGTGATCCTTACTTAAAATTAGTGCGAGCAGGGCAATTTAATCCTAAAACGGTGCGTTTAGTCTTTGAAATCAAACAACCCGTCTCTCCGCATATTTTCACATTGCCACCAATTGCAAAGTTTAAACATCGTCTGGTGCTCGATCTGTATCCCAAAAAGGCGATTGATGTGGCTAATGATCCTTTACTGGCCCTGCTTGAAGAGTACAACAGTGGGAACCTGGAACAGAATTTGCCTGCACAAACACGCAAACCTGGCAAGGCAGGCAAAGACAGGCCGATTGTGATTATGCTCGATCCTGGTCATGGTGGTGAAGATTCTGGGGCGATTGGGAAATATAAAACCCGTGAAAAAGATGTCGTGTTGCAAATTGCCCGTCGTTTACGGGCGCTCATCAAACGTGAGCCGGGCATGAAAGTTTACATGACGCGAAATGAAGATGTGTTTATTCCCTTGACGGTGAGGGTGGCAAAAGCCCGTAAGATGCGGGCGGATCTCTTTGTTTCTATTCATGCAGACGCCTTTACAAGTCGTTCTGCACGGGGATCATCCGTGTTTGCGCTGTCAACTAAGGGCGCTACCAGCAATACGGCTCGTTTTCTCGCCCAAACTCAGAATGAGGCAGACTTAATTGGTGGCGTCAGTAAAAGTGGCGATAAATATTTGGATCATACCATGTTGGATTTGGTGCAAACCGCGACTATCAATGATAGCTTGAAATTTGGTAACGAAGTGCTCAAGCGGATGGGAAAAATCAACAAACTACATAAAAATAGCGTCGATCAGGCGGGATTTGCGGTATTGAAAGCGCCAGATATCCCTTCCATTTTAGTAGAAACTGCCTTTATCAGTAATCTGGAAGAAGAACGTAAACTTAAGACAGCAAAATTCCAACAACAAGTGGCAGAATCTATTTTTGCTGGCATTAAGGCGTATTTCAAGAATGGGGCTGAATTGGCACGGCGGTGAAATATCCGCTTAAAGCCTGTTGCTTATGATGCAACAATGGTTATTTACTTTATGTTTGTATTTAAACCGGATTTAAAAATCAGTGGAAATTAGGTGATCTAACCGGAATAAGAATCAGATGAAAATTGGAGGAAAAAAATGAAAAGGAATATTTGGTTGCGGGGGCCGGATTTGAACCGACGACCTTCGGGTTATGAGCCCGACGAGCTACCAGGCTGCTCCACCCCGCGTCCGTCTGTCTGCAAATTTTGATTAGAAACCATGAATGCAAACACTGAGTAATGACATCATATAGTGTTGGTTGCGGGGGCCGGATTTGAACCGACGACCTTCGGGTTATGAGCCCGACGAGCTACCAGGCTGCTCCACCCCGCGTCCGTCTATTTGCAAATCTTGATTAGAAACCATGAATGCAAATACTAAATGATGACATTTTTTACTGCCAGATTGTCTTTGCTACTAGAGCAAATCGATATGCAATCGAATTGGTTGCGGGGGCCGGATTTGAACCGACGACCTTCGGGTTATGAGCCCGACGAGCTACCAAGCTGCTCCACCCCGCGTCCGATGTCGGCACACTATACTCTGGAACGACACGGTTGCAAGTTTTTTTATTGATTTTTACTAAAATTGTTTGTTTTTTGGCTTTAAAATAGCCTGATTGTTTTGTTTTTACTCGATAGGGTTGGCTGAAACGGTAAGCTATTTAATCTAACTACATTTCATTATTTATTACTGTTTGATATTGTTCGTGGTCTGAATAAGTGATGGCTAGAGATAAGGCAGTAATATGAGAATTTGGGGCAAATATCTTTTATTTGGATTTGTCATTTCGTTATTATCGGGATGCCATTTTCGACCTACTGATCAGGCGCAGCAGTATAAGGATGGGCGAATTACCCGAAGCCTCCAGTTGGTGAATATCCCTAACGCCGAAGGTTTTCCGGTTAATGCCAAGGATTTTGCTACTCAAGTTGAATATATCAGCAAAGCTTCTCCTCGTCTTTATGACAATAACCGTGAATTATTTAATGCAATTGAACGCTGGATGCTGTCTGGTGGTGATACCCGTGATTTAAATGAATTCGGTTTACTGTCTTATCAGATGGAAGGTGAAGATAAATACGGCAACGTGAAGTTTACCGGCTATTACACACCTGTTTTGCAAGCACGACATACTCAGCAAGGTGAGTTTAAATATCCACTGTATCGTATGCCAACTCATTTACGTTCCCGCTTGCCAAGTCGCGCCGAGATATACAGAGGCGCACTGAGCAAGAAATTTATTATCGGGTACAGTAACTCCCTGATGGATAATTTTATGATGGAAGTTCAGGGGAGTGGTTATGTCGATTTTGGCGATGGACGTCCGTTGACCTTTTTTGGCTATGGAGGAAAGAATGGACATCCCTATCGCAGTATTGGCAAGGTGCTGATCGACCGTGGAGAAGTACCGAGCGAAAAAATGTCGATGAAAGCTATCCGGCAATGGGGAGAACAGCACAGTGAAGCCGAAGTGAGAGAAGTGCTGGAGCAGAATCCTTCATTCGTTTTCTTTAAGCCTGAATCCTATACGCTTGTGAGAGGAGCCAGTGCCGTGCCTCTTATTGCAAAAGCGTCGGTAGCATCTGATAAATCATTAATCCCTCCTGGAACAGCATTGCTGGCGGAAGTGCCGGTGCTGGATGAAAAGGGCAAATTTACCGGCCAGTATCGGATGCGCCTGATGGTAGCGCTGGATGTTGGTGGTGCCATCAAAGGGAACCATTTCGATATTTATCACGGTGTTGGGGAGAAAGCGGGTGAAATGGCGGGTTTTTATAATCACTATGGCCGTGTTTGGGTATTGAAGAAAGCATCATCTGGTTTTTTGGCGGCAAACCAGTAAGATCCCCTCCAGTTTAAACGATCAATCGATAACCTATCTCAATAGAGGTAGGTTTTATGCAGGATTTATTTAGCAATGCAAGTTTCTCTCTCTGATGCTTATCTTCAGCGTTTCGCTGGTACGGCGCGGTTATATGGCCAGAAAGCGCTTTCATTATTTGCCCGTTCCCATGTTTGTGTTGTAGGAATTGGCGGTGTGGGTTCATGGGCGGCAGAAGCGCTGGCGCGTACCGGTATTGGTGCTATTACGTTGATTGATATGGATGACGTCTGCATCACCAATACCAACCGTCAGTTGCACACGTTGGTACAGAATGTGGGCTTACCTAAAACGGAAGTCATCGCACAGCGGATACGAGCGATTAATCCTGAATGTCGGGTGACTTGCATTGATGATTTTGTCACCCCTGATAATGTGGCTGAATTGATATCCACAGAGTTTAGTTATGTTATTGATGCCATTGATAGCGTACGGCCGAAAGCGGCGTTACTGGCCTATTGTCGCCGCTATAAGATCTCGCTTGTGACGACGGGTGGAGCGGGTGGGCAACTTGATCCTACCCAGATCCAGGTGGTGGATTTAGCCAAAACGGTACAAGATCCGTTAGCGGCGAAATTGAAGGAGCGCTTGAAGTCGGATTACCGCGTAGTGAAAAATGGCAAAGGTAAATTAGGTATTGACTGCGTTTTTTCAACCGAACAGTTAGTTTATCCGCAATCTGACGGTACAGTTTGCGCTGCCAAAAGCACTGCGGAGGGTTCCAAACGAATGGATTGCGCTTCTGGTTTTGGTGCCGCAACGATGGTTACGGCGACTTTTGGTTTTGTTGCGGTATCCCACGCATTGAAAAAGATGGTGGCGAAAGCTGAACGGGAAAATATGCTTTAAGCGAACCTAATGAATGTAAGTGCTCGCTATTTCCTGAAGAGTATTGATCAGGGATTTCACGCCATTGAGCCTTGAGCCACTGAGTTGTTGTTCCAGGCCGAGTTGTTGGAATAGCTCGGCCAAAGGTATTTGTACAACCTGCTCTGGGGTTTTGCCTTCTACGGCAGTCAGCAGGATTGCCAATAACCCTTTGACGATACGGCCTTCGCTATCGCCATAAAAATGCAATCGGCCGTCTGCAAGTGGTTGATGCCCCAACCAGACGCGATTTTCACAGCCGGATCTTTCGATATTTTGCTGTTTTAGTTCATCCGCTAAAGGAGGCAGTTTTTTAGCCAGGCCGATGAGCTGCCGGTAACGATCTTCCCACAATTTGCATTGCTGAAAGTTTTCAATAAGTTGCTGCTGTGTAATTTCTGTTCCGAATGGATGCGGAGCCAAGATGGTGTCTGAGAGTTGTGTCATGGGGTATTTATCTTTACTTTTGGGAAAGGAAAAATGTGAATAAAATCAAATTACATCAATATCAACTTGAAGTGACATGGGTATATTATATTAATCGAATTTATCAAGTTAAAATAATTTAATTAAATATTGATCAACAAAATGGGGCTTTAAAGTTCGATAGTGCTCCGCCATTAAGCTGAAAACCCACCAAAATATATTTGATAGGTTTTTATATGAGGTATCACTAATAATAAGACAATATCAATCATCCAGCAGCAACGCTAGCGCAAACTTTACGGCACTTATCAATCTATCCGCATCTTGCTGGTTATTATAAGGCATGAACGAAGCACGCAGACAGCCGCTGATCCCAAGGGCATCCAGCAATGGCTGAGCACAGTGTTGGCCTGAACGCAGAGAGATATTTTGTTCGGCAATCAGCGTTGCTAAATCATTGTGGTGTATTCCGGCGATATTGAACGCCAGTAAGCTGGAACCCGCTACACGGTAACTGTTAAATCCCGCCAGCATGCTGAGTTGTTTTTCGGTGTAATCCGTCAGGGCAATCGCATGGGATTCTGCGAGCTGGATATCAAGCGTTTTCAACCATTCCAGAGTCGTTGCAAACCCGACCACACCGGCAACATTGGGTGTCCCCGCTTCAAAACGATAAGGCACGGCTTCCGGTGTGAAACCATCGAACGAAACTTGAGTTAGCATTTTTCCGCCACCATGCCACGGTGACATCGCATTCAACCATTCATTTTTGCCATACAACACACCCAATCCATTTGGGCCATACAGTTTATGTGCAGAGAAGGCATAAAAGTCGATATCCAGTTGTTGTACATTGACCGGTGCGTGAACGATACCCTGAGCACCATCGACCAAAACACGGCAATCATATTGATGGGCGAGTGCGGTAACTTGTGCCAAATCTACTGCGGCGCCGGTAACGTTAGACATCTGGCTGATGGCAACTAAGCGGCTTTTTTCATTCAAGAGTTCTGCCAGGGTATCGATTTCTGGTTGGCGTCGATTGCCAATCGGCCATTTAACGATTTTAGCGCCGGTTTGTTCTGCCAGAATTAGCCACGGTAACAGGTTAGCATGGTGTTCCTGCTCGCTGACAATGATTTCATCACCAACATTCAGACGAGGGCGAAAGTAACTTTGGGCAACCAGATTGATGGACTCAGTAGTTCCTTTTGTCCAAATAATATTTTCAGGCAATGGCGCATTGATCAATTCCGCCACCAGTGAACGAGCCTGCTCATAACGGGCAGTCATGGCCTGCGCAGTGGCATGTTGACTGCGGTGTACTGTTGCACTGTGGTTTTGGTAATAGTGTTCGGTCGCCTCAATCATACATGCCGGTTTTAATGCTGTGGCGGCACTGTCCAGAAATGTGGTGGATTGTTGCAGGGCAGGAAACTGCTGGCGGAATTTTTCTGAGTCAAAGGCTTTCATAAACGCTGCTAATTTAATCGTTGTGTGATAAAGAATAAGATTTTCTTTAATCAAGAGACAGGGAATTCTACAGGAGAAAGCAGGGAAAAAAAGCACCGCAACTGCGGTGCAATAAAAAATCACTATGGACAGACAGGGTAAATGTACAGGAAGTGAAAAAAAACAGTAGCTTATGCTACAAAGCCTGGTTTCCCAGACAACTTGCAAACACAACATCACAACCACAAAGCCAAAAGCTTCAATGTATCGCTACAAAGAGACTTTTCGTTCCGGCTTAGGAAGTGCGCACACTATAGGGATTTGCTGGTATATCATCAATGGACAAATTATAATGCTTCGGATTACAAAAACTAATAACTGGATGAAAAGAGTTACCGGTATCGTCACCCCTATATAGGAAAAGAACACATAAGAAACGAACATGTCTAAACGTTTACCTCCACTCAATGCGTTACGCGTTTTTGATGCCGCGGCCCGTCATTTAAGTTTTACTAAAGCAGCAGAAGAATTATTTGTGACTCAGGCCGCTGTTAGCCATCAAATGAAAAGTCTGGAAGATTTCCTGGGATTAAAGCTTTTTCGTCGTCGCAATCGTTCGTTATTGTTGACGGAAGAGGGGCAGAGTTATTATCTCGATATCAAGGAGATTTTTACTGCTATCAATGACGCGACTCGCAAACTTCAGGCTCGCAGTGCCAAGGGCGCGTTAACGGTTAGTTTATCCCCCAGTTTTGCGATTCAGTGGTTAGTACCTCGGCTTTCAGGTTTTAATCAGAGCTTTCCAGGGATTGATGTTCGCATTCAGGCAGTGGATCGGGAAGAAGATAAACTGGCTGATGATGTTGATGTCGCGATCTTTTATGGCAGAGGCAACTGGCCAGGGTTACGCACTGATCGCCTTTATCCCGAATATCTGCTGCCTGTCTGTTCTCCTGCGCTGCTGACGGGAGATCGCCCATTGAAAACGCCCGCCGATCTTGCCAAGCATACGCTGTTGCATGATTCATCCCGCCGGGATTGGCAAGCCTATATTCGCCAGCTTGATATGCAGCAACAGATTAATGTCCAGCAAGGGCCAATATTCAGCCATAGTGCGATGGTGATCCAGGCGGCGGTGCATGGTCAAGGTGTTGCGCTAGCCAATAATGTGATGGCACAAAATGAAATTGATGCAGGGCGCCTTGTCTGCCCATTTAATGATGTTTTGGTCAGTAAGAATGCATTTTATTTGGTTTGCCACGATAATCAGGCAGAATTGGGCAAGATTGCGGCTTTCCGCAAATGGATACTAACCCAGGCCGCAACTGAGCAAGCAAGGTTAGGATTTATTACCCAATACACCTAATAACTGACAAACAGAGACAGGAGCCTGTGATGAGCAGTCGAACTATGCTTATTTTTGTTGGGATCAGTGGTTTTTTCTACGTGGCATTAGGCGCGATGGGAGCACATATGTTAGCGCCTATCCTGACACCACGTCAGATGGAATGGATTCATACCGGCCTGCAATATCAAGGACTACATACACTCGCCATGATGATTCTGGCTGCTTTGTTGATGCGCCAGCCTGTAACGCTGTTTGGTTGGAGTGGAATTTTTTTTACGGCGGGAATTGTGCTGTTTAGTGGCAGCCTTTATTGTCTGGCCTTTTTACCGCTAAAATTTTTGGTTTATTTGACACCAATTGGTGGGTTCAGTTTTCTCATTGGTTGGTTATGTGTATTAATTGGCGCTCTGCGTCTAAGGAAATCGGCGCTTAGCCATGAATAAAGTTGCTTTATATTGTCGCCCTGGTTTTGAAAAAGAGTGTGCGGCAGAGATTACCGATCAGGCGGGTAAAAGAGAAATTTACGGTTTTGCCCGTGTGAAAGAAAACAGTGGATATGTGCTGTTTGAGTGTTATCAACCCGATGATGCGGATCGCCTGATCCGTGAAATACCGTTTGGTGAATTGGTTTTTGCTCGTCAAATGTTGGTTGTGGGCGAATTACTGAAAGATTTGCCGCAGGAAGATCGCATTACCCCGATTGTTGGTATGTTGAGCGGTGTCATTGAGAAGGCGGGTGAGCTGCGTGTCGAGGTGCCGGATACCAATGAAGGCAAGGAGTTGATGAAGTTCTGCCGTAAGTTTACTGTTCCGCTGCGTAATGCGATGCGTCAGGAAAAACTTCTGCTGGTAAAGGAAAACTATAGTCGTCCTGTTATTCATGTCTTTTTCATCGCTTCGGGCTGTTGCTATGTTGGGTATTCCTACAGCAATAATAATTCCCGTTTTTATATGGGTATTCCTCGTCTTAAATTCCCTTCGGATGCCCCAAGCCGTTCAACGCTGAAACTGGAAGAAGCCTTTCATATATTCATTCCTTATGACGAATGGGAAGAGCGTCTGGGTAGCGGCCTTCATGCCGTCGATCTCGGTGCTTGCCCGGGAGGATGGACTTACCAACTCGTAAAACGCAGTATGATGGTTCATGCGGTAGATAATGGGCCGATGGCTGATAGCTTAATGGACACAGGTCAGGTAAAGCATCATCGTGTGGATGGTTTTAAATTTGAACCATCAGTGAAAAACATTTATTGGCTGGTTTGTGACATGGTTGAAAAACCTGCCAAAGTCGCCCAATTGATGACGGATTGGCTGGTAAAAAGCTGGTGCCGTGAGGCGATATTCAATCTTAAGTTGCCGATGAAAAAGCGTTATGAGGAAGTCGCTCATCTGTTGCAAAAAATAGAACAGCAATTGAAAGAGAATGGTGTGAATGCTCAGATTCAGGCGAAACACCTGTATCACGATCGTGAAGAGATCACTGTACACATCCGTCGTATTTGGTCTGTGTATGCCACTAATCGGGATTATTAATACAATTCTTTATTATTAAGTATGCTGCCTTATTGGCAGCACTTATTCTACCTATCGTCTTATTATTCTATTTATTTGTTGTCATACCACTTAATTCAACGATTTCAGTTACCCTTATCCCAAATACACAATGTGATGATTTATATCTCCTCCGCTTCGCGGGGGAGATATAAGACGCATCTTGAAGTGAGATTGGTATAGAATTAATTTCAAGTTGAATAAAAAATAACCCATATTTAAAAAGGCAGAGAAAAAACAGGTAAAGAGATAATCCTTTCTTAAAATCAATTTCCAGCAGATAAAAACAACATTATTTATTACTAAATCATGTTGTTTTTTTATTATCAAAAAAATTTCAGTGAGAAATTAATAATTAATTACATAAATTAAATTTGTTCAATATGTATTCTAAAAAAGTATATTAATTATTTTTACACAGACAGTAACTAACGCTATTTTATTCTGGAGTTTTATTTCTAAGTGGGGCTTAGAAAGAATTTAAAACTCTTACCTCCGTTATTATCAAAATTTCGGGTTATTAGGATATTTGTCTTGTTTCTACAGGAGATTGATATGGCCTCAAAGAAAAAGTATACCTATACGGGGTTATCTGATTCCAATTCCGTCCAGGAAGTTAATTCATTTCTTAAAGCCTATGTTCCAAATTACGATGCCTCTATTCGGGTTGCGCATGGTCCATTAGGAGACAATGCACCTGATAAGCTTCTGCGAGGTCACTATAAGTGGTCCAATAAGTATGTTGATTCTTCTGGCACCTTGGAATTATCGTACCATTTCATGGAATCGAAACCGGCTATCATGCCGTTGTTTAAAATTTCTGGTTTCAGTGCTTTTAATGAAGAACAAAAAGAAGCTGCGAAACTTTCTTTGCAATCCTGGTCTGACGTTGCCAATATTAAATTTACCGAAGTCAGTAGTGTTAGAAAAGCGAATATTACTTTTGGTTTCTTTGATCATAGTGACGACGGTGATTATGCGTTTGCCACTCTGCCGCAAGGACAAAAAACCGCTTTTACATGGTATGACGCGACAAGCCATACTTTTACAGACAATGATATTGATGTGAATGGATATGCTCGCCAGACTTTCACCCATGAAATTGGCCATGCACTAGGATTGGAGCACCCTGCCGATTACGATGCTTCTGATAAAGTGCGTCCAGGTTATATCACTAAAGCCGAATATTTCGAAGATTCTCGTGCCTATACAGTCATGAGTTATTTCAGTGAAAAATATACAGGCCAAGATTTTAAATATGAATATTCATCGGCACCTCTGTTGAATGATATCTCTGCCATTCAGGAGCTGTATGGTGCGAATATGGAAACCCGGACGGGAGACACCATATATGGTTTCAATTCTAATACTGGCCGCGACTTTATGACCGCAACTGATGCGAACAGCAAACTGGTGTTCAGTGTCTGGGATGCGGGTGGTGAAGATACTTTTGATTTCTCTGGTTTTACTCAAAATCAGCGTATCAACCTGAATGAAGGTGCTTTCTCTGATGTTGGTGGCCTGAAAGGCAACGTTTCTATCGCCCGTGGTGTCGTTATTGAGAATGCGATTGGTGGCAGCGGCGACGATATTCTGGTCGGTAACAGCGCAGACAACATCCTGAAAGGCGGCGCAGGTGATGACATCATTTATGGCGGCCTGGGCGGTGATCATCTGTGGGGCGGTGAAGGTAACGATACCTTTGTTTACCTGGATGGCAAAGAATCTCTGAAAGACAATCCAGACTGGATCCACGATTTCGTCTCGGGTGAAGACAAAATCGATCTGTCTGAATTCAATTTCGGAGGTACTGGCGATATTAAATTTGTCGATTCATTCTCAGGTAAGGCGGGCGAAGTGTTGTTCACTTATGATGAAGTGAATGAGGTCACCGATCTGGAAATCAGCCTTGGTGGTGATCTGGCTGGCAACGATTTTCTGGTGAAAGTTGTCGGTCAACCGTTAACTGAAACAGATTTCATCGTCTAATTGATGTCATCACATTAATAAAATATTGCCGTACTCCCCACGGGATACGGCAGTATTATGGATATGATGGAAAGGTAGAAATGGTGAATTTCTTGCTTTGTAGCGGTCGGTTTTATAGATCAAAATTGCTCTTATCAATAATTTTTTCTCTCTTTTTTATCGGAGGATGTATGGCGAGTAGTTTGAGGCTTCCAACTGCGGGTGAGTTAAAAGGGTTATGGCAACTCTCCGATGGAAATAAGCTGTGCAGTATTGAACTGACCGATACCCGTTTACCCGAAGGTTCGCTTTGGGCTTTGAAAGGGAATGCGTGTGTCACTGAGTTGATTGGGCAGCCTGTTGCAGGATGGTATCCATCTCCAGATGGCATCACATTGACCGATAATGATGGCAATAGTTTGGCCTTTTTCAGTCCTGAGTCAGAACAGTGGATTGCTTACTTTGTTGATGGCAGGGAACTGGTCATGACATTCAGTGGTGCATATAAATAACGATTTGTTTTGCTCCGTTAACGATGAAGGGATCGCAGTGAAATTACGTTTTCCGAAGGATGAAATCACGGGTGTTATCCGTGCACGCAGCAAGGTCTTCTGGACTATTGGATTATTTACGGCATTCATCAACTTGCTGATGCTGGTTCCTACGATTTATATGCTGCAAGTCTATGATCGCGTACTGCCATCCAGTAATGAAATAACCTTGCTGATGCTGACGTTGATCACACTGGGTATGTTCGCCATGATGGGCGGACTAGAATATATCCGCAGCCAGGTAGTGATCCGTATCGGCAGTCAGTTTGATATGTGCCTGAACCAGCGGGTTTATACCGCTTCCTATGAATCCAATCTGAAAAATGGTTCCACCGATGCAGGGCAAATGCTTAATGATCTGGCGACCATCCGCCAGTTTCTGACCGGCAATGCCCTGTTTGCCTTTTTTGATGCCCCTTGGTTTCCGGTCTATCTTGGCGTCATCTTTTTGTTCAGCCCCTATTTGGGATTGTTGGCGCTACTTGGGGCGATCATATTGATCATGCTGGCGGTATTGAACCAGTGGTTATCTCAAGCGCCATTGGCGGAAGCCAGTCATCTTTCTTTACGATCCGCCAACTTAGCCAGTACCAACCTGCGTAATGCCGAAGTGATCGAAGCGCTCGGTATGTTGCCAGCATTGCGCCGTCGTTGGTTTAACTTGCATCAGCGTTTTCTCAATTTTCAGCGTATTGCCAGTGAACGTTCAGCCGCTATCACGGCACTGACTAAAACAGTACGTATGGCCTTGCAGTCGTTGATTCTTGGTCTGGGGGGTTGGTTAGCGATTGAAGGCAACATCACACCCGGGATGATGATTGCCGGTTCCATTTTGATGGGAAGAGCGTTGTCGCCGATTGAACAGTTGATACAGGCCTGGAAGAGCTGGAGTGCTGCTCGCTTGTCCTGGCAACGGCTGGACAAGCTACTGAAAGCACAACCGGAACGTAAAAGTGGTATGTCATTGCCGCAGCCTAAGGGTGTGTTACTGATGGAAAAAGTATCAGCAATGCCACCGAATAAAACGCGGGTACTTCAGGCTACGCAAAACGGATCATCACCCAATAACCAACATGTTTTGCAGGATATCAATTTAGCCTTGAATGCCGGTGAAGTGCTGGGTGTGATTGGCCCCAGTGCGTCAGGGAAATCGACATTAGCTCGCCTGCTGGTAGGGATATGGCCAGCGCAAGAAGGTGTTGTACGGCTTGATGATGCGGATATCTACCAATGGAATAAAGATGAGTTAGGGGCATCCATTGGTTATCTGCCGCAGGATATTGAATTGTTTGGCGGCACGATTGCGGAGAATATCGCGCGTTTTAATGACGTTGAACCGGAAAAAGTTATCGAAGCGGCAAAAAAAGCCGGTGTCCATGAATTAGTGCTCAATCTTGAACAGGGTTATGACACGGTTATTGGCGCAGGTGGCATGGGGTTATCCGGTGGACAGAAACAACGAATAGGTTTGGCTCGTGCCTTGTATGGCAACCCATCGCTTGTGGTGTTGGATGAACCTAACTCGAATCTGGATGATATTGGCGAAAAAGCCTTAAGTCATGCGATCGCACAATTACGGGAACAGGGGAAAACCGTGGTCGTTATCACTCACCGGCCTTCATTGCTCTCGCAAACAACCAAAATTTTGCTGTTGGTACAGGGGAAAATGAAAATGTTTGGCCCTTCCCAGCAAGTGATGGCGGCGCTGTCTCAATCTTCGTCACAGTTAAAAGCGGTCGAACGTGCCTCATAACATGATTCAGCCATATTTCAATCCTTGGGATATTTCGATCTGGGAGTAAAGATGTCTTATCAGACTAACGCAAAGGATGCCCAAAATGAGGTGTCGGAATTATTGCCGCTGGATGCAAATCGTTACCTGCGAATAGGTTGGTTGATTATTGGACTCGGTATTGTGGGATTTTCCATCTGGGCGGCATTTGCGCCACTCGATAAAGGGGTGGCTTCTTCTGGTACTGTCGTCGTTGATGGTAATCGCAAAACGATACAGTCTCCGCTTAATGGCATTATTAGTCAAATTCAGGTGAAAGAGGGGGAACACGTAAAGGCCGGGCAGGTTTTGGTTCAGCTCAGTCAGGTGCAGGTTAATGCACAAATTGACTCCCTGAAGCAGCAGTTTTATACCACACTGGCAACAGAAGCCCGACTTTTGGCCGAGCAGCAAGGGCAGGACGCTATTGTTTTTCCGTCGATGTTATTGGATCAGCCGTCGGAGCCACGCATTAACGAGACTCTGGCCTTGCAAAAACAGCTTTTTTTATCACGTCGTGAAATGTTGCGCAGTGATTTGGCGGGAATGCAGCAAGCCGAAGAGGGACTGAATTTTCAAATCAAGGGGTTGCGGGAAGCCTTGGTGAGTAAACAGCAGCAGCAAGTTTCGCTTAAAGAGCAGGTGACGAACTTGCGGCCCCTGACGGAAGAGGGTTATTTCCCCCGCAACCGCTATCTGGAATTACTGCGTAGCCAAAGTGAATTAAGTGGCAGTATCGCGGAAATGACAGGAAAAATTGGTCAGCTTGAAAAGCAGAGGCAGGAAACGCAGCAGCGGATTATCCAGCGTCAGGCAGATTATCAACGCGAAGTGCGCAGCCAATTGGCCGATGTACAGGTTCTGGCGAATGAGCTGGGAAATAAGCTGGAAACGGCACAATTTGATCGGTCACATACTTCTATTATTGCGCCAGTGGATGGCTCAGTGGTTGGATTAACCGTGTTTACCCAAGGTGGCGTCGTGGCGGCGGGTGAGAAATTAATGGAGATCCTGCCAACTCAGCGTGCGCTGGAAGTTGAGGCGCGTTTGATGGTGAACCTGATTGATAAAGTTACCGTGGGGCAAGATGTTGATTTGATGTTTACTGCGTTTAACCAGAACCGGACGCCGAAAGTCACAGGCAAGGTGATGGTGGTTTCGGCTGACCGTTTGGTGGATGAGCGTACAAGAGAGCCTTACTATCAGATGCGATTGAAAGTCAGTCCTGAAGGCATGGAGAAACTGGCAGGATTGAATATCAAACCGGGGATGCCGGTTGAGGTATTCGTCAAAACAGGTTCGCGTTCGTTGTTGAGTTATCTGTTCAAGCCGTTAATGGACAGGGCGTCTACCTCACTGATTGAGGAGTAATAGGGAATGTTGATGTATCACAGTTTTGCCAATAGACGGACTTCTTTATCTCCCCTATTTTTCAGGAAATTCTTGCCAGCGTCAGTGTTGCTGATGTCGATATTAATATTTCCCCGTTTCGCCAGCGCGCTTTCCTTAACGGAGGCTTATGCGCTGGCATTGCAGCATGATCCAACGTTTCAGGCTGCGATCAAAGAGCAGGAAGCGGGACAGGAGGAGAAAAATCTTGGGCTGGCGGAACTGTTGCCCAAGTTATCTTTCAGTTACCAGAATGCTCCCAAAAATTGGCAGAGGATGGATTCGCAATCTTTAGACCAGCGGGGAAGAAGCATCAAGGAGAGTCGTGATCGACAGTATGACAGCTATAGTGGTGCGATTATTTTGACTCAACCTGTGATCGATTTCGAGGTATGGGCGCGTTATCGAACTCGTCAGGCTTATGCTTTGATGAGTGATAGTCGCTTTCGGGCGGATAGCCAGCAATTGGCGGTCAGGGTAGTGAACAGTTATGTGGCCGTAGCTTATGCGCAGGATCGATTGGCACAGGTTGTGCAACAGCGGGCGGCTTATGAGGAGCAACTGGAACGCAACCAGAAATTGTTTGCTTCCGGTGAAGGCACCCGTACCGATGTAGCGGAAACCCAGGCGCGTTACAGTCAGGTCTTGGCTGATGAATTAGCGGTGCAAGATGAACTGGATGCTGCTATTCGTGGTTTGCAGTTATTAGTTGGTGTACCGTTGCCAGCAGATGTACCGGTTAAGCGTTTATCTGATTCCCCACGGTTTAAAACCATTAAATTGGATTTAGAACACTACGCTGATTGGGAACAACGGGCATTACGTCAGAATCCACAACTGGCTGCTGCCCGCCAGAAAGTGGATGTAGCGTACCATGATATTGAGCGTAACCGGGCGGGATATCTGCCGAAACTGGAACTCTATGCTTCCCATAGTGAAAATAAATCCAGTAGTGATAACAGTGTCGACCAAAAATACCGGACGGATTCCATTGGCTTACGACTGTCCATGAATCTCTATAATGGCGGAGGCACTGCAGCAGCGGTGCGCCAATCAGCCGCAAATTATGGCAAGACTAAATTCGAAATGGATGCGCAGACGGGGGAAACCCTGAATGCACTGCGGCGCAATTATAACGCTTGTGTGAATGGTGAAAAACGGATACGCGCCTATGAAACGGTAGTGGAAGCGGCTGCATTACAAGTAAAAGCGACGCAAAAAAGTGTGGTGTTGGGGCAGCGGGTAAATGTCGATATATTGAATGCCGAGCAACAGCTTTATACCGCCCGTCGTGAACTCTCTCAGGCAAAATATGACTATATGAAAGCGTGGATTGGGTTATTAGATGAATCCGGACAATTACAGGGTGAACATATTCAGTTAATTTCTGATTATTTTGATTGAGTTATTTCATGTAAGACATCGTTATTAAATAACGCCGTGATAATTTTCTATTAAGTCATAGGGAAAAATAATCAGCATATCCTATTACCGGGTTATGCTGGTTTTTTATGTTTAAAATTTAATAACTAAAATTAATACTTTTGATGGTTCTGTCGTATTAACAGAGAAAATCTGAGTCAATGTGGGGTTGGTTGTATTTTATACCTCATCAGTTCCACCCCCACCATTGCCTCCATTTACACCATTACCACCATCCCCACCATTGCCTCCATTTACACCATTGCCACCATCCCCACCTCTTCCTTTATTTTTACCAGTTACACCATTGCCGCCGTTACCTCCATTTTTACAATCAGGAGTACCATTCTTACCATTTTCACCTTTTTCCCCGTCAAGGACAGAGCAGTTAACAGTTTCATTTATTTGTGCTGAATAGCTTGATGTAGAAAATAATAGAGGCATAGTTAAGCTAAACAAAAAAAACAAATTTTTATTAATCATATAATTACCCTAAATTACTTTATATTAGCAATCATTTACTTAGAAAAGCATCAACCTTAAAAAAGCAAAGGATATTAAAGTTAGTTTTAATATTTACTACTATTTCCCTTTATTTCCACTACCACCACTAACCCCATTACCACTTCCGCCGTTACCTCCAAGTCCTCCATTACCACCATTTGAACTATACAGTTTCATATCAAAATTTAAACTTGTCGTGGGCTGTAATGAAAGATATGGAAAAAAATCTAAATAATCGTTCACCTGTTGACTTTTGGCTGGATGAAATGATGAAAACTAATAAACTGGGTGCCTTTAATAAAAATATAGACTGAGTTTTGGTGGTATACGGTGTACTCTGCTCGGAGAGTTATCTAGCTTCGAAAAAAACATTTGTTGAGTATATTGTTAATCGAGCATTTTAAAAGAATATAGATTATAAGAACCTATCCCAATAGGATTTTATTCTTCCATATGAAAGGTTAAAACCACCGACTTTAGTCGGTCAGCTTTAGCTGCAATACTGTGTTGTACTGGAGGTGCAACATGGATTACAGATACGGCAGTCACAC
>NZ_JADEUF010000038.1 GCF_015163655.1 Xenorhabdus griffiniae | reverse complement strand
AAGCTGCTTTCTCACACATTGGGTATTTTTGCCAACTTTAAACAAGGTAAAAAACAACGCGACTGGCTTCAACAAACGCTCGTTATTGGGTGTTAAAGTTGAGCATCGCGTTATAAAAGATATTTTTTAACCAGTTCAGAGTGAAATTAAAATAAATCGGATTGTCTTGGAATAATATTGCTTTCTTCTCCCTTCTTTCTCAAACTTCTTAGTTTTCTCTGATGACATAACCGCAATATTTCTCTTTTTTCACTATCCGATAATTTCATCCATATAAACCGCTCTTCCCTGCTACGATAACATCCCTGGCAAAAACCACGGGGATCAGATTCACAAACTCCCCGACAAGGGTTTGGAATAGCAAAAAATTCTAATTGTTCAGCCATCTCATCCCCCTGCATCCAAACTTATCAAGCATTCCCACAATAAGGCCATTTATTGATCAGTATAAACTTCACCCATGTCATTTCAAAATAAAATGGTCAACCTATACGCGTAACCTTTCAAGTTGCTCATTATAAGACAACATAATTCATTGTTTTTACCCGCTTCGCGGGGAGAAACAATATGCATCTTGAAGTGAGATGGGTATAAAGGTAAATAACCGGATAATTTGAATTATTTGATCTATACACGGTATAGTTAACCCATCATATGCAGATATGTGAGCCACGTTTCTGAACGTTATTTTTCGTAATAAAGTTATAAAGATCAAGAGGTAATCATGCGTTTACTCCACACTATGATCCGTGTTGGCAATATGCAGCGCTCGATTGATTTCTATACTCAGGTAATGGGTATGCGTTTACTCCGCACCAGCGAAAACCCAGAGTATAAGTATTCTCTCGCGTTTGTTGGTTATACCGATGAAAGTCAAGGCGCAGTTATTGAGCTAACTTATAATTGGGATGTTGAAAACTATGAAATGGGAACCGCATTTGGACATATCGCCTTAGGTGTTGATGATGTTGCGGCAACCTGTGAACGCATCAAACTTGCTGGAGGGAAAGTAGTTCGCGAAGCAGGGCCAGTTAAAGGTGGAACAACTGTCATTGCATTCGTTGAAGATCCCGATGGTTATAAGATTGAACTCATCGAAAATGCAAGTGCCAGCAATGCATTAGGCAACTAACGCTATTTCTCACTATTACGTTATAGTGAGAAATTATTTAACTAGCTAAATAAGGGCATCTTGCCCTTTATCCCCCACCGCATAAGCATTACTTCTGCAAGACACACCAAATTTTGTCATAATACTCACTATTCCAAAGTTAAAAAATAGAATCCTGAAGCTAAGAACTGAAAATCAGATGTCTAATCAAAATATGCTAAGTGGGCGCTTTCGTGGCTACTATCCCGTTGTTATTGATGTCGAAACCGCTGGTTTTAATGCGCGTACAGACGCTTTACTTGAAATTGCTGCAACTACTTTAAAAATGGATGAAGATGGTTGGCTAACACCGGCCAATACGCTGCATTTTCATATCGAGCCTTTTGAAGGGGCTAATCTTGATCCTGCCGCTCTCGCTTTCACTGGCATTGATCCTACAAACCCCTTGCGAGGAGCTGTCAGTGAATATACTGCCTTGCACGCAATTTTTAAAATGATCCGCAAAGGTATGAAAGACACAAATTGTAACCGTGCAATTATCGTCGCTCATAATGCCAATTTTGATCATAGCTTTGTCATGGCCGCTGCTGAACGTGCTAGTTTGAAACGCAATCCATTCCATCCGTTCGCGACTTTTGATACCGCTGCACTCAGTGGCTTGGTTCTTGGTCAGACAATTCTTGCCAAAGCCTGCATCACAGCGGAAATTCCGTTTGACAGCAATCAGGCCCATAGCGCTCTTTATGATACTGATCGAACCGCCCTACTTTTCTGCGAGCTGGTTAATCGCTGGAAGCGGCTAGGTGGTTGGCCACTACCATCTACTGATAACGCTAACTGCGAATCCTAAAAAAGTAAGCCCCATACTTTAATCGGTATGGGGCTATGAAAAGTAACCATTATTCAGATGAATGACTGGCCTTATTCCTGCTCACGATATTTATCGGCAGTCTCTTTGATCAGTGTTTGTAGTTCACCGCGTTGATACATCTCAACAAGAATGTCACAACCTCCCACCAACTCACCATCAACCCAAAGTTGAGGAAAAGTCGGCCAATTTGCGTATTTAGGTAATTGAGCACGGATATCTGGATTTTGCAAAATATCCACATAAGCAAAACGTTCACCACAAGCTGATAAAGCCTGAACTGCCTGTGCAGAGAAGCCACAGCTTGGCAATTTCGGTGAACCTTTCATGTACAACAGAATTGGGTTTTCTCTGATCTGGCGTTCGATTTTTTCAATGACTGCATCAGCCGTTGTATCAGTAACCGTATTAGTGTTTGTATTAATATTAGTCATTTTTGCTTCCTTAAAAACTGCACGTGCTATTTATCAGCATAAGATAAAGATTGATTCAGAATACCACTTTCTACGCTAATTTTTCTACCGTGAACTTTATATGGCAAATTTTTGCCATGACTTGCCACAAATGATCATTAGATATTTTCATTCCAACTGACTGTATCCAATACATGTTAAGTTCAGTTCTGCACCAGTTCGCAGCTTTATAGCATCTTTTTCCCTGTTATTTAGCAGAAAAGTTGTTAAGATAATTATCAAAATAGTAACACGATAATAAGCTTAAATTTGCCCTGTTCCATGGTGAGTGTCTAAGCCATGGTTTGCAGAGCCAAAAACCCGATATTAAAAAGGAGCATGCAATGTCTTTTGAATTACCAGCATTACCTTATGCCAAAGATGCCCTGGAACCACACATTTCTGCAGAAACTCTGGAATATCACTACGGCAAACATCACAATGCTTATGTTGTAAACCTGAATAATCTGATTAAAGATACTGAATTTGCCGGAAAATCACTGGAAGAGATCATCAAAACATCTGAAGGTGGCATCTTCAATAACGCAGCACAAGTTTGGAACCATACTTTCTACTGGCACAGCCTGTCACCAAATGGTGGTGGCGAACCCACCGGAAAAGTGGCAGATGCTATCAGTCATGCTTTCGGCTCTTTTGCTGAATTTAAACAGCAATTCACTGATGCAGCTCTGAAAAACTTTGGTTCTGGTTGGACTTGGTTAGTCAAGAAAGCTGATGGTACTCTGGCTATCGTTAACACTTCTAATGCAGCAACGCCATTGACTGGCGAAGATAAGCCAGTGCTGACTGTTGATGTTTGGGAGCACGCATATTATATCGATTACCGCAATGCTCGCCCTCAATATTTGGAGCACTTCTGGGCTCTGGTCAACTGGAACTTTGTTGAAGAAAACTTAGCTTAATAAGATTAATTCTTATACTAGTTTGAAATAATAAGGGCGGGCTTTTCCTTTATTTGCGGTATTGCGCATGTTGGAAAACCCGCCCTTAAGATAAGTGGGGCTACAAATTCTTTTAGACCTTGATCAGATCAGGCAGAGGCTCCCCAGAAAAACAATCATGATTAATGCACTACTGGCGGCCAATAATCCCAATTTCAGATCTGTATCCATAGAACATCCTCAATGTGAAAATTAAGACACCTCAACATCCTAAATTTTAAGCGGTTATTTGCCATACTATCTAAAAATCATACCGCAAGATTTAATCCATACTCTTTATAGCATCGATTATTACTTTCACTTTTGAGCTAGATCAGACAAAATTCAAGGTTTACCGCTAAATTATTGCCAACCATCACCCTGTATACAAATATATTGGTAAACGATTAACAAATAGCTATACCCGAAAAGAAAGATAAAGGGTATATAAATTAGACCAGAAGGTCAGGAGTCCTTTTTTCATGGCAACGATTAAAGATGTGGCCAAACGCGCTGGTGTTTCGACTACAACCGTATCCCATGTTATCAATAAAACCCGTTTCGTCGCCGAAGATACAAAGGCCGCAGTTTGGGCCGCTATTAAAGAATTGAACTATTCTCCCAGTGCGGTTGCCCGTAGCTTAAAAGTTAACCACACCAAATCCATTGGGTTGCTGGCAACATCAAGTGAAGCACCATACTTTGCTGAGATCATAGAATCAGTTGAAAATAGCTGCTATAGCAAAGGTTATACCCTGATTTTATGTAATTCTCATAACAACCTTGATAAACAGAAAGCATATCTCGCGATGCTCGCACAAAAACGAGTAGATGGTTTACTGGTAATGTGTTCAGAATACCCTGAGCAACTTTTGAGTATGTTGGAAGGTTATCGTAATATTCCTATGGTGGTTATGGATTGGGGAGAATCCAGAGGCGATTTTACCGATGCAATTATTGATAATGCCTTTCATGGTGGTTACCTAGCTGGCCGTTATCTCATTGAACGTGGTCATCGTGATATTGCATCTATTCCTGGACCATTGGCAAGAAATACGGGAGGGGGCCGCCACCAAGGTTTTCTTAAGGCACTAAAAGAAGCCAATATCGCTATTCGGGATGAGTGGATTGTACAAGGTGATTTTGAACCTGAGTCCGGTTACCAAGCCATGTATAAGATCCTGAATCAAAAACATCGTCCAACTGCTGTTTTCTGTGGTGGAGATGTCATGGCTATGGGAGCGATCTGTGCAGCTGATGAGTTGGGTTTGCGTGTTCCGCAAGATATTTCAATCATCGGTTATGATAATATTCGTAATGCCCGCTATTTTACGCCAGCATTGACAACCATTCACCAACCCAAAGAGCGTTTAGGACAAATGGCCTTTTCAATGTTACTGGACAGGATAGTCAATAAACGTGAGGATGCACAAACTATCGAAGTCCACCCACGCCTTGTTGAACGGCGCTCTGTTGCAGATGGACCTTTTATCGATTATCGCCGCTGACAGTTAATTTTCTTGCAGCCATTCGGCATTAAGCGTTTCGCTATCCCCCAGATAATCAAGTAACCAGCTTAATGCCGGTGAATGGCTTTTTTGCGACCATGTCAAGCAGCATGGGCTGTCAGGCAATGGTTGTTCAAGTTCAAGTGTCATCAATTTGCCTTTACGGATCAGCGGTTGCGCACGGTGCTTAGGCACCATGCCTACACACAATCCATCCATTAAGCAACTTAATCCAATATCCCAATCAGGCACAATCAATCGCCGCTGATTATCCAAAGCCCATGTATCACGTTTAGGTAAGCTGCGCGCTGTGTCTTCAAGACATAAACTGGGATAAGGTCGCATTTGGTCATCATTCAATTTTCCCGATATTACTGCCAGTTCGTGTTCTGGACTGGCTACACACAGCCAAGGCATGAACCCCATATCCCTGAAGCTATATCGCTCACCAACAGGGGAAGCACGTGTCGCTCCGATGGCGACATCCACTCGGCCATCCACCAGAGCATCCCATACGCCATTGAAAACTTCAGGATAGATAAGTAACTCAATATCTGGGAAATGGCGATAAAAATCCAAAATTAGCCGAAGCGTTCGCTCTGGTTTTACAACCTGATCAACCGCAATACTAAATTGCCCTCGCCAACCATTAGCAACCTGTTGGCACTGATGCCGAGTGTGATTCATTTTTTTGATAACAGAACGCGCTTCTTTGATAAAAATTGCTCCCGCTTCCGTTAAATCGACATCACGGTGACGACGTTCAAACAGAGGAACTGCCAGCCATTCTTCAAGCTGTTTTACCGTATAGCTGATAGCAGAAGGCACACGATGAAGTTCTGATGCAGCCGCGCTGAAACTTCCTGTTCTGGCAACAGCATCAACAACTTCCAGAGAGTATTCAGACCACATATATCTTCCTTTCAATTTTTTTCACAGCATGGTGCAAATATTACCGTTTCACAAGTAAAAATCATGCTATATAAAATAAGCCAACTATTTCCTTATCCACGACAAAATCTAACTACTAACACAATGACAACAAATAAAAACACCATTCCATTTATGTCTTATCTCGCTGGCTTAAGCATGTTAGGCTATTTGGCCATTGATATGTATCTGCCCGCTTTTGATGTAATGAAAGCAGAATTAGGTACATCAACTAATGCTATCAGTGCAAGCCTTAGCATTTTTCTTGCCGGATTTGCTTTTGCACAACTTTTATGGGGTCAATTGTCTGACCGTTTAGGCAGAAAACCTGTTCTTATTATCGGCCTGTCCCTGTTTTCCATTAGTTGTTTAGGTATGCTTTGGATAACAAATCCGATCCAATTACTGGTATTGAGATTTATGCAGGCTGTGGGCGTGTGTTCCGCTGCGGTAACCTGGCAAGCTTTGGTCGTCGACAGATATGATGCAGAGCGTACCAAACGTGTTTTTGCCATGATCATGCCTTTGGTTGCCCTTTCTCCTGCACTTGCTCCTTTGTTGGGGGCATGGTTATTGACGCATAGTGGCTGGAGAGTCATTTTCCTTATTTTAATGATCGTAACGATATTGCTGTTAATACCAACATTTTTCCTGACTAATAAACGTACTAATATTGAAACCCACGCTGATAAAAAAGCGGTTTCTTTCTTTACGTTATTAACTTCTCCAGTTTTTAACGGAAATGTATTGATCTATGCATCTTGCAGTGCCGGTTTTTTTGCCTGGCTAACGGGTTCACCAACCATTCTGAAAGATATGGGTTATGATCCTACCGATATTGGTTTAAGTTATATTCCTCAAACTCTGGCATTTATGATTGGCGGGTATGGTTGCCGTATCTTACTGGAAAAAGTAAAAAGTGAAACAGTATTCCCATTTTTATTGGTAGGTTATGCTGTAAGCATGATCACTATTTATTTGATCTCCATATTAAGTCAACCTTCATTTATCGCCATTCTTATTCCTTTTTGTGTAATGGCAGCAATGAATGGCGCATCCTATCCAATTGCAGTAGCAAATGCTTTGTCTATTTATCCACAAGATAGTGGTAAAGCGGCTGCATTACAAAATGCCCTGCAATTGGGCCTCTGTTTTGTCGCAAGTATGCTCGTCTCTGTATTCATGGAATACCCTCTTTTATCGACGACAACAATAATGGCGCTTACGGTTGTGCCAATGGCTGCCGGTTATTGGCTGCAAAAACAAGGTGTTGAAAAAAGCCATCAAGCATAAATAAGATAGTTTTCCAAAAAAATAATAGTTAAGAACATTATTATCTAAAGGTTACGCCACTATGTGACCTTTAGATGATTGTCTAAATATCATTTCACTCATATACTCATACGGATTCATTATTCTAAAAACTCGGGATTTGAGGTCCTTCAGAGAGCATTGACGCTCTATTTAATTTCAGGATGAATAGGCAATATGTGCTTTTCAATACAATTTCTATATTATTTTCCAATAAACCCTCGAGGTTTTATATAATAAAAATCAGCTACAAAGTGACACCTCAAAATTCCATCACACCAATGTTGGAGAGTATATGAGTTCGTCTTTCGTTGAAGGTAAAAAAACAATCACTGATCCTTGGCATAGGATCGCCCATGAATTGCTTCAGGAAATTGATATTGATATCAATGGCAAGCGCCCTTTCGACATACGTATTAAAAATCCTGATTTCTATAAGCGCGTATTGAAAGATGGCTCGTTGGGGCTGGGTGAGAGTTATATGGATGGCTGGTGGGAATGTGATCGCCTTGATATTTTCTTTTACAAAGTATTGCGGGCAGGTTTAGAACATCGTATTCCTAAAAATATCAAGGATATCTTCAAGATAATTATCTCTCGTATATTTAATTTACAATCTCCCAAACGTGCCTGGATTGTAGGTAAGGAACATTATAATTTAGGTAATGACCTGTTTATTCGGATGCTTGATCCTCACATGCAATATTCTTGCGGTTATTGGAAAGATGCCAACACACTGGAAGAAGCACAATCCCATAAGCTACGCCTGATTTGCGAAAAACTACAACTGTCTCCAGGCATGACTGTATTGGATATCGGTTGTGGATGGGGAGGTTTGGCCGCCTATGCAGCAGAAAACTATGGTGTATCTGTCACAGGGGTAACGATTTCAGCCGAGCAACAGAAGTATGCACAGGAACGCTGCAAGGACCTAAATGTAGAAATTATCCTTGAAGATTACCGAAACCTTAATTTGCAATTTGATCGCGTTGTATCTGTCGGCATGTTTGAACATGTGGGCCCTAAAAATTATGATAATTATTTCAGTATTGTGAAAAAGAACTTAAAACCTGATGGTCTGTTCCTTCTTCATACCATCGGTTCCAATATTGATAAATCAGGTTCCGATGCATGGATCAGCAAGTATATTTTTCCCAACGGCTGCTTACCATCAATTGCCAAAATTGCCAAAACAACCACCGGAAAATTTGTTATGGAAGATTGGCATAATTTTGGTGCTGATTATGACCGGACATTGATGGCATGGTATGAGCGATTTATCGCCAGTTGGCATGAAATAGAGCATAACTATAGCCCACGTTTCAAACGGATGTTCAGTTATTACCTAAACGCCTGTGCAGGTGCATTCCGTGCAAGGGATATACAGTTATGGCAGATAGTCTTTAGTCCACGAGGCATTGAAAAAGGATTAAGAGTACCTAGATAGCTCCCCATAACGGAACGCTTGAAGCTACAGAAATCATTTTTCTGTAGCTTCCATATTCTATCGAATCTAAATAGGTTTTCATAATACTGAGAGTATCAGATGTTGGCGTTCCTTACCCTGCGCGGGGTAAGGAATACTCCTATCATTTTGAGACGCTATTTAGAAAGATTTTTTATTGTTCTTCAGTCTGTGACAATAGTTTTTCTTGTTCTTTCTGAGCCATAACCCGTTCAACGGTATCTACAATCGCTTGAGTCTGTGGATCAATTTCAATATTAACCTTCTCACCGAGACGTTTTTTACCCAATGTTGTACGTTCCAATGTTTCTGGAATTAAATGAACGCAAAAGCGATTATTGACTACATCTCCAATTGTTAGGCTAATACCGTCAATACCAACAAATCCTTTATGCAGGATATATTTCATTAACTGTTTATCGTGCATTCGAAACCATATTTCATGGTTATTTTCAGAAGTGAAGATCTTGGCAATTTCTGCTGTTGTAATGACATGACCGGACATCAAATGCCCGCCAATTTCATCACCAAATTTAGCGGCCCTTTCCAGATTAACTAAATCTCCTACCCTAAGTTCGCCAAGATTGGTCAGACGCAATGTTTCTTTCATTAAATCAAAACTGATTAAATCACCGTCTATCTTCGTTACAGTCAGACAACAACCGTTGTGGGAAACAGAAGCTCCCGTTTCAATTCCGGGTAATAATTCAGCCGGAAATTTAACAACATGGGTCCGAAAATGCATTTTTTCATCAATAGCAACTATCGGTGCTTTTCCCTGAACGATACCTGTAAACATGGGCACCTCTTTAATAATTTCATCTAGCGGATTAGTTTAACCCACTCACCACTTTTAAACAGCATTTCGTTTAAACATAACACTGTTTATACCAATCTAACTTCAAGATGCAGTTTGCAAATCAATGTGATTGTTTATATCTCCCCGCTACGCGGGAAGATATAAGACGCATCTTGAAAGGCGATTGGTACAAATACCATTTTATTTAATGCATTATTTGGGTTGAGTTTAGTTTCAATTGAGTGTGGCTTCAATCATGCTAAGTATAAACATCATGCAATGATTGGATTAATAAAATGAGTCCTATACAATATGGCTGCTTATAAGCGATATATTTTCCATTAACATCGTTTGCTCGCAAAAATATTTCTTGTTTTTCTCGTTAATTTTCAATCAAAAAAGGTGTAGTACGTGCAGAAATATTTAAATGAAGCGCGTAGTTTGCTCGCTTTAGGTATCCCTGTCGTCATCGCACAGTTTTCACAAACTGCGATGGGTTTCGTCGATACCGTCATGGCTGGTAAGGCTGGTGCTGTTGAAATGTCAGCGGTTGCTGTTGGTACATCAATCTGGCTACCAACCATTCTGTTTGGCCAAGGTTTATTACTCGCCTTGACGCCAATCGTGGCACACATGAATGGCTCCGGCCAGAGAAAAAATGTTGCAGGCCAAATTCAGCAAGGATTTTGGCTTGCAACCTTTCTCTCTATCTTAACCATCGCAATACTGTATAACAGCCGATTTATTATAGAAGCACAACATAACGTTGATCCTGTATTGGCCCAAAAAGCCACGGAATTTATCCATGCCATCATGTGGGGTGCGCCAGGTTATTTGTTTTATCAGGTTTTACGTGGTCAATGTGAAGGATTATCGAAAACCAAACCAGCAATGCTCATAGGCATTGCCGGGTTACTGGTCAATATTCCCGTTAACTATATTTTTATTTACGGTAAATTTGGTGCGCCTGCATTGGGTGGTGTCGGTTGTGGTGTTGCAACAGCAACCGTTTACTGGGTTATGTTCCTGTTGCTGCTTGCCTATGTGAAGCACGCTCCTTCCCAAAAAGATATCCACACATTCAACAAATTTGTGGGTCCTGAATGGCATACGCAAAAACGCATTACACAGCTTGGTCTGCCTATCGCTTTAGCGCTGTTTTTTGAGGTTACTCTGTTTGCTGTCGTTTCGTTGTTGGTTTCTCCACTCGGTGTTGTGGCCGTTGCAGGGCACCAGATATCACTCAACTTCAGCTCCATGATGTTTATGTTCCCGCTATCATTGGGGATAGCTGCCACCATTCGTGTTGGCTACAACCTGGGGCAACAATCAACAGAAGGTGCCAGGATATCCGCATATACGAGTATTATTGTGGGCTTAATTATTGCCTGTATGACAGCGACCTTCACGGTACTGTTTAGCAAACACATTGCGTTTATGTACAACGATAACCTTGAGGTCGTTACTCTTGCCTCCCACTTAATGCTGTTTGCTGCTATTTACCAGCTTTCCGATGCAGTTCAGGTCATTGGCTCAGGGGTATTACGTGGGTATAAAGATACCCGTTCGATTTTCTTCATCACTTTTATTGCTTATTGGCTCTTAGGGTTGCCTAGTGGCTATATTCTGGCATTGACGGATTATGTCACTCAGCCGATGGGACCACAGGGGTTCTGGATTGGGTTTATTATCGGTTTAACCGCATCAGCATTTATGATGGGTTACCGTATTTTATGGACACAAAAACAGCCCGCCCATTTTGTTCTGAAACGTTCCACTCGTTAATTCAGCACACTAAACCTACCAACACAAGGGGAAAAAGCTGCGAATTCATGCGAAAAGATGTAAATGCGAGCAGTTGAACAAGAATTTGCATTTTTCCCCTTGCCAGAAAGCTCAGTGCCCGTTAATATTCGTCCCCGTTGTCAGCCACAGACATTTAGATTGCGTCCGTAGCTCAGTTGGTTAGAGCACCACCTTGACATGGTGGGGGTCGGTGGTTCGAGTCCACTCGGACGCACCAAATATCTGGTTGACAAAAAATAGAATCTTGATGTGCGTCCGTAGCTCAGTTGGTTAGAGCACCACCTTGACATGGTGGGGGTCGGTGGTTCGAGTCCACTCGGACGCACCATATCTAATTCATCACTTCACACCTCTGTTATACCAATTAGATTTACCCAATTTTCTCATTCCACTCCCCCTCTTGTACTCATGAACCAGATTGTTGCCCAATCTACCTGTGTACTAAAAATGCAATTATATTTTATTTGCGCAACAACTCTCTGATTTCTTTAATCATGAACCATGGTTATCTCCTCTTTTCTGTATGGAAATCCTTTCAAGCGCTATTTTTTGATTCATTTCACAGAAATTAGTCTCTATAATACGCCTATGTCATAAGTTGAATGGTTTCAGCTAATTAATTTACCGAATCCAGAAAAAATTACAGATGATTAGTCGAACTAAATCCGCATATCTGCACATACCGAACTTCATGCTGAAAAACCATTTGACGCTTACTACTATTCACTTTCGATTGCTACCCGTTTTTCATTATGTTGCGCAACTTAAAACACCAGATGATGCTGGCATAAATGTTAATGGCTAGCGATTCACTCTTTTAATCCATTAAAATCAGTAGATAGATTGTCATGAAAAAAACCAAAATTGTTTGTACTATCGGGCCAAAAACAGAATCCGAAGAGAAATTGACCGAACTGCTTAATGCTGGTATGAATGTGATGCGCCTGAACTTTTCTCACGGTGACTACGAAGAGCATGGTCAGCGCATTAAAAACATTCGCTCAGTCGTAGCAAAAACGGGCAAAAAAGCCGCAATCTTACTGGATACTAAGGGGCCTGAAATCCGCACCATGAAGCTGGAAGATGGCAAGGATGTTTCCCTTACCGCGGGCCAAACTTTCACCTTTACAACAGATAAATCTGTTATTGGCAATCATGGGCGTGTCGCTGTGACTTATGTCGGTCTGCCAGAAGATCTGAAACCAGGAAACACCATATTGGTTGATGATGGTTTGATCGCCATGACAGTTAAAGCCACTAGCGCCACTGAAGTCATCTGTGAAGTATTGAATAACGGTGATTTGGGTGAAAACAAAGGCGTTAACCTGCCAAATGTTTCTATCAACCTGCCTGCACTGGCAGAAAAAGATAAACAGGATTTGATCTTCGGTTGTGAGCAAGGCGTGGATTTCGTTGCCGCATCTTTTATCCGTAAACGTTCCGATGTACTGGAAATCCGTGAACATCTGAAAGCTCATGGCGGCGAACACATCCAAATCATTTCCAAAATCGAAAACCAGGAAGGTCTGAATAACTTCGATGAAATTCTCGAAGCGTCTGACGGTATCATGGTTGCCCGTGGTGATCTGGGTGTTGAAATTCCGGTAGAAGAAGTTATCTTCGCGCAAAAAATGATGATCGAAAAATGTAATGCAGCTCGTAAGGTTGTTATTACTGCCACTCAGATGCTGGATTCAATGATCAAAAACCCACGCCCTACCCGCGCTGAAGCAGGCGACGTAGCTAACGCTATTTTAGACGGTACCGATGCGGTAATGCTTTCAGGTGAAAGTGCGAAAGGAAAATATCCTGTTGAAGCCGTTTCCATCATGGCAACAATCTGTGAGCGTACAGATCGCGTTATGGGCAGCAAAATTGAACATACCAGAACTCAGAAACTGCGCGTTACCGAAGCAGTATGCCGTGGCGCGGTTGAAATCGCAGAAAAATTGGAAGCTCCATTAATTGTCGTGGCAACATATGGTGGTAAGTCTGCAAGATCTATCCGCAAATATTTCCCTAATGCCTCAATCCTTGCGTTGACAACGAATGAAATCACGGCTCGTCAATTGCTGTTAGTCAAAGGTGTTTCCACTCAGATTGTCAAAGAAATCGCTTCTACCGATGATTTTTATCGTATTGGTAAAGAAGCGGCATTGGCAAGTGGTATGGCACACAAAGGGGATACCGTTGTCATGGTTTCCGGTGCATTAGTGCCAAGCGGCACCACAAACACGTCCTCTGTTCACGTGCTATAAGCTAAACAACAGCGCTGTCTAAACTTGGGCAGCACTGGGATCATAAAAAAGCCCATATTTGTATTATGCAAATTGGGCTTTTTATATTTCTATACCAATCTAACTTCAAGTTTGCAGCTTGCAAATCAATGTGATTGTTGGTTTCTCTCCTCGAAGCGGGGAGAAATCAGGTTTCATAGCGTGTTGTAAATTGCAATTTGACGTTTAATGCGTATAAACGGATAAACCACACTTTGTTTATGCGGAATTTTTTTCGTAGCAAAAATTTATTCTCTTTCTAAAATAGTTTGTGCAATACTTAGATGGCTACTTGGAGATTAACTTAATCTAGAGGGTAATGTAATGAATCGTACTAAAGTTGTATTTGGTGCAGTAATTCTGGCTTCTACTCTGTTAGCGGGTTGCTCAAGCGCAACTAAAGTTGAACAACTCGCCTCTCAGGTTCAAACTCTCGGTTCTAAAGTTGACCAGTTGAGCAGTGATCTTAGTTCTATTCGTTCTGATGTACAATCAGCCAGAGACGAAGCTGCTCGTGCTAATCAGCGCCTTGATAACCAAGTTCGTTCATACAAGAAATAATCTTTATAGTAGGTAAAATTGTTGATAACAAATGGCGTACAATGGTACGCCATTTCTATTTCTTCTGCTTATCCCCTATCTTTCCCAATTTCTTAGGCGTCAGGTTGATAGATTGGCCCTGGTTGATGTAATGGCGGTATCTTAGCTGGTTTAATTTCGGGGGCGGTATCTTCAATTGGTTTTAAAATCGCCTTTTCCACTTGGCTATTCGCAACCAGCCCTGTATTTACCTGTACTGGCATACCTGAACGACGAATAATCGCTTGATCAACAAGGAATTCATCTGTTTCACGGTGATTAATGAACTTCACTAAGCCTTCAGAACGTGGGATCGGCACTGTTTGTGGATCATCTGTCTCTTTATTAGACAATGGCTGATGAACTTCCACATAGCGCTTACCATCTGGCTCTATGGCATATTTCACCGGTTCATTAATGACCTGGACTCGCGTTCCACGTGGGACAGTCCGAAACAAATCTTCAATATCTTCAGGCCGCAAACGAATACATCCTGAACTGACACGCATACCAATGCCAAAATTCGCATTTGTACCATGGATCAGATATTCACCGCGTCCAGCCGCCAAGCGTAAGGCAAAATCCCCCATTGGATTATCTGGGCCAGCGGGAATGACAGCAGGCAAAATAATTCCCCGACTAGCGTAATCCTTGCGAATATTAACGGTTGGTGTCCATGTCGGGTTTTTAATTAATTGGCTGACTGACGTTGTCATAATCGGCGTGTTACGCCCAAGTTGGCCTATTCCAATAGGATACACAACGACATAATTTTTTCCCTCAGGGAAGTAATAGAGCCTAAGTTCGGCCAAATTGATAATAATTCCCTTGCGGGGAGTGTCCGGCAATAGCATCTGTGATGGAATAATTAACTCAGTGCCAGGTTTAGGTAAATAGGGATCGACACCAGGATTTGCTTCCAACATCGCCAATAATCCTATTTGGTATTTGGCGGCAATGGATTCTAACGGACGCCCGTCATCGGGCACAATATGGGTAGAATTTTCGCCAATCAGGTGGCTATTGGCAGGAGGCAATGGATACTCGATAGCATGGGCGATATGAATCAATCCACTTAACGACAACATGCCAATCAAGAACATGCCGATAACAGTTAAAAATCGCTTCATACGTGCTTCCTGAAAATGATACTTGAGTGTTGGTGGTTAATTAATAGCCTACTTTGCAAAACTATTCTATCTCATTCGTAGCAATCAAAGCGGGATTTATATCGTCCAGTTGTTCCCGCCAGCCAAATACTGACAGGAACAAAATGTAACAGGTAAGGTAATTAAGACAGAACTGCTGTTGTCAGGCGAGACGTACAGCATAATTGTTGTTGATCATTATAGATATCAATCTGCCAAACCTGATGTGAACGACCAAGATGGACAGGTTTACAAATGCCTTTCACCACGCCTTCTTGAACAGATTTAAGGTGGTTAGCATTAATCTCTACTCCCACCACTTTCTGTTCGCCTTCCGAACAGAGATAACCTGCAATTGAGCCAAGTGTTTCAGCCAATACCACAGATGCCCCGCCATGCAAGATCCCGAATGGCTGTTTAGTTCGTTGATCGACTGGCATTGTTCCTTCGATAAAATCATCGCCAATCTGGGTAAATTCGATCCCGACATGTTTTACCATACACTCACTATTAAATTGATTCAGTGTATTTACATCTATATTACGTTTCCAAATCACGACATTATCTCCAATAGGGCTTGTAATGGATGTTTAAGCTGTTTTCCTTCTATGCGCTTCACTTGGCTACGACACGAATACCCTGTACTTAGGCAGTGTTCTAAGGATAAATTTTTCAGTGCCGGAGCCCATGACAGTTTGTAGATGCCAATGGATTTCTCCAGATTTTTCTTTTCGTGACCATAAGTACCCGCCATGCCACAGCACCCAACATTGACATGATTCAATTGGTGACCAAAATGGCAGAAGATATCAGCCCACTGTTTGCCGCTATTAGGCAATGCTGTTACTTCGGTACAGTGTCCAAGCAGATACCAGGCATCTCTGGACACGGAATCATCGTTTTTCACTTGTGATATTTTTTCCGGCAGGATGCTGATTAGCCATTCATGTACCAACTGAACGTTAAAATCTCCTCTCCGCTCACCGAGAATAGCGTTGTATTCATCCCGATAACACAGAACTAAAGCAGGATCGACACCTACCATAGGAATATTCAGGCGCGCTATCCGATTAAGGAAGTCAGCCGTTTTTCCCGCGGTTTTGGCAAATCGATTCAAGAACCCTTTAACATTCTGCGCCTTTCCATTGGGTGAAAATGGCAATAAGACAGGCTTATACCCCAACTTTTCTGTCAACAATACAAAATCGGTAACCACTTTCGCATCGTAATAACTGGTAAAAGGATCCTGGACAATCAGCACATGTTGGTCACGCTGTAATGATGACATACCTTCCAATTGTTCCAGCGTTGTCCTTGCTGCATAATGACCAGCAAGTTGCTGTTGCAATGTCGGGTAGGAAAGTAACGGCAAATCAGCCATGCCAATGGTATGCTGGCTGATTTTTTGTACCCACGGTTGTTTCAGGAAAAAATTAAATATTCGCGGCGCTTTTGCCATCAATGGCGTACTGTGTTCAACATTAGCAACAATATGATCACACAATGGACGCAAATAACGGCTGTGATACAAAGCTAAGAAGCGTGAACGAAACGAAGGGACATCAATCTTGATCGGGCACTGTGTGGAACACGCTTTACAGGCTAAACAACCTGACATAGCCTCTTTAACTTCATGTGAGAAATCATATTCACCTCGCCACGCCAGCCAGCTATGACGAGTCTTTTCAATCAATCCTCGCAAACTGGGGCGTGCTTGATCCAGCCCATGCTCCAGCAATTTAGGTTCAACCCCTTGTTCGGTCAAAAGCCGCAACCATTCTCTCACCAGAGTCGCCCTGCCTTTGGGAGAATGTATGCGATGCTGACTGATTTTCATTGATGGACACATTGGGCTTCTGACATCGAAATTGAAGCATAACCCATTACCATTACATTCCATTGCGCCACGAAATGCAGTCCTTACATTGACAGGAATGGTACGATCATAAGTTCCGCGCTTGGCTGCATCCACTTTCATCATGGGTGCATCGACACCAATTGGTGGACAGATTTTCCCCGGATTGAGGCGATTGAGTGGATCAAATGCCGCTTTTATTCGGCGCAATTCGTTATACAAAACCTCACCAAAAAAGGCAGGGCTATATTCTGCTCGAAAACCTTTTCCATGTTCTCCCCATAACAAACCACCATATTTGGCCGTCAAATGAACAACTTCATCAGAAATCTGTTTCATCAAGATTTCCTGCTGAGGATCACACATATCTAACGCAGGACGCACGTGTAAAACACCTGCATCTACATGACCAAACATGCCGTAATTCAGTTGGTGATTATCCAAAAGCTGGCGAAATTCAGTAATGTAATCGGCAAGGTGTTGAGGAGGAACACAAGTATCTTCGACAAATGGAATGGGTTTAGCTGGACCTTTACTGTTGCCTAACAATCCGACGGATTTTTTCCGCATGGCATAAATGCGCTCAATATCCCTCAAATCATGGCATATCTGATAGCCAATAATGCCCGCCTGATTTTTTTCCATCAATTCATCAAGGCGTAAACAAAGCTCCTGCAACTGCTGATCAATTTTCTGTCCGTCATTACCACTGAATTCAACAATATTCAGACCTTGCATATCCTTATCAGGCACATCCGTAATCAATTCCTTCACTGAATGCCAGATGATATCTTCGCGCGCCAGATTGAGTACCTTAGAGTCTACCGTTTCCACTGAGAGCGCTTTGGCTTCGACCATAAAGGGAGCATTACGTAGGGCAGAATCAAAGGAATCATATTTGACATTCACCAGTCGCCTGACTTTAGGTAACGGTGTGATATCCAGCGTCGCCTCGGTAATGAAGGCCAAAGTACCTTCAGAACCCGTCAAAATACGGGTGAGATCAAAAAACTGCATATCGTCGCTGAATACATGGCGTAAATCGTATCCCGTCAAAAATCGATTGAGTTTAGGGAACTTCTCAATGATTAGTTTCCGTTGTTCACGACAACGTTCCAATACCGCTTTATAAATACGACCAACGATATTCTCTTCTTGGGCAATCGATTCCGCCAATGCTGTACTCATAGGACGGGTGTCCAACATTTCCCCTCCCAATAAAACAGCACGGACACCCAGTACATGGTCCGAGGTTTTACCATAAACCAACGATCCCTGACCGGAGGCATCTGTATTGATCATACCGCCTAACGTAGCACGATTACTGGTTGAAAGTTCTGGGGAGAAAAAATAACCGAAAGGTTTTAGGTATTGATTAAGCTGATCTTTGATAACACCAGCTTCTACCCTTACCCATCCCTGCTCTGGATTGATTTCCAAAATACGGTTCATATAACGGGACATGTCCACCACAATACCACTGTTAAGTGATTGTCCATTCGTGCCAGTTCCACCGCCACGGGGAGTAAACGTCAGCGCCTTAAAACGCTCCTCTTCTGCTATTCTTGTCAGCAAAACAACATCAGCACTGGAACGAGGAAATACAACAGCTTGTGGTAACAATTGATAAATACTGTTATCTGTCGCCATAGTCAGCCTATCGGCATAACTGCTGGCGGTGTCTCCAGTAAAACCCGTTTCTTTCAGTACAGTCAAATAGTTCTGTACCAGTTCACTGACATGGGGGGCTTGTGATATACGTGGGATCATTGGCTAATTGCCCCTTATTCTAATAAATATCCACATTGCTTTATCTATATACTATCTTGGATAACGTAACTCAGACAATTTTCTACTTTCTGAGCAGGCAGGTTTTCAACCATATCACAATATTTGTCGATTTTGAGCAACCAATGGAATATCGTTATATTTAATTACCGTTGTTACTGCCAACACTATTTAATTACCTGAGAAATGATTTCATGGAAAAATCACAATCACACCAAGATTTACCTAAGTTGTTATTCGCTCTATTCTTCATTTTATTGCTCATTACCACCAGCTTTTGGGTGTTAAGTCCCTTTATTTTGGGATTTATTTGGTCAGGAATGGTGGTTATCGCAACCTGGCCATTATTGGAGAAATTACAACAACGGCTATGGGGAAAACGCTGGATTGCGGTTTCTATCATGACGTTACTGTTAGTTTTGCTATTTGTTATTCCGATTGCGTTACTTGTCAGTAGCCTGGTAGAAAACAGTGCGCCATTGATTGAATGGGCAAAATCGCCTTCCTCTTTCCACCTGCCACAGCTGGAATGGCTCAATCGAGTCCCTGTCATTGGCGAAGATGTATATCTTAAATGGCAGGATTTGATTGCTGATGGCGGTAACATACTGCTCAACAAAATTCCTCCTTACATCGGTAAAGCAGCAACATGGTTTTTTACCCAAGCCGCTAATGCAGGGCGCTTTCTTTTCCATCTGGCACTGATGGTCATGTTCAGTGTGTTACTTTATTGGAAGGGGGATCAGGTTATGCTGAGTATCCGCCATTTTGCTATCCGGCTGGCGGATAAACGCGGTGACGCCGTCGTATTGTTGGCTGCTCAATCGATCCGAGCCGTAGCTCTTGGCGTAGTGGTAACGGCATTGGTTCAGGCCATTGCGGGCGGAATTGGGCTGGCAATTGCCGGCATTCCGTACCCCATGATATTAACAGTGTTCATGTTCGTATGCTGTGTTGCTCAGCTAGGGCCTCTGCTTGTTCTCATTCCCTCTATCGCATGGCTTTATTGGACGGGAGAAACAACCTGGGGAACTATTTTAATTATCTGGAGCCTGATATTAACCACTATGGATGGTGTCCTACGCCCATTCCTGATCCGTCTTGGTGCTGACTTACCGATGGTATTAATTCTTACCGGAGTCATCGGCGGGATCCTTTCATTAGGTGTCATCGGGCTATTTATTGGGCCTGTTGTATTGGCTGTTTCTTACAGTTTGCTATTGGCATGGATGAATGAAGTTCCTAAACCCGAAGGAAAAATGACAGATATGGAAAAATATCTCGGGGAAAAGCACGTCAAATAATTAAATAATTGCGCGAAAAAAAATAGTATTTTCGCGCAATTATAAAAATGGTGAATATATCATCACAACCCCATCTAAAATATAAAGTCATTTTTCGTAAAAAATAAAACCCGCCAAGAAAATTGTTGCAAAAAAGTTATTTTTATACAGTTTCTTTTCTAATCTCTATTTATTAAGAGGATTCTTAATGAATAAACTCACCTATTAAATTAGTATTCATTCCATCGAAACAAATGTTTCCCAGAGTATTGCTACCTCAGCTTATAACGCCATAGGCTGGGTTCAACGAAGTATATATATTGCTGTGTGTAGTCTTTGCCTGTCAGCCCATGATAGGCTTTTTTTTGCACGCCAAAAAATCTGTAACATAGAATATAAAAGCCTGAAAGGATCTTAACAGGCTTTTATATTTGAATTATACCAATCGCCTTTCAAGATGCGTCTTAATATCTCCCCACTACGCGGGGAGATATAAACAATCACATTGATTTGCCAGTGGCAACTTGAAATTGGGTTAATACAAATGCTATTAATTACTTCCAGCCAAAGCAACCCACGTTTTCACAACCGTATCAGGATTCAATGATAAACTGTCAATTCCTTCCTTCATTAACCATTGAGCAAAATCTTCATGATCCGAAGGCCCTTGGCCACAGATACCAACATATTTCCCCTGCCGTTTAGCCGCTTGAATTGCCATGGAAAGCAGTTGTTTTACCGCTTCATTACGTTCATCGAATAATTCGGATACCACACCAGAATCGCGATCTAATCCCAGAGCTAATTGCGTCATATCATTTGAGCCAATTGAGAAGCCGTCAAAATATTCAAGAAATTGATCTGCTAATAACGCATTCGATGGAATTTCACACATCATGATAACTTTCAAGCCATTCTCACCGCGTTTCAAACCCTGAGAAGCCAATTCCGCTATCACTGCTTCCGCTTGAGCAACGGTACGCACAAACGGGATCATCACCTCAACGTTAGTTAATCCCATCACATTACGTACCCGTTTGATCGCCTCACACTCTAACGCAAAACATTGGCGGAAACTGTCAGAAACGTAACGCCCTGCCCCACGGAAACCCAGCATTGGGTTTTCTTCCTGTGGTTCATACCTGTCTCCACCCACTAAGTTCGCATATTCATTGGATTTGAAATCTGATAAACGAACAATCACACGTTTAGGCCAGAATGCTGCCGCTAGCGTTGCAATCCCTTCGGTTAATTTCCCTATATAAAACTCAATAGGATCATCATAACCAACCATCAACGAGTTAATTTGCTCTTGCAGCTCAGGAGACTGTTTGGTGTATTCAAGCAGAGCACGAGGGTGCACACCGATCATTCGGTTAATAATAAACTCCAGTCGAGCCAAGCCAATCCCTTCATTTGGCAAACAGGCGAAATCAAAGGCGCGATCAGGATTACCTACATTCATCATGATCTTCACATCCAATTCCGGTAGTTTATCAATTTGGGAACTCTGAACACTGAAATCTAGTTTATGCTGATAAACGTAACCTGTATCACCTTCCGAACAAGAAACAGTTACCTGTTGACCTTCTTGTAAACGTTCAGTCGCATCGCCACACCCTACAACAGCCGGAATACCCAGCTCACGAGCAATAATAGCGGCGTGACAGGTACGCCCTCCACGATTAGTGACAATGGCTGCTGCTCTTTTCATAATCGGTTCCCAATCCGGATCAGTCATGTCAGTGACCAGCACATCCCCCGCTTGAATACGATCCATTTCACTCAGATTGTGGATAACCTTAACAGTCCCAACGCCGATACGATGCCCAATGGCTCGACCTTCCACCAATACATTACCTTGCTCATTGAGTTGGTAACGTTCCATTACCTGCTGATTTGATCGGACAGTTTCAGGACGGGCTTGAACAATATATAACTTGCCATTATGCCCATCTTTCGCCCACTCGATATCCATCGGACGGCCATAATGTTTCTCAATTAGCAAAGCTTGTCTGGCCAGCGCTTCCACTTCACTGTCAGTCAAAGAGAAACGATTGCGCAATTCCTCTGATACAGCTTCCGTACGCACTTGCTTCCCATGCTCTTTACTATTTGCATAAACCATGCGTATTTTTTTAGAGCCAAGATTACGGCGCACTATTGCAGGCCGATTGTTATTCAACGTCGGTTTGTGGACATAAAATTCATCCGGGTTTACCGCTCCCTGAACAACCATCTCCCCCAAACCATATGCTGATGTAATGAAGACAACCTGATCAAAACCTGATTCAGTATCAATCGTAAACATCACGCCAGAGGAAGCCAAATCAGAACGCACCATGCGTTGTATACCCGCAGAAAGTGCCACACCACGATGGTCATACCCCTGATGGACACGATAAGAAATAGCGCGATCATTAAAAAGTGATGCAAAGACATGCTTGATAGCCACCATCACTGCATCAATGCCTTGCACATTCAAGAAAGTTTCTTGCTGTCCAGCAAAAGAAGCATCCGGCATATCTTCCGCGGTGGCAGAAGAGCGCACGGCGAAAGAAGCATCAGGCTCGCCTTCAGACAATTGCAGATAGGCATCACGGATATCTTTTTCAAGTTGAGCCGTAAATGGCGTATCAATCACCCACTGACGAATTTTCGCGCCAGTTTTAGCCAACTGATTGACATCATCAACATTGGTTTCATCCAGCAATTGATAAATACGCTGGTTCACACCACTTTGTTCCAGAAAATCATTAAATGCCTGTGCAGTTGTAGCAAAACCATTGGGAACAGACACACCAAGCTCAGCCAGATTGGTGATCATCTCGCCAAGCGAGGCGTTTTTACCACCAACCCGATTAACGTCGTTCATACCTAATTGGTTATACCAGAGCACATTGCTTGAGGTGAGGCCACTATTGGACATTAGAAACTACCCTTTTTACATTCGGAGGTACAAATCGGAAAATGAAAGCTGCACTTCACAGCAAGAAATAGCCTAGCACATTGTCTTGCCAGATATAGAAAGGTGAATCGATCAACCCAACAATATTATTTTATTACAGGTATAATTTGGAAAGGATCTTAAGGGCATATACCAATCTGACTGCAAGATGCGTGTGATTTTATAGAGTTGTGTCAGTTGCAACTTGAAGTTTAATGCGTATAACGATAAAAGAAGAGAGACAATGATAGACATTCATCCTTCCCAAACAACGGAAAATGAAATACTACAACGCAGCGTATTTTTTATTTCTGATGGAACGGCAATCACAGCTGAAGTATTAGGCCACGCCGTGTTATCCCAATTTCCAATTACGATCACTTCCTATACCTTACCTTTCGTGACAAGCAAAACCAGAGCAGAGGAAGTCAGAGATCAAATAAACGCGATATATCAGCAAACCCAAATCAAGCCATTAGTTTTTTATTCCATCATTTCAGATGAAGTGAAAAGCATTATTACCCGCAGTAACGGATTTTGTCAGGATATTGTTCAAACATTAGTGGCACCCTTACAGCAAGAAATTGGCTTGGCGCCAAAACCAGAATTACACCGAACTCACGGCTTATCGAAAAAAAATCTGGGGCAATATGATGCTCGCATTGCTGCCATTGATTACACTCTCGCCCATGATGATGGTATTTCATTACGTAATCTTGATCAGGCTCAAGTCATTATTCTTGGCGTATCTCGGTGTGGAAAAACCCCAACCAGCCTCTATCTTGCCATGCAATTTGGTATTCAGGCGGCAAACTATCCTTTTACCGCAGATGATATGGATAATTTGCAGTTACCCGCCGCTTTAAAATCCTTTCAGCATAAATTATTTGGACTGACGATTAGCCCAGAAAGGCTTGCTGCTATCCGTGAAGAACGGCGTGAAAATAGCCGTTATGCGTCATTACGACAATGTCGGATTGAAATTGCTGAAGTTGAAGCTTTATTCCGAAAAAATAAGATTAATTACCTGAATACCACTAATTATTCTGTCGAAGAGATTTCGACCAAAATTATTGACAGTATGGGATTAAAACGCCGCATGTTCTGATTGCAAAACATAACATGTTTAACAATATTTATTCACGACACTTTCTCGCGTAAATATCATGATTGTCTGTTGAATTTACTGGGGGTTGAGTTATTGTGATCCCCAGTTATTTCAGTCTCTGTCACAAATATGAAGTAAAATCCGAGAAAGAAAGTATATGTACAAAACAGATGAGTTAAGAACCCACCGCATTGATAGCCTGATCACACCTAAAGCGCTTGCAGAACAATATCCTATATCAGACAAAATATTACAAAATGTGACATTGTCACGAAAGCGTATTGAATCCATCCTAACAGGCGAAGATCAACGTCTATTGGTTATTATTGGCCCTTGCTCCATTCACGATGTTGATGCAGCTCTTGATTATGCCTCTCGCTTACACCTCCTGCGTAAAAAATACCAGCAAAATCTCGAAATTGTGATGCGAACTTATTTCGAGAAACCGAGAACCGTTGTTGGCTGGAAAGGCTTGATTTCAGATCCCCTGTTAGACGGTTCTTGCCAGGTTAATCAAGGGATCGCACTTGCCCGTAAACTGTTAATTGATATCAATGAATTAGGTGTCCCGACAGCCACAGAATTTCTGGATATGGTCACTGGTCAATACATTGCTGATTTAATCAGTTGGGGAGCGATCGGCGCCAGAACAACAGAGAGCCAAATTCACCGAGAAATGGCCTCTGCCTTGTCATGCCCAGTGGGTTTTAAAAACGGGACAGATGGCAATACGCTTATCGCTATTGATGCAATACGTGCAGTACGAGCCAAACATATGTTTTTGTCCCCAGATAAAAATGGTCAGATGACGATTTATCAAACCAGTGGCAACCCCTATGGACATATTATTATGCGTGGTGGGAAAAAACCGAATTACAGTGCTGAAGATATTGCAGCAACTTGCCATAAATTACGTGAATTTCACTTACCTGAACGCTTAATTGTGGATTGTAGCCATGCTAATTGCCAGAAAATTCATCGTCGTCAATTGGATATAGCAAGAAATATTGGTGAACAGATCCAATCTGGCTCAACAGCAATTGCTGGTGTTATGGCAGAAAGCTTTTTAGTTGAAGGAACGCAAAAAGTTATTAAGGGAGAATCTTTGACCTACGGCCAATCTATTACCGATCCATGTCTTGGCTGGCAAGACACGGAAGAATTTATCAATATTCTTGATGAAGCCATGAGAAATCGTTCCTGAATCCTTTCCCTGCTTTGGCTCCCACCGACTATCGGGAGCCAATAACCATAAATTTAAATCCTTTAAAATCAAAATATTAACTTAAAATTTCAGGTATAGAAAAAATAGCTTGAAGTTAACCACCATTGAAACGATAATTATTCTCAATATCAGAATAATTATTGTTCAATAAAATCAACTACATTGATGGTCAACTCTGACACAATAAAAAATCTAACAAACTCACTGCTAAATAACAGTGATATATCAGTTAATTGTGTTCATAAGAACGCACTATTTCACTATGGAAATTGACTTGCATGACTTTAATTAAATCACCAAGCCTGAAATTGTCTACATTAAGTGTACTCATCTTCGCGAGTCTATCTTCTGCGTATGCCACAGCAGTACCTTCGGAAACAGTACATTCCAAGCAAGAGAAATCTTCCAAAGACACGGTAACTGTCTATGCCACTGGCAACCAACGTGACAGTTTTGAAGCCCCTATGATGGTGACAGTCATTGAAGGCAATTCAGCCAGCAGTCAGGTTGCAGGCAACGCAAATGATTTACTGCACAATATTCCAGGCGTTAGTGTCGCGGGTATTGGCCGTACCAATGGGCAAGATATCAGCATTCGGGGTTATACCCAAAAAGGAGTTTTGACCCTTGTTGATGGTATTCGGCAAGGAACTGACACCGGACACCTCAATGGTGTCTTTCTCGATCCCGCTTTGATTAAGCAAGTGGAAGTTGTCCGTGGCCCATCAGCACTCCTTTATGGCAGTGGTGCTTTGGGTGGTGTTATTGCCTATCAAACAGTAGATGCTGCTGATTTACTGGAAGCAGGCAAAAATACGGGTTTTCGTGTTTTTAGCCGCGCAGGGAGCGGTGACCACAGTCTGGGATTTGGGGGCGCTGCATTCGGTAAAACCGAACAGTTTGATGGTTTAGTTGCATTTGGCACCCGTGACGCGGGTAATATCCGTTTCGGTAAAGGCATAACAGAAAATAACGACGAATTCAGTGGCAATGCTTTGGTAAAAGGTTCCTGGAAAATAGATGACAACCAAAAGCTCAGTGGCAACTTGCGTTATTACCGCAATGAAGCACATGAGCCTAAAAATCCACAAGGCACCTATGACGGGAGAAACAAACGAGTAGACCGCACCACAGCGCAACGTGATGCTCAATTGTCTTATCAATTAAACCCAGCCCAATATAGTTGGTTAAACGCCAAAGCAGATATTTATTATTCCGATATCAATATTAATAACAGAAGCAAAGACAAGGTTTTTGAAGGTCGTAAACAAGAAACTTATGGTATAAAACTTGAAAACCGTTCCCATTTGGGAAGTGCTGCCTTTGCTGCCCACCAATTTACTTATGGTGGTGAAGCCTATAAACAAAAACAAAAGCCAAGTAGCAGTATTGTAATGGGCTTTCCCAATGCCGATATCCGTTTTGCATCTGGCTGGGTTCAAGATGAAATGACCCTGCGTGATTTACCTGTCTCATTTATTGTGGGTACACGTTACGACAATTACAAAGCCACAAATAGCAAATATGATGATATTAGTGCCGACAAATGGTCATCAAAAGGCGCCGTTAGTATTACCCCTACAGATTGGTCAATGCTATTTGCCTCTTATTCTCAAGCATTCCGTTCTCCGACCATGGGTGAAATGTATAACGATTCCATGCATTTTCCTGGAAACTACTGGAAACCCAATCCAAACCTACGTCCTGAAAGTAATGAAACTCAGGAATACGGTTTCGGGTTGCGTTTCGATGAACTGTTTGCCAACAATGATGGCCTGAAATTTAAAGCCAGTTATTTTGATACTCAAGCGAAAGATTACATCACATTCACCATGGGGAAAGGTTTCACACAATCAATCAACATTCCAAAAGCTAAGATTTGGGGTTGGGATGTTTCTATGACGTATGATTCTGACTGGTTCTCCTGGAATCTTGCTTATAACCGAACAACGGGTAAAAACGAAAAAACTGGGGCATCTATAGGAGCACTCAGTCCTGATACCCTAACCAGTACTTTGGATATTCCATTATCTGACACAGATTTCTCTATTGGATGGATCGGTAAATTCACCCAACATACCCAAGTTAAAGGAGAATATGGCACTAATAGAGATGAATTCGGTCGGAAGGTTTCTCAATACGCAGGTTATGGCGTCAATGACTTCTACGTTAGCTATCATGGCACTGGAACATTAAAAGGGCTAACTACCTCTGTTGTATTGGGTAACGCTTTTGATAAAGCCTATTACTCATCAGTGGGAGCACCACAGCATGGCCGTAATGCCAAACTGTTTGTCAGCTACCAGTGGTAGAAGAACAAACAGATTATTATCTCGATTTTAGAACAACACTGTTTAAACACCGTTTTTTTAAGGAGCTAGCAACTGTGAATCAGTCACTTTATGAACGTTACCTACAAGCCAAGGCAGAAAACAAAGCTAAATATGCTCGCGATTTGGCTGCTTACCTTAATGTCAGCGAAGGCGAGTTATTGCATAGCCGTGTCGGTATCGATGCAAAACGTTTGAATATTGATGCTCCTACCCTGCTTCAAGAACTAGCAACAGTTGGCGAAACTAAGGCGATTACCCGTAACGACTTTGCCGTTCATGAACATATTGGACGCTACGAAAATACCAAATTTAGCCCACATGTTGGTTTGATCCTTAACCCACGTGAGCTTGACTTGCGTCTATTCTTCGAACACTGGAACAGTGTTTTCTCTTTGGTTGAACCCGCCAAGAATGGTGTGCGTCATAGCATTCAATTCTTTGACCGCCAAGGCGATGCGTTGCATAAAGTCTATGCCACCAGCAACACCGATATGGCTGCATGGGATGCACTGATCGAAAAATATCAGACTAGTGAAAATCCAGCGCTGGAAATTCAGCCAGAAGAAGTGCCTGAACATGCAGAAGTAACGGAACAACTGAAAGTACAATTAGATGAAGAATGGCGTGCCATGACGGATGTTCATCAATTCTTCATCATGATGAAACGCCACAATCTTAACCGCCAGCAGATTTTTAACGCCGTTAAAGATGATTTGGCTTATCGCGTGGATAATTCAGCACTCACTCAACTTGTTGAAGTTGCTTATAAAGATCAAAACGAAATCATGATCTTTGTCGGAAACCGTGGTTGTGTCCAGATTTTCACGGGTAAATTGGAACGTTTGATGCCGTATCAGGAAGAAAATTCTTCCCAAAAATGGCTCAACATTTTCAACCGCAATTTCACTCTGCACCTGATTGAAAGTGCCGTCGCAGAAAGCTGGGTTACCCGTAAACCCACCGATTGTGGCTTCGTCACCAGCCTTGAATTGTTTGATGCCAATGGCAACCAAATCGCACAGTTGTACGGCCAACGCACTGAAGGCACGCCTGAACAAGCCCAGTGGCGTGAACAAATTGCTGCTTTACCTAAACTGCAACCAGAACAGGAAACTTGTGTAGCATGAAAAAATGGCTTCTAACATTTATGCTTGCCATCTCTTTTAATGTGTTCTCTGCTGAACGCATTGTGACCATTGGTGGCGATGTGTCTGAAATTGTTTTTGCACTTGGTGAAGGACAGAACGTTGTCGCAAGGGACAGTACCAGCCAAAATCCCAAAGAACTGCTTTCCCTACCCGACATCGGATATATGAGGATGTTGAATTCAGAAGGGATTCTATCCATGCGCCCCTCACTGGTGATTGCAAGTGAGTCGGCCCAACCGTCCCTGGCACTCAAGCAAGTCGAAGATTCCGGTGTAAAAGTTATTAAAGTGACCAGCGAAACCTCGTTAGAAGCCGTTCCTGCAAAAATCATGACCGTCGCCAAGGCGGTCAACCAGGAAAAACGTGGTGAAGCATTGATTGCTCAATATCGGCAACAACTCGCAGATATCGCCACATCAGATATTTCCACCAAAATAGTCTTTATCATGAGTCACGGTGGCATTATGCCAATGGCAGCTGGTCAAAAAACCGCAGCCGATCAAATTATCCGTACCATTGGGGCAAAAAATGCAATGCAAGGCTTCCAGGGATACCGCCCTTTATCTCAGGAAGGGGTTATTGCCAGCAAGCCGGACTTACTGCTAGTCAGCACCGAAGGGCTAAAAACGTTAGGTGGGATGGATAAAGTTTGGCAGCTTCCTGGGTTAAGTTTCACACCAGCAGGAAAGAAAAAACAAGTCGTGGTTGTTGATGAAATGGGCCTGCTTGGTTTCGGCCTGCAAACACCCGCTGTGATGAAACAAGTCCGTGATGCTGCGGAGAAAGCGCAATGAGCCATTCCCGCTCTCCCAGTTTCGGTGTGATAGTGCTGAGTTTATTGTTGTTCCTTCTGGCAATTAGCTCAGCAAATATGGGGGCATTGCCACTTTCTTTTAAAACACTGTGGGAATCCTCTTTGGATGACCCACAGTGGCAAATCTGGTTAAACATTCGTCTCCCACGTATTTTGCTGGCAATCCTCGTTGGAGGAGCGTTAGCTATATCCGGTGCCGTAATGCAAGGATTATTTCGTAACCCTCTGGCCGATCCCGGATTATTAGGGATCAGCAGTGGTGCAGCACTTACCGTTGCAATGTTTATTGTACTGCCTTTCGCCTTACCTGCCAGCATTGCGCTGTACGGACATATTATTGCCGCTTTTATCGGCAGCCTATTAGTATCAACCCTAATATTCATTCTCAACAAATATAACCACGGTAACCTGTCAAAGCTGCTTCTTGCAGGCATCGCCATTAATGCACTATGTTCGTCATTTATTGGTGTATTAAGCTATATCAGTAACGACCAACAATTACGCCAATTTTCCATTTGGATGATGGGTTCACTCAGTCAAATAGAGTGGCCAACACTGGCGATTGCGGCATCACTCATTATCCCTGTCTGTATGCTGACAATCAGTCAATCACGCAAACTCAATTTGCTACAACTGGGTGATGAAGAAGCTCATTATTTAGGTATTAATGTCCAACGCACCAAATATCAATTATTGCTGTTAAGTGCCTTGTTAGTTGGATGTGCCGTTGCTTTGACCGGTGTCATTGGCTTCATTGGCTTGGTTATCCCACACCTTGCCAGGCAGCGGTTTGGGGGAGATCATACTTGGCTATTGCCGATATCTGCCCTCGGTGGTGCCTGTCTTCTGCTAAAAGCCGACACATTAGCCAGGACATTAGTTTCCCCTGCTGAAATGCCAGTAGGTCTTATTACTGGTTTGATCGGTGCCCCCTATTTTTTATGGCTTATCCTCAAGCCATCAAGAAACCGTTCATAATGGAACCGATCATGTCAAATAATTTGCTTGAAGCACGAAATTTAAATTATTTCATCGGGCAGCGTCAGATCATCAAGGATGTTTCCCTTTCCCTGCGTCAAGGGGAAGTTGTAGCAATTATTGGCCCAAACGGGGCGGGAAAATCAACACTGTTACGTCTATTGACCGGCTATATTCTACCCAATTCGGGAGATTGTCTGTTAAAAGGAACGCCTATTTCTCGCTGGCCAACTCAGCAACTGGCTCGTATTCGTGCAGTCATGCGGCAATATAGCGCCCTCTCCTTTCCATTTAGTGTAGAGGAAGTCATTGCTATGGGACGTGTTCCCCATGAAAATGCTCATAAAAAAATCGCCATTGATGAAGCGATTGCTTTAACAGAGTGTGAAGAACTGAGAAACAGGAATTATCAGCAATTATCGGGGGGAGAACAACAACGGGTTCAACTGGCAAGAGTGTTAGCTCAACTTTGGCACCCTGAACCTACCGAATCTTGTCTGTTTTTGGATGAACCCACGTCGGCACTGGATCTTTATCACCAACAACATACATTGCGATTGGTTCACCGCCTGACACGACAGCATCCCATTGCTGCCTGTTGTGTACTGCATGATTTGAACCTGGCTTCACTTTATGCCGATAAAATTATCTTGTTGCACAAAGGCCAATTAGTCGCATCGGGTACTCCGCAAGATGTACTGCGTGACGATATTCTTAAGCAATGGTATCAAGCCGATTTGGGCGTTATGCAGCACCCCGAAACTCATCAACCACAGATCTATCTTCGCCAATAGACGGTTATCGTTTATTTTCGTTTAATGATGAGAAGCGGACAAGAAAGGCAAATTTTGCTGTGATCGGCAAAATTTGCTTCAAATAAGTAAGCATTGAAAAATTGAGTTCAAAATAGATTGAAATTAAATAATATTTTTAGAAATACGTTGCTTGCGGGCGGCAGGCAAATACCAAAGTGTGGCAATAAAACATAGGGCATAACCCAACATTTCACAGCCTTCTTCCACCATATTTTTAACCGTCCGGTTAAAATGTTCATCCATCAATCCCTGCCACAGCGCCCCCATACCAAATAAACGGGAAAACACCAATACACACAACAGACCACAAACCATCATGGAATAACTTTGGTGACGAGTGAAATAGACGAGCCCAGAGAGAGTTTGCCGCCCATTGTTGCAGGCATACCCAATACAGATTAAAGCAAGTGGAATGGCAAACCATGACCACGCACCATGAAAGAAGAGATTATCAAAATAGATATCTAATTCTCTAATCAGAAGACAACTGAAAAAACCAGCCATTAATGCCAATGCCGGACGCAACTTTACATTTTTCTTTACTTCATAAAACAGTAAAGCAGCAATAATCAGCAAAGTTAACTCCTGAAACATCTCAGTCAATGAGTCTTCCTGTACACCATTTTTCAGGTAATTAACATCCAAAAAGAGTAAACCTGTGACTCCCGCTGTCACGAATGCGTAAAAAATAAAAAAACCAGCTTTCTGGTTAAATAGATAATATCCGATTGCATTACATCCTCGTTTATAATTAATAACGCGGGGTATATACCAATCGTCATTGAAGATGCTTGATTTTTTATCCTAATCCGATCATGCTTGCGACCATGAAAATTCATCTGACACCAGAACAAAAACGCGCCCTTGAATTGATGC
>NZ_JADEUF010000037.1 GCF_015163655.1 Xenorhabdus griffiniae | reverse complement strand
AAACAAAATGATAACTATTTATTTTTACTTAATTATTTAAATAAAACAGGGTTTTAATATCAACCTAATTCAGAATGTATTGATAATGAAAGTTATATTGATCAAAAAATGATTTTATGCTGGAATAAAAAACCACACAAAAACAAAACAGCAGATCAATACTCTGATTGTTAACTAATAAGTAAAATTTTTTAACTATTTTGTGATATCCCAAATCAGGTAATGCCATGTTGTCATCTCTTTATTATGCACTTATATGGCATTTCACACCCTGATTAGATGACTTATGGCAAGCAGTAAACGGAAAATAATATCCTGAAATGGATAGGTTTACTGTTGGCTATCGCATGGTATTTTTTATTGTTACAGGTCTATAGATATGAACAAAAAATCCGATCAACCGCAATTGTTACATAAACAGCAAAGTGTGGTGAAACGTGTAGCCTGGGTGAACATTATGGCTCAACTCACGTTCCCAATTGCTGGCGCATTCACCCCCGTGATCGTTGCGGCCAAAACGCCCTCAACTTTTCAAAATGAAAAATGGGTTTTACCAACAGAGCCTTATGTCCTGAAATCAGGGGAAACAGTCAAGAGCATCGCCAAACGTTATGATTTAACTGTCTCCGATTTAAAAAAAATCAATCAATTGCGTACCTTTGATAAGCCTTTTACCTCACTCGGAGTAGGTAGTGAGATTGATGTTCCAAAACCTCGTAACAATAAATTTCTGCCTTTTAACTATTCCTCATTAGAAATATCTTCATCAAAACAGCCTTTATTAAAACAATCTTCATTAAAGCTCTCCTCACTAGAGCAACCTTCATTCAACAAAACCGCGACAGAAGACAAGACGTCTATTACAGGCAATACAGCCCAAGATTCTAACCATCTGGCTGAGATCTCCTCTCGCATTGGTCAGTTGCTGGCCAGTGACGACATTAAGAATAATGCCGCAAGTCAATTAAGCAGTCTGGCAGTGGGAGAAGCCAATCAGAAAATTCAAAATTGGCTGGGGCGCTACGGCACAACTCGTGTACAACTCAATATGGATAGTCATGGCCATTTAAGTGACAGCCAATTTGATATGTTATTGCCGTTGTATGATACCCATCATCAGATGTTTTTTACCCAGTTCGGCCTGCGCCATATTGATAAACGCAATACCGCTAATATTGGCTTTGGACAACGCCATTTTTTTGATGACTGGATGCTGGGCTACAATGCTTTCTTTGACCACGATATCACCGGCGATAATAGCCGACTCGGCCTTGGCGCAGAATATGCCCGCAATTACCTGAAATTGGCGGCTAATGGCTATATTCGCTTAAGTAATTGGCAAGAGTCCCGCCTTCTGACTGATTATGATGAACGCCCTGCCAATGGCTTCGACCTGAAAGTACAAGGTTATTTGCCTTCGTTACCACAACTCGGTGGCGAGTTGATGTATGAGCAATACTTCGGGGATGAGGTCGGCCTTATCAGTAAAGATCACCGCAAGAAAGATCCTGCTGCCTTCACTTTCGGAGTTAATTATACACCTATCCCATTACTGACTTTCGGTATTGACCGCAAACAAGATATGTCTGGTGATGGGGAAACCCAGTTCAATATCGAACTGAGTTATGAAATTGGTACACCGTGGGCCAAACAGATTGATCCAGATGCCGTAACGTTTAAGCGTTCTTTGCAAGGCAGCCGCTATGATTTAGTCGATCGCAACAACCAGATCGTTTTGGAATACCGCAAACGTGAAGTGATTTCTCTGGCAATAGATAACCTGATTGTAGGCTATGCAAGAGATACCAAACCTCTCCATATCAGTGTCAATAGCAAATATGGGTTTAAAGATATTGAGTGGGATGCAGCAGACTTTTTTGCTAATGGCGGTAAGATCCAACATCAAGGTGGTACGCACTATCTGTTGACCTTGCCAAAATATCAAACCCAGGGCAACAATACCTACGCGATGGGAGCTATTGCTTACGATAAGCACGGTAATGCTTCCAAACGAGCCGAAATGAAAGTGCAAGTGCTTCATGCGGCAGTTAATGCGAATAAATCCACCTTCTCAGCAAAAGACAAAGAACTGTTGGCTGATGATCATTCCACCACCCTTCTGACATTAACCCTGAAAGATAAGGATGACAAACCTATCGTTGGCGTTGCCTCAGACATCAAATTGGTTTCAACTGGGTTAAGTGGAAGTGACAGCGATCCGAAGATCGATCAAATGAAAGAAGTCCGCCCGGGTGTCTATGAATCCCAGCTTACTGCTGGCAAAAAGATTGGGGTATTGAAAATCACCCCGGAAGTGGAGGGTATTACCATCAAGCCCGTCGAAATCACGTTCGTACATCCTGATGCCCCCATCGTCAAAAACTTAACCCTCGTTGGCAAGTTAGAAATGGGCCAGAAATTAAGGGCAACCTATACCTTTAATCCTAATCATGGTGATCCAACGGATAAATCGATCTATGTATGGGGCAATAAGGGCGATATTGACCTGACCAAAGGCCATACAGTAACAGAATCGGGCAAAATTCCTGACTATACATTGACACTGTCGGATGCCGGTAAGGTGAAAGAGATTGCCGTCCAGGCAAAAAATGCCATGAATCTGATCGGTAATACACAGCGCGTTGATACCAGCATGGGTGCCGATCAAGGGAACCACACTCACGATGGAGGAAAAGGCGGCACTGTCAGAGGGCTAGCCGATGACATGATGATCACGGTCAGTGCTGATAAAGTAAAAAAACAAGAACCGATCATACTGACAATCAAAACGCTAAATCACAAACAGCCAGCCCGAAATGTAGCCGTCAAAGTTAACGCTATGAAGGCGCTGAATCGCCAAAATGTCAGTCAGAAAATCACAGCCCTACTTAACGGAAAATCAGGTGTATATCAGGGGTTCACGGATGATCAAGGTATCTTGTCTATTGCCGTGACCGATCCGAACGGATCTGGCGTGAAAACGACGTTGTCTATCTCGGTGGACGGTACTGATGCCCCACAAACTAAGGATGTCATTTTTACTGTAGCTACCAGTCCAGATGTTCCCGTAGCCAATTTTTGGGGGCATATGTCTGATACCGTAGTGGCTGAGAATGGCGTTATCTTTAAGCGCCCTCGGTTGCAAGCAGAGCTAATAGCTAATCATTTAAAATCAAATAAGACTTATTCCGAAAGTGGTGAAATATGGCCTCGCCGTCGCGAAATAGGAGCTGCATGGTATTGTGAGGAAATAGACCGCAAGTTACCAACAAAAGAAGATTTGATAGCTCTGTACCGTGCCCATCCAAACAATGCCATGCATGACCAACTGGGTTGGCCAAAACATCGCTCCTACCGTTCAGCCACAGTAGGAAAAGACGAAAAAGGAAAAGATCAACATTACTCCGTGAATATAGACGAAGGATTTGAACATGTTATCAATGATGAAATCTTTGATTACGTCATCTGTAAGGAATAACGCTATTTGTCAGTCATTTTCATTGCTTAGTTAAACAATCCGCCCCTGTGGGGCGGATAATTCTTTCCCATTCCTGTCAATACATTATCCTGTTAACACCTCTTGACGATATTAAATTCCACCTTTGATAATAACGTCTTATACCAATCTAACTTCAAGATGCGTATAAATGCTTATTGTTATTAATTACAAAATGAAAAGATATGTACGAGTTTAACCTTGTGTTGTTATTACTCCAGCAGATGTGTGTCTATCTGGTAATCGCTTGGCTCCTGAGTAAAACTCCCCTGTTTATTCCCCTGTTGCAAGTGACCGTCCGTTTACCTCATAAGTTGATGTGTTACGTGATTTTCTCCATCTTTTGCATTATGGGAACGTATTTTGGGCTGCATGTTAACGATTCGATTGCCAATACCCGCGCAATTGGTGCTGTGCTGGGAGGTTTTCTCGGCGGGCCAACAGTAGGGGCGATGGTCGGATTCACTGGGGGCTTACACCGCTATTCTCTCGGCGGAATGACCGCATTTAGCTGTATGGTATCCACTATTGTAGAAGGCGTATTGGGCGGCCTTGTCCATATTTATCTGATGAAAAAAGGACAAATCAATAAATTATTGAACCCGTGGACAGCGGCCATTATTACTTTCCTTGCTGAATGTACCCAAATGGGCATTATCCTGCTACTTACCAATCCCTTCAGTGAGGCGCTGAGTTTGGTGAAAGATATCGCGGCCCCCATGATCATCGCCAATAGTATTGGTGCGGCCATGTTTATCCGCATTTTACTGGATAGACGCGCTATTTTTGAAAAATATACCAGTGCTTTTTCTGCCCAAGCGCTAAAAATTGCTGTCTGTACAGAGGGAATTTTACGTAAGGGGTTCAATGAAGATAACAGTATGCGCGTGGCAAAAGTCATTTATCAGGAGTTAGAAATCGGGGCTGTCGCAATTACGGATCGGGAAAAATTACTGGCATTTATTGGTATCGGTTCAGATCACCATCTGCCTGGTACGCCAATTGCTTCCAAACAGTCTCATCGTGCCATTGAGAATAATGAGGTTGTGTATGCCGATGGCAATGAAACACCTTATTGCTGTTCCCTTAACCCAACCTGCAAACTTGGCTCAGCGCTGGTGATCCCTTTACGGGGAGAAAACCAACAGGTCATTGGTACAATCAAACTCTACGAAGCCAAGAATCGCCTATTCAGTTCCATCAATCGCACATTAGGAGAGGGAATTGCCAGTCTGCTCTCAGCCCAAATTCTTGCCGGACAGTATGAACGGAATAAGCAATCTCTGTTGCAATCAGAAGTAAAGCTGCTTCACGCGCAAGTGAACCCTCACTTTTTATTTAATGCCTTAAATACGCTGCAAGCTGTTATCCGTCGGGATAGCCAACAGGCAGGCCAGCTGGTGCAATATCTTTCAACATTCTTCCGTAAGAATTTAAAGCGACCTAAAGATATTGCCACACTGGAAAATGAGATAGAGCATGTAAACGCTTACTTACAAATTGAGAAGGCCCGTTTCCGTGAACGCCTCCAAATTGCCATCGAAATACCTGAATCTCTGCGCGATGCGCACTTACCCGCTTTTTCCCTGCAACCAATGGTAGAAAATGCGATTAAACATGGCACATCACAGTTACTGGATACAGGAAAAATTACGATTAGAGCCTATCAAAAAGACCAATTGCTATTGGTAGCGATTGAAGATAATGCAGGACTATATTGCCCCAAAAAAGTGGGAGATGATGGCCTTGGGATGAGTTTGGTAGATAAACGTCTGCGGCTTCGTTATGGTAAACAGTATGGGGTAAGCGTTGAGTGTCGGCCAGAAGAATTTACCCGTGTCATTTTGTGTTTACCATTAGAAAAAAAACAGGCTAAAAAAGCGGCGTAAATATGAATATATTGATTGTTGATGATGAGCCATTGGCTCGTGAGAATCTACGTTGTTTGCTGGAAGAGGAAACTGATATTCAAATCATTGGAGAATGTGCCAACGCAGTAGAAGCGATTGGTGCTATCCATCGCCTGAAACCCGATGTTGTTTTCCTCGATATTCAAATGCCCCGCATTACCGGACTGGAAATGGTTGGTATGCTCGATCCAGAGCATCGCCCTTATATTGTTTTTCTGACTGCATTTGATGAATATGCGGTGCAAGCCTTTGAAGAACATGCTTTCGATTATTTATTAAAGCCGCTGGAAAAAGAGCGTCTGAGTAAGACACTGCAACGCCTGCGTTCTGGCTATCAAAAGCAAAATCTGACAGTTCTTCAACGTGAAGATGAACAGCTGAAATATATTCCCTGTACCGGACATAGCCGAATCTGGCTGATGCCATTGGATGATGTCCTGTATGTCACTTCCCGCCTGAGTGGTGTCTATGTCATGAGTGCTAACGGACAGGAAGGCTTTACCGAGTTGACCCTGCGGACACTGGAAACTCGCACTTCACTCACGCGCTGCCATCGCCAGTATTTAGTCAACATGACTCAATTACGGGAAATTGTTTTTGGCGAAAATGGGCAGGCAGAGCTGGTACTTAGCAATGATGAACGTATTCCTGTAAGTCGTCGCTATTTGAAACCGCTTAAAGAAGAGTTGGGGTTAACTTGACGCCGCTTAAGGTGGGATCGCGATCCCACTTATTTTATTACAGTTACGTTTTCGCTAAACCTAATGGGAGCATTAATGTGTATGGCTCTAGTGGTGATTGGACGAAGCCAAGACGTGTGTAGAACGATCGAGCGCTCTCATCAATTGCGTGGACGATTATGGCTGAAATGCCCACCTGTTCCGCTGTACTAGCAACACGCTTAAAAGCGTCCTGGAGGAGCAACGCCCCTAACTTATTTCCCTGATATTCTACATCGATAGCCAGACGTCCGAGGAGCACCACAGGGATTGGATTTGGCATATTGCGTTTAAGCGAGGGGGTAGATTCAATATGATTTATTGAGCCAGCACTTAGACAATAATAACCAATAACGTCTTTTGTGCCTTTCTTGCAAATGACAAATGTGCGGCTCGCGCCGAGCTTATTGTTTTTTAAAGCCCGACGTGAAAGCCATTCATTTAATGTTTCATGCTGGCAATAAAAATCATTGACATTATGTTCAGCCGTTAATATTTCAGGTGCGCTTATTCCCACGGTGCTTTATATCCCATGAGTTTTTTAAAACCGGCATTATCAGAAATCGGTTGCTCCAGCATCTGCATGAACGCATTATATTTTTCATCGTTGACGAAAAAGTGATGCTGATCGAGTATGGCCTCTTCGGCTGCACGGCAGGCAGCATCCAAGATGAAATCAGTGCGGGTCTTTGCGAGCAGATTTGCTGCATGGTCAATTAACTCCCGCTGAAAGGCTTTAGCCCTAATGTTAATCGGAATTTCTTTAGGTTGTGTTTTCATAAATCACCTGTATGGCAAATTTGTAGATAGACACTATAGCAAATGTATATCTATTAGATACACAAAATATTCACACTCACCCACAAGGTGGGACCGCGATCCTACTTATTGCATTGCCAAGAAAGAAGATTTAATAAAATTAGCAAGATAAATAGCAAAAGCCCTTTCTCCGTTAAGAGAAAGGGCTTTATTTAATTGATCATTACGATATCTTTAACGCAACGATGAATCAAGCAAATCAATGAAAGATTAGAGCTTATACATTACCACTGCTTTGACGGCGACGTGGCGCTTCATCGTTGCCGCGACCGCGGAAAGTACCACGCTCACCACCACCACGACGTTCGTTGTTAAAACGACGACCACCGTTATTACCGAAACCATCACGGTCACGACGTGGACCATTGCCACCATTACCGCCATTACCATTGCGGCCACCACGACGCTCACGGCGCTCAAAGGGTTGCGCGTCTCCCATCAACTGCATATTCATTGGTTTGTTCAGAATACGAGTACGGGTAAAGTGAGACAGCAACTCCCCTGGCATACCTTTTGGCAGCTCAATCGTAGAGTGGGTAGCAAACAGTTTGATATTACCGATATAACGGCTGCTGATATCGCCTTCATTTGCAATCGCACCCACAATATGGCGAACTTCAACACCATCATCACGGCCAACTTCAATGCGATACAGTTCCATATCACCCACGTCACGACGCTCACGACGAGGACGATCACCTCTGTCACGCTCACCTCTGTCACGCTCACCAAAGCCATTACTATTGCTATTGCGACGACGATCATCACGCTCGTTGAATTCACGGCGAGGGCGACGCACTGGATCAGGTGGCAGAATAAGTGGGCGCTCACCTTGTGCCATTTTCAGCAAGGCTGCTGCCAGTGTTTCCATATCCAGCTCATCACCAGTACCCAGCTTAGACAGCAAGGCACGGTATTGATCCAGATCGCTGCTTTCCAGTTGATTCTGAACATTAGCCGCAAATTTCTCCAGACGACGCTGGCTCAGAAGCTCTGCGTTTGGCAGTTCAACTTCTGGGATGGTCAGTTTCATGGTGCGTTCAACGTTACGCAGCAAACGACGTTCGCGGTTTTCAACAAACAACAGCGCACGACCCGCACGACCCGCACGACCAGTACGACCGATACGGTGTACATAAGATTCAGCATCCATTGGAATGTCGTAGTTAACCACCAGGCTAATACGATCAACATCCAAACCACGAGCAGCAACATCCGTCGCAATCAGAATGTCCAAACGGCCATCTTTCAAGCGCTCAAGTGTCTGTTCACGCAGAGCCTGGTTCATGTCACCATTCAGTGCCGCGGAGTTGTAGCCGTTACGCTCCAGCGTTTCTGCAACTTCCAACGTTGCATTCTTGGTACGCACGAAAATAATCGCAGCATCAAAATCTTCTGCTTCCAGGAAACGCACCAACGCTTCATTTTTGCGCATGCCGTAAACAGACCAGTAGCTCTGGCTAATGTCAGGACGGTTTGTCACACTGCTCTGAATGCGAACTTCCTGTGGATCATTCATGAAACGACGGGTAATACGGCGGATCGCTTCTGGCATTGTCGCAGAGAACAGCGCGGTTTGATGTTCAGCAGGGATCTGGCTCATGATGTTTTCAACATCTTCGATAAAGCCCATACGCAACATTTCGTCAGCTTCATCTAATACCAAACCTTTCAGGTTGGACAGATCCAATGTGCCACGCTTCAGATGGTCAAGCAAACGTCCTGGTGTACCCACCACAACTTGTGGCCCCTGACGCAAAGCACGTAACTGAACGTCATAACGCTGTCCACCGTAAAGTGCAACAACATTCACATTGCGCATATGTTTGGAAAAATCTGAACACGCTTCAGCAACCTGCACCGCCAGTTCACGGGTTGGCGCTAACACAAGAATTTGTGGCGCTTTAAGTTCAGCATCAATGTTATTCAATAAAGGCAAGCTGAAAGCCGCTGTCTTACCGCTGCCCGTCTGTGCCATACCCAGCACATCACGGCCACTCAGCAGGTGAGGAATACATTGTTGTTGGATAGGAGAAGGCTTCTCATAGCCCAAGTCTCCCAACGCAGAAAGGATAGGTGCCGATAAACCTAAATCAGCAAAAGAGATTTCAGTCTCAGTGGTCATGTAATGGTGCCTCATTGATCATGGCGGCCAGTCTACATAACACTGTGAAAAGAATTTCTGTCATTTTCATTTAAAATGTGAACTGGCTCAAATTATGTTATTAAACGAACAAACAAGCCCCCATCATCCAGAGATGTGGACTTTAAAATCTGTCGTGAAAATGTTCGTCAGCTATTGTTGGTTCGATTCCGATAAATCATCTTGTTTTTGGCCCAATAGTGCCAATTCCAACAATGCGTAGCGGTGCTCAACAAAGTTATGCACATTGTTAGCCACCGTCAGCTTGAATAACGCAGTTGCGCTATCCTCATCCCCCAGACTTAGGTAATGTTTACCTAAATAGAAGTCAGTTTCACTGAGATGCTCAGCGAGCGAAGTGTTATCTGTTGAACCCTGCTTTAAGCGTTCCATCAATGTTTTTTCACCGATTTTGCCTAAATAGAATTCAACAATATTCCAGCCCCATCTCCCTCGATTCGCTTTGTCAAAATGGTGCGACAAATTAGTCATTGCAGCCTTAGGATCAATTTTATCTTCCACAAGGTACAACCACAACGAACGGAAGGGATCATTTGGATCGTCTTGATAAAACGCCTGCAGATCATCCTGCGCCAATCGATAGCGGCCACCGTAATACAGTGAAATGCCGCGATTCATTCGCGCGTAGTTGTAAGTTGGATCAAGCTCTAAAACAGAATCAAACGCTTCATAGGCAGAATCAAAATTGCCTGCCTGCGTAAAATAAATTCCTAAATAATTAAAAATTTCAGGAATATCAGGACGGATAGACAAAGCCACTGAAAAATCATTCTGTGCCAATGCCCTCAGCCCGAGGCTATCATACAGCACACCTCGTTCATATAAAAGCTGTGCATATTCATCTTCCGTCAGTGACCGACTCGCAAGTATTTGCTCCATACGAGCCAGAATAACCTCTTGTTGCAATGTCGGTTGTAATGGAATAGCAATAACTTCATTTTTACGCCACCCAGTGCCGCTACATCCCACAAGGAGAAAAATAGCCGCAACATAACACCAGCGCAGAAAAGAATTCATTTCCCACTCCCGAAGCCAGACATCAATCAGAATGCCCTATTACTCCACCCACATTGTATATTTCAGGCTTCCTGCCCAAAATTCACTTCCTCTCATCTTTCGAACTATTACTAAGAACAATAATTCAAAATTTATTGAGATAAACGGCGCCCTTTTTACAGGACGCCGCTCTTTACGTCAAATTTATTCTACTGATGATGTCGGTGATTGCACTTCCGCATCAGTGGTAATCACAGCTTCTTTCATGCTCAGGCGGATACGTCCCTGACGGTCAATTTCCAGCACTTTCACCGGAACTTCTTGCCCGATTTGCAGATAATCAGTGACTTTCTCAACACGTTTTTCAGCGATCTGAGAAATGTGTACCAGCCCTTCTTTACCACCACCGATAGCAACAAATGCACCAAAATCAACAATGCGGGTCACTTTACCAGCATAAATACGGCCCACTTCAACTTCCGCAGTGATTTCTTCGATACGTCTGATAGCATGACGTGCTTTGTCACCGTCAGTCGCCGCAATCTTCACTGTGCCATCGTCTTCAATTTCAATGGTTGTTCCGGTTTCTTCCGTCAATGCTCGGATCACAGAACCCCCTTTACCAATCACATCTTTGATCTTGTCTGGATTGATCTTGATGGTGTGGATACGTGGTGCAAATTCAGAAATATCATTACGTGGGCTATGAATTGCCTGCTCCATCACACCCAGAATATGCAAGCGGGCACCTTTAGCCTGATTCAGCGCAATCTGCATGATTTCACGGGTGATACCTTCGATTTTGATGTCCATTTGCAATGCGCTGATACCATCACGGCTACCCGCAACTTTAAAGTCCATGTCACCCAGATGATCTTCGTCACCCAAAATGTCAGACAGAACAACAAAGTTTTCGCCTTCTTTCACCAACCCCATCGCGATACCCGCAACGGCTGCCTTAATCGGTACACCGGCATCCATCAACGCCAGTGATGCACCACAAACAGAAGCCATAGAGGAAGAACCGTTGGATTCAGTGATTTCAGATACTACGCGAACGGTATATGGGAATTCGTTGATATTTGGCATCACAGCCAATACGCCACGTTTCGCCAGACGACCGTGACCAATTTCACGACGTTTTGGTGAACCGACCATACCCGTTTCACCAACAGAGTACGGAGGGAAGTTATAGTGGAACAGGAAGCGATCGGTACGCTCACCCATCAGCTCATCGATAACTTGAGCATCACGCTCTGTGCCTAATGTTGCTGCTACTAGTGCCTGAGTTTCACCACGGGTAAACAGGGATGAACCATGAGTACGTGGCAGTACACCTGTGCGAACGTCAAGAGCACGGACCATATCTTTTTCACGGCCATCAATACGCGGTTCACCACGCAGAACACGGCTACGAACAACATTTTTCTCCAGAGTAGCGAGAACTTCAAGCACTTCGGTTTCTTCCAGTTCAACGCCTTTTTCTGCAAATTCTGCCAGGATAACCGCAGTGACTTCTTCTTTGATATTATCAACCTGAGCGTAACGTTCCTGCTTCTCAGTAATGCGATAAGCATCACCCAGACGACTTTCAGCCAGTTCTGCAATACGATTGTGCAGAGGTTGATTAACAGGCTCTGGCGCCCAATCCCATTTTTCTTTACCTGCTTCAGCAGCCAGCGCATTGATGTTATCAATCACAATCTGTTGCTGCTCGTGACCAAACACAACCGCACCCAACATTTGCTCTTCAGTCAGCAGTTCCGCTTCGGACTCTACCATCAGCACCGCGTTGTTTGTACCTGCAACGACCAGATCCAAACGGCTGTGTTTCAGTTCATCACTGGTTGGGTTCAGTACGTACTGATCGTTAATGTAACCCACGCGTGCAGCACCAATTGGGCCATTGAATGGGATACCAGACAATGCCAGTGCAGCAGAAGAACCGATCATGGCAACGATATCAGGGTTAACTTGTGGGTTAACAGAAACAACGGTCGCGATAATTTGAACTTCATTCAGGAAACCTTCTGGAAACAGAGGGCGTAGAGGGCGGTCGATAAGACGGGCAACTAATGTTTCACCTTCACCCGGACGGCCTTCGCGACGGAAAAAACTGCCTGGAATACGGCCAGCAGCGTAAGTACGCTCCTGATAGTTAACGGTCAGAGGGAAGAAATCCTGACCTGCTTTGACTTTCTTTTGACCGACAACGGTAACAAATACCGCTGTGTCATCCATATTTACCATAACAGCGGCTGTCGCCTGACGAGCCATCATGCCAGTTTCGATGGTCACTGTGTGCTGACCATACTGGAATTTACGAACAATCGGATTAAGCAAAATAATTTTCCTTTGTTAGTGTTGCTAATTTAAGAAACCAGCAACAATGGATTTTCTCTTCTTGCTACACCCTCACGACTAATGACAGTGCTCACTGCTTTGAGGACTCTCATTAGCCGCGCGAGTCACTGTAGCGGAAGAGGTTCAAATTTTAGAAACGGTGCAAAAACAGTGGATTAAATTTTCTGTTACCTATCAATTCCGTTTCCTAGAAGAAAAGGGGCCCGATTAGGCCCCTTTCCACTGAAACTCATCAATTAGCGACGCAGTCCCAGACGCTCAATCAGAGCAGTATAGCGTGCAACATCTTTACGCTTCAGGTAGTCCAGCTGCTTACGACGCTGTGCAACCTTTCTCAGCAGACCACGACGGCTGTGGTGATCTTTTTTGTGCTCTGCAAAGTGGCCTTGCAGGTGGTTGATGTCAGCAGTCAGCAATGCGATCTGAACTTCGCTGGAACCACTGTCGTTAGCGCCACGGCCAAATTCAGCAATAATTTGCGCTTTTGCAGCAGTACTTAGAGACATAGTATAACTCCAAATAAGTAATTTAAAATGACGAGTGCCGATCTCTAATTCAGCCACTCATGTACAGACGCGGTATTCTACGCTGCAAATAGATGAAGCGCAAGACAGCACAATCACCGTCATTCTGCGCCCCGACTCAATTTACCTGCTGTAATTCCTTGTCTATTGCTATCATTATTCCGTTTCAACAACCAGACGGCGTGGGGCCACGAGTCCATCATCATCGATCATGGCAATGCCGATGAATTTATTTTCATCTCCTTCGGTCACCCTCACCCATTCATCTGAAGCCAAATTATGTTTGCTGCGAACCGGCTGGCCTTGTTTGAAATACGACGCAACGACAGATGTTAAGTGAATGACAGGAAAATGAACCACGGCGGTATCCATGGGTAACAATAATGGATCAAGCAATTCCCACGCTTCGATTTCTTGATCTTCAGCCTGTTGTTTTAACTCATATAACTGTTCCAACGTTACCATTCTTTGATTGGGATAGTTGGCAACCTGCAAACGACGCAGATAAATGACATGCGCGCCACAGCCCAAAAGCTCCCCTAAATCATCAATGATGGTACGAATATAAGTTCCCTTGGAACAGTGTATTTCCAATTCCAATTCATTCCCTTCCCAGCGAATGAATTGCAATTCATAAACAGTGATAGGACGCGCTTCCCGCTCTACTTCAATTCCCTGACGGGCATATTCGTATAGCGGTTTTCCCTGATGTTTCAATGCAGAGTACATGGAAGGAACCTGCATGGTATCACCACGGAATTGCTCCAATGCAGCATTAAGCTGAGATTCGGTGATTTTTACGTCACGCTCACTGATGATTGTTCCATGTGAATCCGACGTATCCGTGCGCTGCCCTAAACGGGCAATCACACGATAACGTTTGTCAGAATCCAGCAAGAATTGGGAAAACTTAGTCGCTTCCCCCAGACAAATCGGCAACATGCCTGTCGCTAATGGATCCAACGCACCAGTATGGCCCGCTTTGCTGGCATTGAAAATACGTCTGACTTTCTGTAACGCATCATTGGAGGAAATATCCTGCGGCTTATCCAGCAACAGTACACCGTGTATAGCACGGCCTCTACGACGGCGCCCCATCATTTTTCCTCATTGTGATCCGCAGATGCGCGACGCTTCTCATCGTTTTTAACGACGTTACTAACCAAATTCGACATCCGCATCCCTTCCACCAAAGAACTGTCATAAGAGAATGTCAGTTCAGGAATGATACGCAGGCGCATCGCTTTACCCAGCAGGGAACGAATAAAACCAGAGGCTTCGTTCAATGCCTTGATACCTTCTTTAACCATCTCGGAATCATGCCCATCCACCAGCACATTCAGAAAGGTAACAAATACTTTGGCATAAGCCAGATCGCGAGAAACCTCAACACCAGAGACTGTCGCCATTCCAATACGGGGATCTTTGATTTCACGCTGTAAAATGATGGCAATTTCTTTTTGCATTTCCTGTGCAACGCGCTGAGTACGACTAAATTCTCTTGCCATTGTTATATCTCCTGACATTTTGGGGGGCATGAAGCCCCCCAAGAATGGAATGAATCTATTAATAAATAATGGTATTAATCGATGGAGCGTTTAATTTCAATCACTTCAAAGACTTCAATCATGTCACCAACGCGAACATCATTGTAGTTCTTCACACCGATACCACATTCCATACCATTACGGACTTCGTTAACGTCATCCTTAAAGCGACGTAAGGATTCCAACTCACCTTCGTAAATAACAACGTTATCACGCAGTACGCGGATCGGATTATTACGCTTGATGGAACCTTCTGTCACCATACAACCCGCAATCGCACCAAATTTCGGTGACTTAAATACATCACGGACTTCGGCAAGACCCATGATCTGCTGTTTGTATTCTGGTGCCAGCATACCGCTCATCGCCTGTTTGATCTCATCAATCAGGTTATAGATAACGGAATAGTAACGCAGATCCAGGTTTTCGTTTTCAATGATGCGGCGTGCAGAAGCATCAGCACGAACGTTAAAGCCCAGAATAATTGCTTCAGATGCCGCTGCCAGTGTCGCATCAGTTTCAGTGATACCACCCACACCAGAACCGATGATTTTCACTTTAACTTCATCAGTAGACAATTTCAGCAGTGAATCACTGATTGCTTCACATGTACCTTGAACATCCGTTTTCAGAACAATGTTCAGTTCAGATACCTTGCCTTCTTCTAAGTTAGCGAAGATGTTTTCCAGCTTAGCTTTATGCTGACGAGCTATTTTCACTTCGCGGAATTTACCCTGACGATACAAGGCCACCTCACGCGCTTTTTTCTCATCACGAACAACAGTTGCTTCATCACCCGCAGATGGCACATTGGACAGCCCCAAAATTTCCACTGGGATAGATGGGCCAGCCGAGGTCACTTCACGGCCAAGCTCGTTGCGCATCGCACGGATACGGCCATACTCGAAGCCACACAGAACGATATCGCCTTTGTTCAGCGTACCAGATTGAACCAGAATGGTTGCAACTGGGCCGCGGCCTTTATCCAGGAAGGATTCAATGACCACACCATTCGCCATACCAGTGCGTACCGCTTTCAGTTCAAGCACTTCAGATTGAAGCAAAATGGCTTCCAACAACTCATCGATACCAATACCAGCTTTAGCAGATACATTGATGAACTGGTTTTCACCGCCCCACTCTTCTGAAATGATGCCGTATTGCGACAATTCATTCTTCACGCGATCCGGATCAGCTTCTGGTTTATCAATCTTGTTCACAGCAACAACAACAGGTACGTTGGCCGCTTTAGCATGCTGGATAGCTTCTACGGTCTGTGGCATCACACCATCATCCGCTGCGACAACCAGAACAACGATATCTGTTGCTTTTGCACCACGTGCACGCATGGAGGTAAACGCAGCATGGCCTGGGGTATCCAGGAAAGTGATCATGCCTTTTTCAGTTTTCACATGATACGCACCAATGTGCTGGGTAATACCACCTGCCTCACCAGACGCCACTTTAGTGGAACGGATATAGTCCAACAGAGAAGTTTTACCGTGGTCAACGTGTCCCATGATGGTCACAACTGGCGCACGAGGTTCCGCCTGTGTCTCACCCGTATCACGATCGCTCATCAGCGCTTCTTCCAGTTCGTTTTCACGACGCAGGATAACTTTGTGCCCCATTTCTTCGGCAACCAGTTGCGCGGTTTCTTGGTCGATCACTTGGTTGATGGTGACCATTGCGCCCATGTTCATCATGGTCTTAATGACCTGAGCACCTTTAACGGCCATTTTGTTAGCCAGTTCGGCAACAGTAATTGTCTCACCAATCACAACGTCGCGGTTAACCGCAGCAACAGGTTTCGTGAAACTCTGTTGTAAAGCACTAGGCTTACGTTGCTTACCTTTGGTACGACCCACAGCACGAGCTTCTTCGCGATCAGCTTTCGATTCAGAATGTTTATTATTCTTCTTCTGGCGGGATTTACCGCCGCGGGAGCGGGAACGACGATCGCCTTCTACTTTGGCGTCATTTTCATCTTCCGCATCACGGGCATAGCGGGAAGTGGTTATGTGGTAGTCACTATTGTCACTGTTATCAGAGTCATAAGACCATTTGTCTTGGTTTTCCTCTGCCATTCGACGCGCTTCTTCTGCAACACGTTTCGCTTCCTCTTCCACCTTACGGCGCATTTCTTCTTCAGCTTTACGTTTTAAAGTTGCAGCTTCAGCCTCACGACGCGCTTTTTCATTTAGCGCGGCAGAATGATTCTGAACTGATTTTTGATTGTTTTCGGTATGTTGCTTAGTCACTTTTTCTTTTTCCGCCGCCTCACGCTGAGACAGTTTAGCCTCTTCACGTTTGGCTTTTTCTTCTGCTTCACGTCGAGCGCTCTCTTCCGCTTCACGTTTTGCCTTTTCTTCAGCTTCACGTTTAGCTTGCTCTTCCGCGAGTTTTTTCGCTTCAGCTTCAAGCCGCGCCTTCTCTTCTGCCTCGCGCCGAGCCTGCTCTTCCGCTTCACGCTTTGCCTGCTCTTCCGCTTTAGCCTGTTCAATGGCATCGCGGTTTACATATGTGCGTTTTTTGCGGACTTCAATCGCTACCGATTTACTTTTGCCACCGGTGCCAGGAACGTTCAGTGTACTGCGCGTTTTACGCTGTAGTGTCAATTTACCTGGCTGACCGCCAGAACCGCCTTGTTCGCGGTTCAGGTGGGCCAGCAAAGCTTCTTTTTCTTTCTGGGAAACAGAGTCAGTTGCGGTTTTCTGAATGCCAGCATCAGCAAATTGCTGGATTAGACGTTCCACCGATGTCTGGATCTCTTCTGCCAGTATTTTTACGGTTACCTCTGTCATTCTGTTCCTTCCTGCTACAGTTTATTTATGCATCATCGCCAAACCAACAGATATTTCGGGCCGCCATAATGAGTTCTCCTGCTTTCTCATCATTCAGTCCTTCGATATCAGATAAGTCGTCGATACCCTGCTCGGCAAGATCTTCCAGAGTGCAGATGCCACGGGCAGCCAGGTTAAACGCCAAAGTACGCTCCATGCCAGGCAGATTCAATAGATCTTCGGCAGGTTGCTGATCACCAAGACTCTCTTTCTGAGCCAGTTCCAGCGTCGTCAAGGCCGCTTTAGCACGTTCACGAAGAACTTCAACGGATCCTTCATCAAGGCCCTCTACTGCCAGAAGTTCATTGATTGGCACATAAGCCAGTTCTTCCAGCGTAGAGAAACCTTCCTCGACCAATACAGTGGCGAAATCTTCATCAATGTCGAGATGCTTAGTGAATGTATCAATAGAAGCGTGTGCTTCTGCCTGATGTTTTGCTTGTAGCTCTTCCGCAGTCATGACATTGAGTTCCCATTTGTCATCACCACGATGTTTTTTCAACAGTTGTGCCGCCAGACGAACGTTCTGACCATTACGTCCAATCGCCTGAGCAAGATTACTGTTTTCTACGGCAACATCCATAGTACAGCTGTCTTCGTCAACCACAATAGATGCAACATCTGCCGGAGCCATTGCATTAATGACAAACTGCGCAGGGTTATCGTCCCACAACACAATGTCAATTCTTTCACCGCCCAATTCGCTGGAAACGGCTTGTACCCTCGCACCACGCATACCAACACAGGCGCCAACAGGATCAATACGCTTGTCGTTGGTTTTCACTGCGATCTTTGCACGGGAACCCGGATCACGAGCAGCCGCTTTAATCTCAATGATCTCTTCACCAATCTCAGGCACTTCGATGCGGAACAACTCAACCAACATCTCAGGACGAGAACGAGTAATGAAAAGCTGTGCCCCACGCGCTTCAGGACGAACATCATACAGAACACCACGCACGCGGTCACCTGGGCGGAAGTTTTCCCGTGGCAACATATCTTCACGTAAAATGACCGCTTCAGCATTATTACCTAAATCCAAGGTAATATTTTCGCGGTTCACTTTTTTGACCTGACCGGTCACGATTTCGCCTTGCTGCTCACGGAATTGATCAACAACCATCGCACGCTCAGCTTCACGTACTTTCTGTACGATAACCTGTTTTGCCGTTTGAGTCGTAATGCGGTCAAAGGTCACTGATTCAATTTGATCTTCAATATAACCACCCAGTTCAATCTCTGGGTTGTCAAATTTTGCCGCTTCCAGGGTAATTTCGCGCGTTGGCTGAGTCACTTCGTCAACAACTAACCAGCGACGGAAGGTATCAAAATCACCTGATTTACGATCAATACAAACGCGGACGTCGATTTCCTGCTCATACTTTTTCTTGGTGGCTGTCGCCAGTGCAATCTCTAATGCTTCGAAGATTTTTTCGCGAGGGAGTGATTTTTCATTAGAAACCGCTTCCACAACAGCCAGAATTTCTTTATTCATCCTAGTTGCCTCATCCGAACTTTAAAAGTGGGGTACCAGGTTCGCTTTCTGGATGTTGCTCAGTGCGAACACTTCGTCTTTTCCATCCACCGTAACCGTAATCATTTCACCATCAACTGACTTGATGATACCTTGCCATTTGCGACGGTTCTGCATTGCCATGCGTAAAACCAAACTGACATCTTCACCAATAAAGCGCTGGTAATGTTCAGCCTTAAACAGTGGACGTTCAAGCCCTGGTGAAGATATTTCCAGGTTATAAAGCCCTGGAATAGGATCTTCAACATCAAGCACTGCACTGACCTGGTGGCTAACATCAGCACAATTATCAACAGTGATACCCTCCTCACTATCGATATAGACCCGCAGCGTTGATACGCGAGCGCGAATAAACTCCAGGCCAACTAATTCAAAACCCAAAGCTTCAACTGGTGCTGAAATTATCTCTGTTAATTTTTGCTCTAATGTGGACAAGCCCACCCCCAAGACATAAAAAAAGGGCTATATTAGCCCAGTAGTTCTGCTGTCAAATAACAAAAAACCCCGATACTCGGGGCTTTATGCAACTGGACCCTATTTACTGCCAGCGGTCTCAACCTACTTCTTTTCTATACCTTTCAAAGCAACCTGTCAAATCAGGGATCGATATCTCAATAGTTGCTGAATTATTTCTGTTGAAAAGATACAGGTTGTTAAGAAGTGGTTGCGGGAGCCGGATTTGAACCGACGACCTTCGGGTTATGAGCCCGACGAGCTACCATGCTGCTCCATCCCGCGTTCGAAAACGTGGCAAATCTTACGCTGATAATACTAAAAACGCAAGTTTCTAGATTAATGGTGCCGAGGACGGGACTTGAACCCGTACGCCCGTTGTTTAGGCACTACCACCTCAAGGTAGCGTGTATACCAATTTCACCACCTCGGCACTGATTTTATAGGCTTGTTATTTTAATGGTTATCTAAACTCATTATTAAAACCAACAACCCTATTTCAATTCTGTTACTGAATGTTACTGTGGGATATCACTATTTGGTTTTGCTGGCGTTACCGGAACTTCTGCCTGTTTTTCAACTTTCACAGGATCAGCAAGGTTATCCCATTTGCTGCCAGAACTCGTTTTGTTACTGGTCATATTACCGAGAATCAGACTGATAACAATGAACAACGTAGCAAAAACTGCCGTCATGCGGGTCATAAAATTACCGGAACCCGATGAACCAAATAGCGTGTTAGATGCACCCGCGCCGAAAGAAGCACCCATATCAGCACCTTTACCCTGCTGTAGCAGAACCAGAGCGATTAGCCCGATACCAACCAGCAAGAATATACCTAAAAGAGCTTCATACATATGTTGTACCCGTTTCCTCGTGGTATTTACCACAATTTCATAGCGACCTTACGTTGCATCACCCGCTCACAAAATTAGAAAAATTAACTTATTGAGCGGGTGTGAATACTAACCAAAGCGTATCAGACACGCAAGATTAATTTTAAATCCTGGCGCTGTTCGAGTAAAAAATCAACAAATCAACCGATTTTTTTCACAGCATCAGCAATACGATGCGCTAATGCTGTGACTTGCTCTTCATCTTCACCTTCCACCATGACACGAATCAATGGTTCTGTACCTGATTTACGCAGCAGCACACGACCACGGCCATTTAATTCAGTCTCAACTGATTTTACGGTTTCAAGCACTGATTCTGATTGCAGAGGATCGGCATTACCAGCAAAGCGAACGTTAACCAAAATTTGTGGCAGAAGTTTCATGCCACTGCACAAATCATGCAGGCTCATATTATTGCGTACCATTGCACTCAAGACTTGCAATCCAGCAACAATGCCATCTCCTGTTGTGGTTTTGTCTAGCAAAATCACATGGCCTGAATTTTCAGCACCCAGACGCCAGCCTTTTTCCTGCAATTTTTCCAGCACATAGCGGTCGCCAACTTTCGCACGTTCAAATGGAATGCCAAGCTGTTTCAATGCCAACTCCAGCCCCATATTGCTCATCAACGTACCCACTGCACCACCACGTAGCTGACCTTGTCTCAATGCTTCACGTGCAATGATATAAAGGATCTGATCGCCATCAACTTTTTGCCCCAGATGATCAACCATGATGATACGGTCACCGTCGCCATCAAATGCCAGCCCAACGTGCGCCTGTTCTTCCAATACGCGCTGTTGCAATAAACGAACATCTGTTGCACCACATTCTTCATTGATGTTGATACCATTTGGCTCACAACCAATGGTAATCACCTCCGCTCCCAGCTCTCTGAGCACATTCGGGGCAATATGGTAGGTCGCACCATTGGCGCAATCCAAAACAACTTTCAACCCATTTAAACTTTGTTCACTGGGGAATGTCCCTTTACAAAACTCAATGTAACGACCCGCAGCATCAACTATCCGATTTGCTCGCCCTAACTCAGCAGATTCCACACAAGTTAGCGGTTTTTCCATTTCTGCTTCAATCGCTTCTTCAACATCATCCGGTAATTTAGTCCCGTCAATGGAGAAAAATTTAATGCCGTTATCATAGTAAGGGTTGTGGGAAGCAGAAATAACAATGCCAGCTTCTGCACGAAAAGTACGTGTCAGATATGCCACCGCAGGAGTGGGCATTGGGCCAGTAAAGGATGCCGATAATCCCGCAGCCGCCAATCCAGCTTCGAGGGCAGATTCCAACATATAACCTGAGATTCGGGTATCTTTACCAATGATGATTTTTCGAGAACCATGACGCGCCAGCACTTTTCCCGCAGCCCAACCAAGTTTCAGTACAAAATCAGGAGTAATTGGGGTATTTCCCACTCTGCCACGGATACCGTCAGTACCAAAATATTTACGGTTACTCATAAATTTATTTTTCCTTTGCTGAACGAATCTTTTACTCTCAGCGTTTTTTGCTGACACCATGTTCTTTACAAACGATGTATTCTACAAACTCTGTATTCTATGAACATGTATTCTTTTCAGATACCGTATGTCGTCAGGTATTATTGGCAGACAGCGTTGTGTGAACGACTTGCATTGCCTGAACGGTTTCTTTTACATCGTGCACACGGATAATCTGAGCACCTTTCATGGCTGCAATCACAGCACAGGCAACACTTCCTGCCACACGCTCCTGCGGTGGTACATCAAGTAGTTGGCCAATCATGGATTTACGTGACATCCCCGCCAGAATAGGTAATCCCAAATGATGGAATTCTTGCAAATGAGCCAATAACTGATAATTATGCGATAAGTTCTTACCAAAACCGAAGCCAGGATCAAGGATCAGGTTGTTTTTTGCGATACCCGCCGCAACACAGCGCTCAATTTGCTGTATCAGGAAGGTTTTTACTTCCGAGACAACATCTTCATAGTGAGGTTCTGCTTGCATTGTGCGAGGTTGCCCCTGCATATGCATCAGACAAATCGGCAAACCACTTTGGGCTGCCGCATCAAGTGCTCCAGGTTCCTGCAATGCACGGACGTCATTGATAATATGCGCTCCCGCCTTGGCTGATTCCCGCATAACAACAGCTTTTGAAGTATCGACAGAGATCCAGGTATCAAATCGTTGTACCAGCGTCTCAATCACTGGAATAACACGATCCAATTCTTCCTGTTCACTTACCTCATTTGCTCCGGGACGAGTCGACTCGCCTCCCACATCAATAATAGTTGCCCCTTCTTTGATCATCCTGGCTGCATGCTCTAATGCTGCGTTAAAAGTATTATGGGTTCCACCGTCAGAGAAGGAATCAGGGGTAACGTTTAAAATTCCCATCACTTGTGGGCAGGAAAGATCGAGGACGCTGCCTCTGGCTGTGAGTTTCATCGCTAAGTGCCTTAATGTCAAAACCCCAGGACAAGCCTGGGGTTTAATACAAGATTGTTAGCCACGTTATGCGGTTGGATTACCATCCGCAGGCTTTGAAGTTTGCTGCGGAGATGGCGTGTTATGACGGTTATTGCTATTACCGCCATTTTTATCACCTTCCCAGCCTGCTGGTGGACGTACTGTTGTACGATTCATCAGATCATCAATCTGTGGAGCATCAATAGTTTCATACTTCATCAGTGCATCTTTCATTGAATGAAGAATGTCCAGATTATCCATCAGAATCTGACGAGCACGTACATAGTTACGATCGATGATAGCCTTCACTTCCTGATCGATTAAACGTGCGGTATCTTCAGACATATGTTTTGCCTTAGCAACCGAACGACCGAGGAAAACTTCCCCCTCTTCTTCCGCATACAGCAACGGCCCCAGTTTTTCTGAAAAGCCCCACTGTGTCACCATGTTACGCGCAATAGAGGTCGCCACTTTAATATCGTTGGATGCACCAGTAGAAACATTATCTACACCATAGATAATTTCTTCCGCTAATCGGCCACCGTATAGAGTTGAAATTTGGCTTTCCAACTTCTGGCGACTCGCACTGATCTGATCGCCTTCAGGTAAGAAGAACGTCACACCCAACGCACGGCCACGCGGAATAATCGTCACTTTATGCACAGGATCGTGTTCTGGAACTAAGCGACCAATAATAGCATGCCCTGCTTCATGGTATGCCGTGGCTTCTTTCTGTTCCTCCGTCATAACCATTGAACGACGCTCTGCACCCATCATGATCTTATCTTTGGCTTTTTCGAACTCAACCATAGAAACAACACGCTTGTTACCACGAGCGGCAAACAAGGCAGCTTCATTCACAAGGTTTGCCAAATCTGCGCCAGAGAAACCGGGTGTACCACGTGCAATGACCGATGCATCAATATCAGTATCCAGCGGAATGCGGCGCATATGAACTTTCAGGATTTGCTCACGGCCACGAACATCCGGCAGACCAACAACGACCTGACGGTCAAAACGGCCAGGGCGTAACAAAGCTGGATCGAGAACATCAGGACGGTTAGTCGCTGCGATAACAATAATGCCTTCGTTACCTTCAAAACCATCCATCTCAACCAGCATTTGGTTCAGTGTCTGTTCACGTTCATCATGTCCACCACCCAAACCAGCACCACGCTGACGACCTACTGCATCAATTTCGTCAATAAAGATAATGCATGGCGCAGCTTTTTTCGCCTGTTCAAACATATCACGAACACGGGAAGCACCAACACCAACGAACATTTCAACAAAATCAGAACCAGAGATGGTGAAGAAAGGGACTTTCGCTTCGCCAGCAATAGCTTTCGCCAGCAATGTCTTACCCGTACCTGGAGGACCAACCATCAGGATGCCTTTCGGGATCTTACCACCCAGTTTTTGGAAACGGCCTGGTTCACGCAGATACTCAACCAATTCGCCCACTTCTTCTTTTGCTTCATCACAACCCGCAACGTCGGCAAACGTGGTTTTGATCTGATCTTCCGTCAACATACGGGCTTTGCTTTTACCAAAAGACATCGCCCCTTTACCGCCACCGCCTTGCATTTGGCGCATAAAGAAGATCCAGACGCCAATGAGCAGTAACATTGGGAACCATGAAATAAAGAGGGTCGCCAACAGGCCTTGCTGTTCTGGTGGTTCACCAACAACTTTTACCTGCTTATTGAGTAGGGTATCCAGCAACTTTTCATCCTGAATTGGCATATAAGTGCTGTATTTTCCACTGTTGTCTTTCTTAGTGAAATCAATGTCACGACCCGAAATACGTACTTCGCTTACTTGATTCTGCGATATCTCATTGATGAAATTAGAGTAATCAACCCTACGACCACTGGAGTCGCCGGGACCAAAACTCTGGAACAATAACATCAAGACAACTGCGATGACTAACCAGAGAATCAGGTTTTTCGCCATGTCACTCAAGGGATTAACCTCATATTACAACTGTGTTAACAAATAGTAGTCAGGGTACTACACTTTCCGCCCTGTCGCTACAATGTATACTTCACGTGATCGTGCCCGCGAAGATTCTGGTTTACGAACTTTTACCTTCGCAAAAAGGGAGCGTATTTCCCTCAGGTATTCATCAAAGCCCTCTCCCTGAAATACTTTGACAATAAAACTACCCCCAGGGGCCAGCACATCACGACACATATCCAACGCTAACTCAACCAGATACATGGATCGGGGAATATCGACCGCGGGGGTTCCACTCATATTAGGAGCCATATCCGACATGACGACCTGGACTTTATTATCACCAACTCTCTCAAGTAATGTTTTCAATACCAGCCCATCACGAAAGTCTCCTTGCAGGAAATCGACTCCAACTATCGGATCCATTGGCAAGAGATCGCAAGCGATAACTCGCCCGCTATGACCAATCTGACTCACTACGTACTGAGACCAACCACCTGGAGCAGCACCTAAATCAACAACGGTCATACCCGGTTTAAAGATTTTGTCGCTTTGCTGTATCTCATCAAGTTTAAACCAAGCGCGAGAGCGAAGCCCTTTTTTCTGCGCCTGGAGAACATATTTATCACTAAAATGTTCCTGTAACCAGCGACTTGAGCTTGCTGAGCGTTTTTTATTGGCCATTGTTCTTTCCAACTCTACTAATAATTTTTTGCGCTCTCTTATCAAACCACACCACACTTTTATGGTGATAGATAAGAGATGGCGGTAGAATATATCGTTTTCAATCCCAACTAAGCAAAAAAACGATGACTCTTAACAAGAAACAAGTCCAATACCTGAAAAGTCTCGCTCATTCATTAAAGCCTGTCGTTATGATCGGCAACAATGGGTTAACCGAAGGTGTGTTGGCTGAAATCGAACAAACTCTTTCACATCACGAGCTTATCAAAGTCAAAGTTGCAGGCGAAGACCGTGAAATAAAAACTTTGATCGCTGAAGCGATTGTTCGTGAAACTGGTGCACATAACGTGCAGATCATTGGCAAAATGTTAGTTCTCTACCGTCCATCGGAAGAACGCAAGATTAGTCTACCTAAATAATCACGGCATATTTATACAAAAGTGCCATATTAATTTATACCCAATGAATTTCAAGTTGCAGCTTGCAAATCAATGTGATTGTTTATATCTCCCCGCGTAGCGGGGAGATATAAGACGCATCTTGAAAGATGATTGGTATATTTACCTTGATAAAAAAGGCCAAAAACTGGCCTTTTTCTTTGCTCATGGTGTATCAGATATAATCCACGTTCAAAACTTCGAATTCCACTTGACCGCCAGGCGTGGAGATGACAACAGCATCATCCACTTCTTTACCAATCAAACCACGGGCAATCGGTGAATTCACTGACAGAAGATTTTCTTTAATATTGGCTTCATCATCACCGACGATACGGTAGGTCTGCTCTTCATCGGAATCCAAGTTCAGTACCGTGACCGTTGCCCCAAAAATCACTCGGCCATTGTTGGTCATCTTCGTGACATCAATCACCTGTGCATTGGAAAGCTTAGCCTCAATTTCCTGAATACGGCCTTCGCAGAATCCCTGCTGCTCACGAGCGGCATGATATTCCGCGTTTTCTTTCAAATCACCGTGCTCACGCGCCTCAGCGATTGCGGCAATAATTTGAGGCCGACGTACATTTTTCAAATGTTCTAATTCTTCGCGCAATTTATCCGCGCCACGTACCGTCATCGGAATTTGTTTCATTTATTAAACCTCTAAATTAATCCTAAGCCCAAACAACATCTTCCTGATTCTTGTAATAACAGCACATTTTTTAATAACAGCACAATGAGCACACCTTATCAGGCGGGCTTACAGATACTTAATAAAAAGAAGTGTAATTCAGCACAATCTGAAGTCCACAGGCATATTTACCTGCCAATCTATCATTCTAACGTAGAGTTGATGATGGATCATCGTTTACTTTTCCTTTGAATTATACCTTAGTATGATTAATACAAATATTCTTGGAATACATCACCTTCATATGCGGGATCTATGGCTCTTTTAAAAATGACCAGCAGAATAGCTTGTATGCTCAGCTTGAGTCTGAGTATTTTCAGTGCAAATGCCTCTTCTGATATTTCTTATATTGAGAAAAGTGCCCAGTATTTGCCTACGGGAACTCATTTTTCATTTATTGCCCAAACCGTTGGGGCAAAAAATCCCTTAGTTGATTATCACGGGCAACAAATGGCTTTACCTGCCAGTACGCAGAAAATTGTGACGGCATTAGCAGCGCTATTGCAGCTTGGTAAGGATTACCGTTTTACCACAACATTGGAAAGTGATGCTGATGTTTCAGAGGGTGTATTAAAAGGTAATCTAACGGCTCGCTTTGTCGGTGATCCCGTGCTGACACGTTCACAACTGCGCAATATGGTGGAATCCTTAAAACAATCTGGTATAAAACAGATTAATGGAGATCTTGTCATAGATATTTCGATTTTCTCCAGTCACGATAAAGCCCCAGGCTGGATATGGAACGATATGACACAGTGTTTCAGTGCCCCTCCATCAGCAGCCATCGTGGATAAGAACTGTTTTTCTGTTTCACTCTACAGCTCAGAACAACCTGGCGAACTGGCATCTGTCCGTGTCCCCTCTTTTTATCCTGTTAATGTACTGAGTGAAGTCAAAACCTTGGCTAAGGGTTCACCAGAAGCAAAGTATTGTGAATTTGATGTTACATCAGGTGATTTGAATCGATATACCCTCACAGGTTGCCTGACACAACGCGACGAACCACTGCCATTGGCATTTGCTATCCAGAATGGGCCTAGCTATGCCGGTAAGATACTCAAGAATGAACTGAAAATTGCCGGTATTGAGTTAAAAGGCCATATCCGGCTCCAGTCAACGCCTAAGCAACCAGAAAAGATCCTCGCTGTAAATCAATCTGCACCACTAAATAAGATGCTCGAAATCATGTTGAAAAAATCAGATAACATGATTGCGGATACCCTCTTTCGTACCCTCGGCCACCGCTATTTTAACGTTCCAGGAACATGGCGGGCAGGTTCCGACGCAGTCCGCCAGATTCTGAAACAGAAAGCGGGTATTGATTTAGGCAATACTATCATGGTGGATGGTTCTGGCCTTTCACGCCACAATTTAATCGCTGCCACAACCATGATGGAAGTATTGCAATTTATTGCTCAGCACAATGATGAGTTGGACTTCATCTCTATGTTACCCAAAGCGGGATATGATGGCACGTTGGCCTACCGTCCTGGCCTGCATGAATCGGGGCTTGATGGTAAAGTCTTTGCCAAAACGGGATCATTACAAGGAGTTTATAACCTTGCAGGGTTTATGACTGCCGCCAGTGGACAGCAAATTGCTTTTGTCCAGTTTGTCTCTGCATACTCTGTTCCTCCAGCAGATCAGCGAACCCGCCGTGTTCCGTTATCGCGTTTTGAACACAATTTATATAAATCGTTATATCAAAGTCACTGAATTGGCTCAGTTTTGGTAAGAAGAACTTGATCAAAAAAAGGGCGCCAAATACAGCGCCCTTTTTTTATATTCAAATGGTTACGGAAGATTAGCGTTTATAAATAAACTCAACGCCTTCGTCATCTTCTTCGTCCCAGTCATCATCCCAATCTTCGTCGTCAGATGCTTGCTGTAACTGCTCTTTATGGTAGTCATCCCACATAAATTCAACTTTTTCAGGTTGGGACTCTTCCGACGCTTCCATACTGCGAGGCTGCGCCTTCATGAACTCCATAATGTCCCAGCAAAGCTCTTTCACTCCCTGACGATTCACGGCTGAAATCATGTAATAATCGCCTTCCCAACCCAGCTCATCAGCGATAGCTTTTGCCCGCTGCTTGGCTTCTTCTGGATCAGCAAGATCGACTTTGTTAAAAACCAACCAGCGTGGTTTTCCTGCCAGTTTTTCACTGTAATTATGCAGCTCTTTGATGATGATACGGGCGTTTTCAACCGGATCGGATTCATCGATCGGGAAGAGATCAATCAAATGTAGCAATACGCGGCAACGTTCCAAATGCTTCAAGAAACGAATACCCAATCCAGCGCCTTCTGATGCACCTTCAATCAGCCCAGGGATATCGGCGACGACAAAACTTTGCTCGTTATCCATACGCACAACGCCAAGGCTTGGCACCAAGGTTGTAAATGGATAATCAGCGACTTTCGGTTTTGCGGCCGATACAGCACGAATAAAGGTAGATTTGCCTGCATTTGGCATCCCCAGCATTCCCACATCAGCCAACAGCATCAGTTCCAACATCAGCTCACGGCTTTCTCCGGGCGTTCCCATCGTTCTTTGACGTGGGGCACGATTTACCGAAGATTTAAAACGGGTATTGCCAAGGCCGTGGAACCCCCCTTTGGCTACCATAAAACGCTGTTCATGGCGCAGCATATCCCCAAGCACTTCGCCCGTGGCAACATCACGTACACGAGTTCCGACCGGAACCTTAATCGTAATGTCCTGACCACGTTTACCCGTACAATCGCGGCTTTGTCCATTCTGACCACGTTCAGCACGGAAGGATTTTTCAAAACGGTAATCAATCAGCGTATTGAGGTTTTCATCTGCCAGCAGGTAGACATCACCACCATCACCACCATCACCGCCGTCCGGCCCACCTTTTGGAATATATTTCTCACGACGGAAGCTGACGCAACCATTGCCACCATCTCCCGCTACAACCAGAATCCTGGCTTCATCTACAAATTTCATCAATTTTCTCCGTAGGATAGCCACTGTAAAGCTGGATGGCAGCTAGTACCCAGAGATGGCGTAATCCAGAATAATAAAAAGCCCCGCAACACACATTGCAGGGCTTCTGATTCGATCAAGATGCAAAAAACTTATTCAGCTTCGATGCTGATAAATTTACGGTTTTTTGGACCTTTAACTTCGAACTTAACTTTCCCGTCAGCTAATGCGAACAGGGTGTGGTCACGGCCACAACCTACGTTGTTGCCTGCGTGGAATTTAGTACCACGTTGACGAACGATGATGCTACCTGCCAAAACAGACTCACCACCAAAACGTTTTACACCCAGACGCTTGCTTTCAGAATCGCGACCGTTACGAGTCGAGCCGCCAGCCTTTTTGTGTGCCATTAATCTGCTCTCCTAAATCTTAAGCGATGCCAGTGATTTTAACATCGGTGAACCACTGACGGTGGCCCTGCTGCTTACGGCTGTGTTTACGACGACGAAACTTAACAATTTTAACTTTCTCGCCACGACCGTGAGCTACAACTTCAGCTTTAATTTTAACGCCTTCAACTACTGGAGCGCCGATTTTGATGTCTTCGCCGTTAGCGACCATCAGCACCTGGTCAAACTCAACAGTTTCACCTGTTGCGATGTCCAGCTTTTCCAAGCGAATTGTTTGGCCTTCGCTTACTCGGTGTTGTTTACCACCACTTTGGAAAACTGCGTACATATAAACTCCGCTTTCCGCGCACCCCCTAAAAATGCTTTCCAGAGCGCGCTATAAAATATTCACAATAGGGCGCGAATTCTACGCAAAAACCACCTGGAAGACAAGTGCAGAATTAGAACAGATGAGAAAAAAACAGAGTTTTTCAATTGTCATTTATTTGAACGGTTTTTCAAGTACAATCAATATATCTTGATATCTATTGATATGCTAATTAATGAGCACAGCTCTGAATCAGAGTCCAAAGCCAAAACATGAATTTAGAATCGATACTTAAACTCACCGCTGATGATATGGCAGCGGTTAATGAAACCATTCTTAACCAATTAAATTCTGACGTTGCGTTGATCAACCAACTTGGATATTACATCATCAGCGGCGGTGGCAAACGCATTCGACCAATGATTGCCATACTGGCAGGTAAAGCCCTTCATTGCCAAGACGAAAAATATATCAAAGTTGCTGCATTGATTGAATTTATCCACACGGCAACACTGCTGCATGATGATGTCGTTGATGAGTCTGACATGCGCCGTGGTAAGGCGACAGCTAATTCCATTTATGGCAACGCAGCCAGTGTCTTGGTGGGTGATTTTATCTATACGCGTTCATTTCAAATGATGACCGATCTCGACTCCATGCGCGTATTAAAATTGATGTCTGATGCCACTAATGTCATCGCTGAAGGTGAAGTCATGCAGTTGATGAATTGCAATGATCCTAATATTTCAGAAGATGACTATATGAGGGTCATTTACAGTAAAACCGCCCGCCTGTTTGAAGTTGCTGCGCACTCAGCCGCCATTCTCGCCAATGCTACTCCTGAACAAGAAATAGCACTACGTGATTATGGCCGTTATCTCGGCACCGCATTTCAATTAATTGATGATCTGCTGGATTATGACTCAGACAACAGTACGCTTGGTAAGAATACCGGAGATGACTTAAACGAAGGCAAACCTACATTGCCTCTTTTGCACGCCATGAATCACGGAACACCGGAACAATCCGCGTTGATCCGAAGTGCCATTGAACAAGGTAATGGCCGCCATTTGCTGGATACCGTTCTGGCAACGATGAAACAGTGTGGTTCACTTAAATACACCCGCCAACGGGCAGAAGAAGAAGCAGATAAGGCCATTTCAGCATTGCAGTCACTGGAAAACTCTCCATACAAGGCGGCCCTTGAGGGGTTGGCCCATGTCGCTGTACAGCGACTTTCCTAAAACTGAATCAGTGCCCAGATCATTCAATCTAGGGCGCTGTCTTTATTATCAAGATCATGAATACCGACATATTGGACAAGGCTGGCTAATCCTTTTCTCAAAATAAATTTAACCATTCGTTCTCTTTCGGATTTGCTCAACTGGTAATAAGCCTCTACCCAGATCATAAATGGGTCTTGTCGCTTATTGCGGTAGTATTCGACTGAATTTTCACTGACTGTCAGTACATTCACGACTTCTTCGGGCAAGCTGTTAACATTATATTCGAGCGCTTTCCCCTGGACGCCACGCTTACGGCGTTGTTCCCAGCCCTCGCGTCTTGCCATTAGATTGACTCCTTGGGGAGACGATGGCAGCCCTGCGAGGCCGATGAGTTCTTTTGCAGAATACCACTCTTTTTTCATCTCTTTCTCCTCGCTTGATACTGGAGCAGTGACGAGAAAGCCAAATTTTAAGCACCTGGCTTTTCAAAAGCTGTCTCAAGTAGCTATGATTTTTTCCAAAAAACTTCTTATGCCATCTCGTAATATCACTTCGGTAATCACCTCCTTCTCTTCCTCGGTGAGTAAATTAAATGCACTTACCCAAATGGATAAAGGATCTTGTTTCTGAACCTGATATTCCGCTGGTGTTTCATGAAGCTCTAAAGCTTCTAACGTTGATTTGGGAAAACAAGAGTAATGGTATTCGATCGCCCTTCCCTGGACGCCTGACCGTTTTTGCCTCAACCACTCTTCACGTTTTGCCCTGGCATTAACTCCTTGTGGTGATCTAGGTAACTCACCTACACCGGTCAACTCCATTGCCGTATACCACTCTTTTTTCATAATGTTTCTCTATTTTTGTAACCAAGTTCAAAAAAGAAGTTATTAAGAAAAAATTAGAAACATTTTTAGAAAAAATAATGTTATTTTATTTTCTTAATAACAGGTTCGTGTTCGTTATTAATTTCACATTAACGCTTTAGTTATACCACTAATGTGGCTTCTAATTTAATAGAAAAGGATTAAAAAAATGATTTCTATGAAATCGGATTGGCATCCTGCTGATATTATTGCCGCTTTACGCAAACGCGGAACGACGTTAGCTGCCGTTTCTCGTGCGGCGGGACTGAGTTCATCAACTTTGGCGAATACACTTTCTCGCCCGTGGCCCAAGGGAGAATGGATAATAGCGAATTACTTAGAACTACATCCGTCTGAAATATGGCCAAGCCGCTATTTCGATCCCCACACAGGAGAACTATTGGAAAGAAAAGTTAGAGAGAAAAAGAATAATTAGCTATCAATATAACTATTGAAAGAAAAACCGCTAGTTATTTCTAACTAGCGGTTTTAGTTATTTAATAT
>NZ_JADEUF010000036.1 GCF_015163655.1 Xenorhabdus griffiniae | reverse complement strand
GTGTGACTGCCGTATCTGTAATCCATGTTGCACCTCCAGTACAACACAGTATTGCAGCTAAAGCTGACCGACTAAAGTCGGTGGTTTTAACCTTTCATATGGAAGAATAAACTATGAAATAACGCCGGAAAGATCCCCGTGATCTTCCGGCTTTCTTCATTTTTAGAGCTGCCCAGTCCTTACCCTTAGCAGCTTTTGTATTCCCCAATCAGTTCCCGCATCCGTAGCTTAATGTCACTGAGCTGGTCTTGCTGGCGCCGGTACTGTTGCTTGATGGTGCGTTGGTCGTCGCTGTCAGGAATGAGCACTAAACAGCGATCCAGTATCACTTCCGGTTTATGGGGCAGTGCGAAGATACGGAATCGGGGGTTATACTATAACCGGTTTCGATATTACTCGCCGGAGACGGGGCAGTATATTTCGCCGGACCCCTTGGGGCTGGCAGGCGGATTTAACCAGTATGGCTATGTTGATAACCCGGTTAAGTATGTAGATCCACTGGGATTAATAAAAAGTTGTCCTCCTCCAGAAATAAGAGGCACTCAAACTGGATTTAGGAATCCACAACAAATAGACGGCATAAAAAGAGATATGCTTAATGGATCTTTTGATTTTCAAAATATAGAAAAGAGGATTGGTGGATATCTAAATAGGTTTTCATAATACTGAGAGTATCAGATGTTGGAGTTCCTTACGGCGCGCGGGGTAAGGAATACTCCTATTATTTTGAAACGCTATTTATTGATTAAAGCCGGAAGATCTTGAAGATCCTTCCGGCTTTCTTTGTTAAGAGCCGCTCACTCCCTGCCCTTAGCGGCTTGTGTAGTCGCCAAGCAGTTCTCGCATTCGCAGCTTAATTTCACTGAGCTGGTCTTGCTGGCGCTGGTACTGTTGCTTAATGGTGCGAGTGTCGTCGCTGTCAGGAATGAGCACCAGACAGCCGTCCATAATTTTAACGGTCAGTGTGCCGCCAATATCGAATCCAGCCTGTTTAAGCCATCTTCCCGCTAAATTTATCGCGGGTCTGGGGTTCGGCCTGCCGTTTTGCGGCACGTATCCCACGGTGTAATAACGTTCGGTTTTGGCGGCCTTATTTACCGCGCGGTTTTTGTAGTTAAAAAGCCTATAACTGTTGATGCAGGAGAGATCACTCCTTGGTTTGGTTATCCGGGACGAGGAATACAGTACGATTTACCTAAAAAAGTTAATGAATTAATAGCTGATGGTTCATTAGAAAAAATCTCAGTGACAGGTAAACCCATTCCATTTTAAATTAATTAGGCATATCAATGAATAAAGAAGAACTGAGAACACGTTTAAAAGAAAATAAAATCTCATCATCTTACTACTCACTTGAGGGAGGAGCTCCTGATAATAGAATTTGCCTTACTTATGAAGATGGATACTGGCTAGTCTATCATGCAGAAAGAGGGGCGCGTAGTTGGGTAGAATCATTTGAAAAAGAAGAAGATGCATGCCAACGTTTTTGGGAATATGTGTCTGATACAAAAAAAATGTATGGATAAAACACAAAGCCGGAAGAGATCCTCGTGATCTTCCGGCTTTCTTCTTTTTTAAGAGCGACTCAGTCCCTACCCTTAGTTGCTGTTGTAGTCGCCAATAGTTCCCGCATTCTCAGTTTAATATCGCTGAGCTGGTCTTGCTGGCATCGGTACTGTTGCTTGATGGCGCGGGTGTCGTCGCTGTCAGGAATGAGCACCAGACATCTAAAGCCTTAAATATAGGTACTTCAGGAGTAGCACATAAATCGCCTAAACCCGTCGATATGCGCCGGGGAATTGATGCCCTGACCCAGCTATTGAACGGTTAAACCTGCGCTGGCAGGAAGAAGCGGCGTTTGTTTTTTGCAACAAGGCCCGCTCCCGCCTCAAGGTGTTGCGCTGGGATCGCCATGGGGTCTGGTTGTGCACCCGCCGTTTGCACCGGGCCTATTTTGTCTGGCCAAAACAGGGGGAACGCAGCTGGGTGATGACGCCCGCTCAGTTTGACTGGCTTAAACCTGAAAACATATTAGGTGCAAGACCAGTCAATGCCGATGGGGAAATGTGGGACTATACTATTTTAAATCCAAAGAGGTATGGAAAATGACGGACATTGATAAAAGAAAAATCAAAATAATCGTAAACGGAAAAACAGAAGAAGCTGAATTGCATTTGATCACTTCTCCTGATAGGCATTGTTGCTTAAGAATATTTCATAATAATAATCAGTTGGCGGAATCAAATAATGCTGATTATTTTTCATGTTTTGTTGATTTAAGAAACCAATTAAAAGATATAATTTTTCTTTGCAAGGGTGCAAAAATAAATGTATACCCATCTGGCATGATGATAGATATGGGCTTAGGTAAAGTAGCCTATGAAAATACATTAGGTCAGCGAGCCAAATCTGAAGATACAGTTCATATATTTGATTTCGAAGATAAAGATGTTGATGTTACTCCAGAAGAACAAAGAGGATTTCACTATCAATGGATTGAATCATTCCGACACAAAAACTGATTCATTAGTGTAGATTAAGCCGGAAAGATCCCCGTGCTCTTCCGGCTTTCTTTTTTAGAGCTGCTCAGTAAACTAAGCAAGCCTACTTTTCTTTAACGCCAAATAATCTAATATTCCACCTAAAAGAAAGCCCAGGGTTCCAATGATGACACTCCAGGATAACAGTGGAGATATCCATTCACTACCTTCATGCAGATATAGCATGTATTCTGGCGATATCGTGTATACCAGAGAGACTAAATGAATGATGATAAACAGTACGCTACTGATAATTAACCAAACTATAAATATCAAGGCGGCCAATATCATGATAGTAAAGGCGAATTTATAAGCGTTTTTGAATCGTGTTCGGGGCAGAAAGCCATCATTTTTCTCGGTATAAGCCAGTGTCTTACGGCAGATAAACAACAATATAAGCCCCGGCAATCCGATAATAACAGAAAATAGATAAAACATTGGCCAGCCATAAGCTTCTGCAAACCATCCTGCTACTGGGCCAACATAAACTCGGCCAACGGCTGATAATGCAGAAAGTAATGCGAACTGTGTTGCTGAAAATGATTTATTACATAAGGTCATTAGAAGAGCAACAAAAGCCGCTGTTCCCATGCCACCACAGATATTTTCCAGAAAAATCGCCGTCCCCATTAGATAGATATCTTTAGGGGTAATGGCAAGTATCCAATAACCGAAGTTTGAAACAGTTTGAAGAATGCCAAAGATCATCAGGGCACGGAACAAGCTCAGCCGATGCATCAAATAACCGCCGTACAATGCGCCAATAATGGTTGCAGCAAGTCCGAGGGTTTTGTTGAGCATACCGACTTCAGCTGGACTGAAACCGACACCACGAATAAGGAAAGGTGTGCTGAGTGAAAGTGCAAAAGCATCTGCCAGTTTGTACAGTACAATCAGTAGCAGGATAAGCCAGGCATTATTGCGGCCGAAAAAATCAAGTAATGGTTCGAATACCGCCTGATGTAATGTTTTTGGTGGTGCGGTATTGATTTCTGGTTCTTTGGCTGTAAGCGTGGCATAAACCCCGATAAGCATCAAGCCAGCCATAACCCAATACATATTTTGCCAGCCAATATAGGTGGCGAGTAACAATGCCAATCCTCCAGAAACCAGCATAGCTAACCGATAACCCAGTACGGAAATGGCAGCACCGGAGCCTCGTTCTTCCTGTGGTAACAAATCGGTTTTATAGGCATCAAAAATAATATCTTGGGAAGCTGAGAAAAATGCAACAGCAACAGCCAATGCAGCAAGCCACCATAAATGCTGGGAAGGTTGCAGGAACCCCATTGCGGCAATACTGGCGATCAATAAGAGTTGAGTAGCGAGCATCCACCCCCGGCGGCGTCCTAAAAAGGAGGGGGTATATCGATCCATTGTGGGTGCCCAGAGAAACTTAAAAACATAGGCTTGACCAACCAAAGTGAAAAAACCGATAGTTCGGATATCGACGTTTTCGACAGTCATCCATGCTTGTAACGTTCCAGCCGTGAGCGCAAGAGGCAGACCTGAGGCAAAGCCTAGTAATAGAAGGGTTCGATAGTTGCGTAATGCAGATAGGTTTAAATAACGGTGGTTAGTCATGGGCCTCCCAAAACTTTCTGCATACTATCTAATTTTGTCAGAATTAGGCAGAAAGTTTGTACATTATCCTGTTAGTGGACGTTTTGTTTGATAAAGGTGCTGATTGACGCATCCTGAGCCATGTCTGCGATCACATCAGATAAGACAGTATTGACTGCATCAGCAATTTTTGTGTTTGTTGCGGCCAATGGTCCCTGGGTATTGTAGCTGGTACGATAATTTTTGATTTGTTTACTACCGTCTTGAGCATAAGCAATGATAGAGATTTCCGCTTTGGCTGAAATATTATGACGAAGACTGCCTTCTTTCACATTGGCGTAGAGTTGATTAACGACAACCTGCAAATTGGCATTGGCGGGAGAGCCAATCATATAGCCGCGAGCCACCATCTGTTTTTCCAGCGCTTCTTGTAGTAAGAAGCGTAAATCACGGGAAGGAACCAGGGTAACTAATCGCGCATCACGATTAATTTGGGCCAGGGCTTGAGATTGACGCTGGTCGACCCCACTAATACTGACTGTGATCGCTTTCATGGTTGGATCTGCTGGAGGCAGGGTAATTTTAGGCTGAATGGCTAATGTGTTGCCTGAATCTGCACAGCCAGATAAAAAGAAAAGCGTAATCAATGGAATAAATATTTTCTTTAGCATGTAGGTTTTCTCAATTCAAGATTCGGATATTCAATATTAATACTGATAATTTAAACCGTAGTTTAAACCGCCATAATCATAGCATCGCCATGGATAGCGGCATATCCCTGATGATAGAAACATGGTTTGAAATATCGTGAGAAATACCTGACGCAAATTCTGTTAATGAGATTGGGTTACTCCGATGTTATAAATCATGGGAAATAATCTAAAATCAATGATGTGGTTGATAAATAACCTTTGGTGATTTAGGAGAATGGGATGGTTCGTCAAGAAATAGAAACAAAGTTACAGGCGGCATTTAAGCCTTCTCATCTGGAAGTGACCGATGAAAGTTATCGTCACAATGTGCCAGCGGGTTCTGAAAGCCATTTTAAAATTGTTATCATAAGTAATGAATTTGTTGAACAAAGAATGCTTAGCCGCCATCGCTCAGTATATAGCGTTTTGGCTAAAGAATTAGAGGAAGGTGTACATGCTTTGGCACTTCATACTTATACAGAAAAGGAGTGGGCAGAACTAGCAGACACTGTTCTGGCTTCTCCCGCATGTCGTGGTGGCAGTACAACGACATCAAGATTGTGAGTTTTCTAAAGAAAATCATAGGCTTGTTTCTATTTTATTAATCCAGATTTAATCTTAACTAACAGCCTTCGGGCTGTATTTTTATTTATATGCATACTGCTTAAACAGTATCATCATAAACAAAATTATGATGTAGTCATTGAGCAACATTCATCACATAAGTCAACGAATCATGCATGCTTTTGTCTGCAATTCTCGACTCATACTGTCTGCGCCGCTATAATGCTGCGTCTAAATTTTTAGAATGGTTTCGGGACGCTTCTGATCACAGGGATTCTCGGTTTTTAAATGCGACCGCCCCGGTTCTTAAAGAGTACTGCAATCAGCTTGTTTTAAGCCTTGCAGCCATTCTGAAGTTGACCGAGCACTATGATTTTTTTGAGGTAACAAGATGCAAGTTTCTGTTGAAACCACTCAAGGCCTTGGGCGTCGTGTGTCAATCACCGTTCCTGCTGCCGATATCGAAAAAGCAGTTGACAGTGAACTGGTTAATGTAGCAAAGAAAGTCCGTATCGACGGCTTTCGTAAAGGCAAAGTGCCAATGAAGATCGTTAAGCAGCGTTATGGCGCTTCTGTTCTTCAGGATGTTCTGGGTGATCTGATGCAGCGCAATTTCATCAATGCGATCATTGAGCAGAAAATCAATCCAGCAGGTGCACCAAGCTACAAGCCTGAACAGTTTAAAGAAGGTGAAGACTTCACTTACGCAGTTGAATTTGAAGTTTATCCAGAAATTGAACTGAAAGGTCTGGAAGAGATCGAAGTTGAAAAACCTGTTGTTGAAGTAAAAGATGCAGACGTTGACAACATGCTGGACACGCTGCGTAAACAGCAGGCAGATTGGAAAGAAACCGATGAAGCAGCGGCTACGGAAGATCGTGTCACTGTTGATTTCACTGGCTCCATTGATGGTGAAGAGTTCGAAGGCGGTAAATCAACTGATTTCGTTCTGGCAATGGGCCAGGGCCGTATGATCCCAGGTTTTGAAGATGGTATCGTTGGTCACAAAGCAGGCGAAGAATTTACTATCGATGTGACTTTCCCAGAAGATTACCATGCAGAAAATCTGAAAGGTAAAGCGGCGAAGTTCGTGATCAACTTGAAAAAAGTTGAACAGCGTGAACTGCCAGAGCTGACTGAAGAGTTTATCAAGCGTTTTGGTATTGCTGATAGTTCTGTTGACGGTTTGCGTGCCGAAGTTCGCAAGAACATGGAACGTGAACTGAAAAATGCTGTTCGCAGCAACATCAAAACTCAGGTTTTGGATGGTCTGGTTAAGGCTAACGAAATTGAAGTTCCTGCGGCTGTTGTTGACAGTGAAATTGATGTATTGCGTCGTCAAGCTGCTCAGCGTTTTGGCGGTAGTGAAAAACAAGCTCTGGAACTGCCACGTGAACTGTTCGAAGAGCAAGCTAAACGCCGCGTTGTTGTTGGTTTGCTGTTAGGCGAAGTTATCAGCAGCAATGAGCTGAAAGTCGAAGAAGATCGCGTTACTGCGTTGATCGAAGAGATGGCTGCAGCTTATGAAGATCCAAAAGAAGTTGTTGAGTACTACAGCAAAAATAAAGAAATGATGAACAGCATTCGCAACATTGCTCTGGAAGAGCAGGCTGTTGAACTTGTTCTGAGCAAAGCAAAAGTTTCTGAAAAAGAAACTGGCTTCAATGAATTGATGAATCAAAATCAATTGGCATAAGTTTCATTTATTGATTGCCTGAGATGATGAAACCTCACTCTCAATGAAGTGAATCGAAGTAAACCCGCAGGCTATGCTTGCGGGTTTTTTTATTGTTCTTGAAAAAAACAGATTTAACCTCATATCCTTTCTTACTATTATGTAAGAACTTACTACTTTTTAAAGGGGAAAAGCCCCCTTGTGAGTTAACTTTGGATCATGGTCATCATCGCTTATCTCAAGTAGAATCAGTTATGAATGGCACCAGCGTGAGTTCGATTAGGAGACGGAAATGTCATACAGTGGCAAGCAAGATCAATATGCACCTAACATGTCTTTGGTGCCGATGGTGGTTGAACAAACAGCACGTGGCGAACGTGCATTTGATATCTTCTCCCGCTTATTAAAGGATCGTATTATTTTTCTGACTGGGCCTGTTGAAGATCATATGGCGAACTTGATCGTTGCCCAAATGCTATTCTTGGAAGCAGAAAACCCAGAAAAAGATATTCATTTATATATCAACTCACCTGGTGGGGTTATTACGGCAGGCATGTCTATTTATGACACGATGCAGTTTATCAAACCAGATGTGAGCACTATTTGTATGGGGCAGGCCTGTTCTATGGGAGCATTCCTGCTGACCGCTGGAGCTGAAGGGAAGCGTTTCTGTCTGCCGAATTCCAGAGTTATGATTCACCAGCCATTAGGTGGTTTCCAGGGACAGGCGACTGATATTGAGATCCATGCGCAGGAAATCCTCAAGGTTAAAGCGCGTATGAACGAATTGATGGCGAAACATACCGGACAGCCACTTGAGAAGATCGTTAAGGATACAGAACGCGATCGTTTCTTGTCAGCCGAAGAATCCGTAGAATACGGGTTGGTTGATAGTATATTCACCCAGCGCAGCTAATTATTAATTAATTACTTTATTACTCCGATGCTAGCCTTTTCTCTAAGCGTTTCTTGATGTTGACGCCAAACTAGGCGGAGTAATAGCGTTTTTTCTGTTATGCCGGACAAACTGGGATAACAGTTCATAAAGTGAGGTTGACTGATGACAGATAAGCGCAAAGACGGTTCAGGAAAGCTGCTGTATTGCTCTTTCTGCGGGAAAAGCCAACATGAAGTACGGAAATTAATAGCCGGTCCGTCAGTGTATATCTGCGATGAATGTGTCGATTTATGTAACGATATCATTCGCGAAGAAATTAAAGAGCTGGTACCACATCGTGAGCGTAGCACATTGCCTACTCCTCATGAAATTCGCCAACATCTGGACGATTATGTTATCGGTCAGGAAACCGCGAAGAAAGTGTTAGCAGTTGCGGTTTATAACCATTACAAGAGGTTACGTAATGGTGACACCACTAACGGTGTGGAACTCGGCAAAAGTAATATTCTGTTGATTGGCCCGACAGGTAGCGGTAAGACGTTGTTGGCAGAGACATTAGCTCGCTATTTAGACGTTCCGTTTACTATGGCTGACGCCACGACATTAACCGAAGCGGGTTATGTTGGGGAAGATGTAGAAAATATTATCCAGAAACTTCTGCAAAAATGTGACTACGATGTGCAGAAAGCACAACGTGGTATCGTGTATATTGATGAAATAGATAAGATTTCCCGTAAATCTGATAACCCATCAATTACTCGCGATGTGTCAGGAGAAGGGGTTCAGCAGGCCCTGTTGAAACTGATTGAAGGCACTGTGGCAGCGGTTCCTCCTCAAGGTGGGCGTAAACATCCACAGCAGGAATTCTTGCAAGTTGATACTTCCAAAATTCTGTTTATCTGCGGCGGTGCATTTGCCGGTTTGGATAAAGTTGTCAGCCAGCGTTTGAATGTCAGTTCAGGTATCGGTTTTAGTGCTACAGTTAGGGGCGAATCAGAGAAAGCCACAGAAGGTGAATTGCTGTCTGAGGTTGAACCAGAAGATTTGATTAAATTTGGGTTAATTCCCGAATTCATTGGTCGTCTGCCTGTCGTGGCAACGTTGACTGAACTTAATGAAGAAGCGCTGATCCAGATCCTACAGGAACCGAAAAATGCGCTGACCAAACAGTATCAGGCCCTGTTTAACCTTGAGGGTGTTGAACTGGAGTTCAGAAAAGAAGCATTGACTGCCATAGCGAAAAAAGCAATGGCACGTAAAACGGGTGCTCGTGGTCTTCGTTCAATTGTTGAAGATGTTTTACTGGATACCATGTACGATCTGCCATCGATGGAACATGTAGAGAAAGTTGTCGTTGATGAAACGGTTGTTGAAGATAATTCCGCACCATTATTGATATATAGCAAGCCGGATGCTCAAGTTTCTGGTGAGTGAAGAAATGGGGTATAGGAAGCACCGATTATCAATACGCATTGAAAAAACAAATGAGGGATTCTCCCTCATTTGTTTTTTGCCGGTATAGGCTATTGAATGTCAGATTCCTGTCCCCATATATTTTATATTCTTTGAAGTGAAACTCGTGAAAACCGTGTTTCACGAGATTCCTAAAACTGGCGAAAGCTAAACGAAGAGAGAGCTCTATGAATCCTGAGCGTTCTGAACGCATAGAAATCCCTGTATTGCCTTTGCGCGATGTAGTGGTTTATCCACATATGGTGATCCCTCTGTTTGTTGGGCGTGAGAAGTCGATTCATTGCCTGGAAGCAGCAATGGAACATGACAAACAAGTCATGTTGGTCGCGCAAAAAGAAGCATCTACTGATGAGCCGGGAGTGAATGATCTTTTTTCCGTAGGTACAGTGGCTTCTATTTTACAGATGTTAAAATTGCCAGATGGCACAGTAAAAGTTCTGGTTGAAGGCTTGCAGCGTGCTCGCATTACCACGTTGACGGATAATGGTGAGTATTTCTATGCACAAGTTGAATACGCTGAATCCCCTGACGTTGATGAACGTGAGCAAGAAGTTCTGGTAAGAACGGTTATTAACCAGTTTGAAGGTTACGTCAAACTGAATAAAAAGATCCCGCCAGAAGTATTGACCTCGTTGCACAGTATTGAAGATGCAGCAAAATTAGCCGATACCATCGCTGCACATATGCCTTTGAAAATCAACGATAAGCAGACAGTTTTAGAAATGTCTAATGTTGTTGAACGCATTGAATATCTGATAGCAATGATGGAATCAGAAATCGATCTGTTACAGGTAGAAAAACGTATCCGTAATCGCGTTAAAAAACAGATGGAAAAAAGCCAGCGCGAGTACTACCTGAATGAGCAAATGAAAGCGATTCAGAAAGAATTGGGTGAGATGGATGATGCACCTGATGAATATGAAACGCTGAAACGTAAGATCGAAGACGCGAAAATGCCGAAAGAGGCTCGCGAGAAAGCCGAAGCTGAATTGCAGAAATTAAAAATGATGTCTCCGATGTCGGCTGAAGCAACGGTTGTTCGTAGTTACATTGACTGGATGGTGCAAGTTCCTTGGGTTTCCCGTAGCAAGGTAAAGAAAGATTTAATAAAAGCTCAGGAAGTGCTGGATATAGACCATTATGGTTTGGAGCGTGTCAAAGAGCGAATTCTTGAATATCTTGCGGTACAGAGCCGCGTTAGCAAGCTTAAGGGGCCAATACTTTGTTTGGTAGGACCTCCTGGTGTGGGCAAAACCTCATTGGGCCGTTCTATCGCACGTGCAACTGGGCGTAAATATGTGCGTATGGCGTTGGGTGGAGTACGTGATGAAGCGGAGATCCGTGGACATCGTCGTACCTATATTGGCTCAATGCCGGGCAAATTAATTCAGAAAATGTCCAAGGTAGGGGTTAAAAATCCACTGTTCTTGCTGGATGAAATCGACAAAATGTCATCTGACATGCGTGGTGATCCGGCTTCAGCATTGTTAGAAGTGCTTGATCCTGAACAAAACGTAGCATTTAACGATCATTACCTTGAAGTTGACTACGATCTCTCCGATGTGATGTTCGTGGCAACATCTAATTCCATGAATATTCCTGCTCCATTGCTGGATCGGATGGAGGTTATTCGTCTATCGGGCTATACCGAAGATGAAAAATTGAATATTGCCAAACGTCATCTGCTGCCAAAACAGATCGAGCGTAATGCGCTGAAGAAAGACGAATTGACTATCGATGATGGTGCAATTATTGGCATTATCCGTTATTACACTCGTGAGGCTGGCGTTCGTAGTTTGGAACGTGAAATCTCTAAATTGTGTCGTAAAGCAGTGAAAGCATTACTGATGGATAAGAAACTTAAGCACATCGAAATTAATGCGGATAACTTGAAAGATTATCTGGGTGTGCAGAAAGTGGATTATGGTCGTGCTGATACAGAAAATCGAGTTGGTCAGGTAACTGGTCTGGCATGGACAGAAGTGGGTGGTGATTTGCTGACGATTGAAACAGCCAGTGTACCAGGTAAAGGTAAATTGACTTATACCGGTTCATTGGGTGAAGTGATGCAGGAATCCATCCAAGCGGCATTGACCGTTGTTCGTGCTCGTGCTGATAAATTGGGTATTAGCTCTGATTTCCATGAAAAACGTGATATTCATGTTCATGTACCGGAAGGAGCAACGCCAAAAGATGGCCCAAGTGCGGGGATTGCAATGTGCACAGCGTTGGTTTCTTGCCTGACGGGTAATCCAGTTCGTGCTGACGTAGCCATGACAGGGGAAATTACTCTGCGTGGTTTAGTTCTGCCAATCGGTGGTTTGAAAGAGAAACTGTTGGCAGCACATCGTGGGGGAATTAAAACGGTTCTGATCCCAGATGACAATAAGCGAGATCTAGAAGAGATCCCACAGAATGTGATCCAAGATCTGGAGATCCATCCCGTTAAACGTATAGAAGATGTTTTATCTATCGCTTTGCAGGAACCCGTATTTGGCGCAGAAGTAGTATCACTAAAATAGTGAGCTAACTCAAAAACTGTGTATAAAATTCAGGTTGGTGAGTACATTCAGGCTTGCCAGCCTTTTTTTGTGTCATTAAGTTAGATTAGTCTAATTATCTGATTAAAAATTTTGCTGTTCCATGATTTCTTGCTAATACTGGAAAAGGATTGATATGACGGCATAACTGTCGTGTTATCTGTTGTAAATCGGTTTCCGTTACAAAAGTAATACTAAAATGGGGATGATAAGCGTGAATAAGTCACAACTGATCGACAAAATTGCTGCTGATGCCAACCTCTCTAAGGCAGCAGCCGGACGTGTAGTAGATGCATTCATTTCTTCCGTATCTGGTGCATTGAAAAAAGGTGATGATGTCGTTTTAGTGGGGTTTGGTACGTTTACTGTACGTGAGCGTGCTGCGCGTACAGGACGCAACCCTCAGACAGGCAAGGAAATCAAGATCGCAGCAGCAAAAGTACCTGCTTTCCGAGCTGGGAAGGGGTTAAAAGACGCTGTTAATGGCTAATAAGCAGACAGCAGGCCCTGGTTTTTGTGATTGCAATAAACTTCAACTGACTGGGGCTTGTTGATAGGCTAGAATATAAGCGCATCAATTGATTGGTGCGCTTTTTTTCTCTTAGCGTTTGAATTGTCGTAATATGACAGTTTCTTTTTCACTAAAGCGGAGTTTTACGTCTTTATGATGGACAACCTACGCACGGCGGCGAACGGTCCTGTGCTCAAAATTGTATTGGCGCTAATTATCCTGACTTTCCTGGTGACAGGGGTAACCGGTTACCTGTCAAGCGAAAGTGGTAATTATGCTGCCAAAGTGAATGGCCAAACCATTAGTCGTGCTCAGCTAGAGCAGGCATTTTTGCAAGAAAAAAATGCTCAGCAGGAGAAGCTGGGAGATGAATTCTCAACTTTGTTAAGCGATGAACAGATGCTACAGCAGCTTCGGCGCCAATCATTGGAGAGACTTATCAATGCCACTTTGATTGAACAATATGCCCGTAAGCTGGGTTTATCAGCAAGCGATAATCAAGTTGCACAGGAAATACGTAACCTACCGTTTCTCCAGACTGATGGCCAATTTGATAACAACAAATATCAGGAGTATTTAAACTGGCTTGCTCATTCAAACATCAGCCCTGAAAATTTTGCGGAACAGGTTCGTCAGGAACTGATTAATCGTCAATTGAAGCAAGCTGTTATCGGGGCGGAAATTGCGTTACCGCCAGAAATAAAACAGGAAGTAGCCTTACTTCTGCAAGAAAGGACCGTGCGTTTTGCGACTCTTGAATTGAAGTCAATTGAAGAGAAACAAACAGTTACTGATGAAGAGCTGAAAAAATACTATGACGCAAATAGTCAGCATTTCACTGTGCCAGAAAAAGTGAAAGTCAGTTATATCAAAATGGATGCTACCAATGAACTGAAAGATGTCACTGTATCTGATGCTGATATTGAAAAATATTATAAAAGCAACTTGGTGAAATACACTAAACCTGAGCAGAAGAAGTATAGTTTTATTCAACTGGATTCAGAGTCTGTCGCTAAATCGGTTTTGGATGAGTTAAAAAAAGGGGCTGATTTTAGTCAATTGGCATCAGAAAAATCGACGGACAAATTTTCTGCACAAAAAGGGGGAGATTTGGGGTGGATGGAAGAAAACTCTCTACCGATTGAGCTTAAATCAGCGAATTTGATCCAGAAAGGACAACTTTCCAATGTGGTTAAATTGTCTAATGGATATGCCATTTTCCGTTTAGATGATATTAAGCCTCAAGAAGTCAAACCGCTGGCGGATGTGCGTTCGGAAATAGAAAAAATTGTTAAGCAGGAAAAAGCGGTTGATGCTTTCTATGCATTACAGCGGAAAGTGAGTGATGCTGCAGCTAATGATAATGAGTCTTTGGCAGCAGCAGAAAAAGCGGCAGGTTATCAAGCTGTGACTACCGACTGGTTTGATCGCGATCACGTTCCCTCTGATATTAATTTCAACCAAGTTGTTCAAGCTATTTTCTCTGGCAATTTGATTGATGATAAAGGTGCGACAGGAATTAACTCTGATGTCATTTCAGTTGAAGGCGATAGAGCTTTTATTCTGCGTGTTGACAATGTTAAGCCTGAGACAGTCCAGTCGTTTGAACAGGCTAAACCTGAAGTGACTGAATTGGTGAAACGCCAGAAAGCAGAAAAACAACTTCAGATTGAAAGTGAAAAACTACTGACTGCCCTGAAAGCAGGCAAAGGTGAGCAAGCATTGAAAGCCGCGGGAATTCAGTTCGAGCAACCTACTGTGATAAAACATCTGCCACAAACTAATCAGGCTGCTGATGTGGCATTCACTTTACCTCATCCTAAAGAGGGTAAGCCGGTATATGGATTAGCTCAAGATGAACTTGGTAACGCTGTGCTGATCCAATTGGACAAAGTTGTTCCTGGATCTGTTACCGAGGATCTGCTCAAACAATATATGGCGGGTTACCAGTATCAGACCGGTAATATCATGCTGGAGTCACTAATAATGAATTTACGTGATGATGCGGATATTAAATTCGGTCAACTTGAATAAAATTGCGAAGTTACTCGCATCTGTTTTTGCAAAATAGTAATTGAAAAAGGCCACTTTCGTGGCCTTTCGCATATCTAAACTTTGCCCGTTGCCCGAAAATATCGTTGTGGCAATCTTTCTTTCACCAACAAAACATGGAGAGATTTACATGAAAAATTTAAGGATATTATTTCATTCACTCATGATGGCATTGTGTATCAGCATACCATTAACTCATGCCGCTACCGTTAATGAGTCTACTGATAAGACAGTGAAACAACCTGTTAAAACCACTGTTGAAGAGAGTAAGGTGAAAGAGGGGGGAGAACAAGTTGCAGGCCAGCAAAAACAGGGAAAGGAAGGGGTTAATATTAATGCTGCAAATGCTGAAGAGTTAGCGAAAGAACTTAATGGAATTGGCGCTAAAAAAGCACAGGCGATTATTGAGTATCGTGAAAAATATGGCCCTTTTACAGCAATAGAACAATTACAGGAAGTACAAGGTATTGGTCCAATTTTTATAGAGAAAAATCGGGATAAATTGACTTACTAAGTGTTATGCCCTCTTGTGTATTGCCAGTCATTTAATCAAGAGGGCTGTGATATCGATCAAGAATAATTGATTAAACACTATTGTAATTAAATTGTTTTGCTATTGTTATATTCTATCTGGTCGGATGAGTGTAAGGAAAAAATAGTAATGAGCACAATTATCAAAGTCAGGGGTTACCATATTGATCTTTTCCAGCATGTGAATAATGCGCGTTATTTGGAATTTATGGAAGCCGCTCGCTGGGATTTACTTACTGAAGATGACACATTGGGATGGTTAAATCGTAAGAATATTGGTTTTGTTGTGGTGAATATCAACATTAATTATCGCCATCCAGCCGTGATTACAGATGAGCTGGAAGTGAAATCTTCGATGCGAGAGTTACGTAATAAAAGCGGTACATTTTTTCAGGAAATTATACGCAGGAGTGATAATCAAATCATTGCAGATGCTTTAACTACATTTGCTTGTATTGATTTGAAAACACAAAAAGCGTTAGTTTTAGAAGGCGAATTACGAGAAAGAATGGAAGCTTATAAAAATGATGCCCAATAACGATAAGACAAAAATGTGGAATGAGAGGCTCGTGGAACCTCTCATGGATAATATTAATGAGACAAAATGTTTTGATTAACTGAGATGTGTTTTGGATTTCATATCTAACATCGTGGCTTGGGTATTGCTTAAATAATAATTTAATCCTTTAGCTCTGAGGTGGCAGGCAGCGCATTCACCGCATCCGTCACCTTGGATACCGTTGTAGCACGTAAGGGTTCTATTGCGAACAAAATCTAATTTTTGATAATAATCTGCCAATGCCCAAGTTTCCGCCTTGTTTAACCACATTAGCGGCGTTTCGAAACGAATATCGCGAGCGATTCCAAGGCTGACGGCTTTATTGAGTGCTTTGACAAATTCATCACGGCAATCTGGATAGCCCGAAAAATCTGTTTCACAAACGCCAGTAATAACGGCTTCAGCTTTAACCTGATAAGCATAAATTGCCGCCAGAGTTAAAAACAATATGTTACGGCCAGGCACAAAAGTATTTGGGAGGCCACTTTTTTCACTTTCACAGAAATCGGGTACGGGAATATTGTCTCTTGTCAGGCTACTGATTGCGAGCTCGTTTAATAAAGTCACATCAAGCACTTTGTGAGCAGCAGCGCCCAATTCTTTGCTTATAAGACAAGCTACATCAATTTCAGCACGATGACGCTGTCCATAATCAAAGGTGACACAGTGAACTTCGTCATATTGGTGGAGTGCCTGAATTAAACAAGTGGTGGAGTCCTGTCCACCACTGAATACAACAACGGCTCGTTTCATGATATCTACCTCAATAAATTGAAGGAGGTATGTTACTCATAACCATTTAACTTGGGTAGTTGTGTTAGATACTGTGTGATATCACCGATATTATTGCGAACCCACTCCGGGTTGTAATAAGTATCAAGGTAGCGCTCCCCACTATCACAGAGTAATGTCACAATTGCACCTTGTTGGTTGTTATCGTGCATTTGCCTGGCGAGTTGTAAAGCTCCCCAGACGTTAGTTCCTGTTGATGCTCCCGTTTTTCTGCCAATGAGTTTTTCAAGCCAATAAATGGTGGCTATTGTGGCAAGATCGGGAACTTGGATCATGTCATCGATAACCGTAGGAATAAAAGAAGGTTCTGCGCGTGGGCGGCCAATTCCTTCTATTTTGCTGCCCGTGCCTCCGCAAATATCATGGCGGTTCTGGTGGTAGCAATCGTAGAAGACGGAGTTCTCTGGATCGACAACAATGAGTTTAGTGTCATATCCTTGGTAGCGGATATAACGACCAAGTGTCGCAGATGTACCACCCGTTCCTGCACTCATAACGATGTAAGTTGGTTCAGGAAAAGGTTCTAGTTGCATCTGGCGGAAAATACTTTCTGCAATATTATTGTTTCCCCGCCAGTCAGTTGCTCGCTCGGCATAGGTAAACTGATCCATGTAATGGCCACTAAGCTCTTTTGCCAGGCGCTCTGATTCTTGATAAATCAAGGCGGAATGCTCTACAAAATGGCATTTACCACCATAGAACTCAATCTCTTGAATTTTGCGTTTAGCAGTACAGAAAGGCATAACCGCAATAAATGGTAAACCAAGTAAGCGGGCAAAATAAGCTTCCGAAACAGCGGTACTTCCAGATGAAGCTTCAATAATAGGTGTTCCTTCCTGGATCCAACCATTCGTGAGTGCATACAGGAATAGGGAACGTGCAAGTCGATGTTTGAGGCTACCAGTGGGGTGAGTGCTCTCATCTTTGAGATAAAGATGGATACCTGGAAACATTGGGAGGTTAAGACGAATGAGATGTGTATCAGCACTGCGTTGATAATCAGCCTGGATAGCTTTTATGGCATTTTTAGCCCATAAAGACGACATAAATTGACCCTAAATAATAATACCGTAGTGGTATATAGATTACTCTTACATGCGGAGAAATAGGTTGTTATTTTTCTGTAATTATCCGTTATATTGGGGAAATATTTCTATAGGATTTAGATATGTTAGATAAAATAGACCGTAAGCTACTGGAACTGCTCCAACAGGATTGTAGTCTATCCTTGAACGCCCTGGCTGAAGCCGTTAATTTGACATCGACACCTTGCTGGAAGCGCCTTAAACGACTTGAAGATGAAGGTTATATTGTTGGCAGGGTTGCCTTGTTAAATGGGGAGAAACTCGGTCTGGGTTTGACAGTGATCGTGATGATTAAAACCCAGCAACATAGCAGTGAATGGTATGAACAGTTTGTCAGCTTTATAAAAGAGATGCCAGAAGTCTTAACATTTTATCGCATGGCGGGTGAATATGATTACCTGATGCATATAGAAGTTGTTGATATGAAGAGTTATGATCATTTCTACAAACGTATGGTAAATGGGGTTTCTGGTTTGATTGATGTGACTTCTAACTTTGCCATGGAAAAGATCAAATATACAACGGCGCTGCCAATACCTGATTCAGTAACATCATAAAGATCCCTTTGGTCGGTAGGTGCTAACTCTTTCATTTTTTACCTTGGGAATAGGTGTGTGAGATTATTTTCACAATTAAGCTGGTATTTTATTCGTGAATGGCGGAGTTATCTGGGGGCTGTCATTTTTCTCGTTTTGATTGCGGTGCTGCAACTCATTCCTCCCCACTTAGTTGGGATTATCGTTGATGGCATTAGCACAAAGACAATGACCTTCCGTCAGCTCTTCATGTTGTTGGGGTTCATGCTGTTCATTGCCTTGGTTATCTATGGCCTGCGATATGTTTGGCGTGTATGGTTATTCGGTGCTTCCTATCGGCTAGCTATTAAGCTGCGTGGTGACTTCTACAAGCGTCTGAGTAGTCAGAACCCTGAATTTTATTTGCGTCATAGAACAGGCGATCTCATGGCGCGCGCAACAAATGATGTTGACAGAGTTGTTTTTGCCGCAGGTGAGGGAGTCCTTACTTTGGTTGATGCTTTAGTCATGGGATGTTCTGTCCTAATTGTCATGAGCGTGGAAATAAGTTGGCAATTAACTTTGTTATCCCTCGCGCCGATGCCCATTATGGCCTTGGCGATTAAGCATTATGGTGATCAGCTTCATCATCGTTTTAAATCTGCGCAAGGCGCATTCTCTGTACTGAATAACCATGCGCAGGAAAGTTTGACGAGTATCCGCATGATAAAAGCGTTTGGATTGGAAAAACTGCAATCTAATCAGTTCGAAGAAGTTGCTATTGAAGCTGGGCGTAAGAATATGCATGTTGCGCGTGTAGATGCGCGTTTTGACCCTACTATTTTCATTGCTATTACTGTTTCAAACCTCTTAGCGGTCGGCGGAGGGAGTTGGATGGTAGTGAATGGTTCTATGACACTTGGTGAACTGACCAGTTTTGTCATGTATCTGGGATTGATGATCTGGCCTATGTTGGCATTGGCATGGATGTTCAACATTGTTGAGAGAGGAAGTGCTGCTTATACACGTATCCGCAGTTTGTTGCAGGAACCACTGGTAACCGAAGATGGTGTGTTGTCTTTGTCTTCAGAGCGGGGACGTTTGCAGGCAAATATCAACGTATTTATCTATCCCCAAAGTGATAAACCTGTTTTGGAAAATATTCATTTCCAACTAGAGCCTGGTCAGTTATTGGGACTTTGTGGATCAACAGGGGCAGGGAAGAGCACTTTATTGGCTTTGTTGCAACGGCAGTTTGATGTAACCGATGGAGCTATTCTTTTCCAGTCAACAAATATCTCTGCGCTTCGAATGGAAGAGTGGCGTTCACGATTGGCTATTGTCAGCCAAACTCCTTTCCTGTTTTCGGATACGGTTGCCGGTAATATTGCGTTGGGGCGACCCGATGCAACTCAAGAGCAAATAGAAGAAGTCGCTCGTTTAGCAAGTGTACATGATGATATTTTGCGATTGCCCCAAGGTTATCAAACGGAAGTTGGAGAACGCGGTGTGATGCTTTCCGGGGGGCAAAAACAGCGTATATCCATTGCCAGGGCTTTGTTGCTAGAGACGGAGATTTTAATCCTTGATGATGCCCTATCAGCCGTTGATGGTCATACGGAACACCAGATTATGAAAAATCTTAGCCAATGGCGGCAACAGCGCACTGTTATTATCAGTGCGCATCGGCTGTCGGCATTAACGGAAGCCGATAATATTTTGGTTATGCAACATGGCTCAGTTATACAACACGGCCAGCATAAACAGCTTATCACCCAATCAGGTTGGTATTCCGATATGTATCATTACCAACAACTAGAAGCTGCATTGGGTGGAGAAAATGACTAAAACTCATATAGGTAAGCTATGGCCGTCATTAAAGCGCTTGCTTTCTTACGGCAAAAACTACCGCAAACCGATGTTCATTGCTGTATTGATGTTGTGGATTGCTGCATTGGCAGAGGTAAGTGGCCCCCTGCTTGTAAGCTATTTTATCGACAATATGGTGGCAACGGGAAATTTACCGCTCGATATTGTCGGTGGGCTTGCTGCCATCTTCTTGATTTTGCAGTTTATTGCTGCTGCTTTACACTACTACCAAACATTACTTTTTAATCAGGCATCTGTGGGTGTGGTGCAGAAGCTTCGTACTGATGTGATGGATTCAGCATTACGTCAACCATTAAGCGCTTTTGATAATCAACCCGTTGGACAACTGATCTCCCGCGTAACAAATGATACTGAAGTCATTAAGGATCTGTTTGTTAATGTGATTCCAATGGTATTTCGCTGTGCTGCACTAATTGGCGCCATGCTGATAGCTATGTTTGTTTTAAATTGGCGTATGGCATGTGTTGCGATCGTAATATTTCCGGCAGTTTTTCTTGTCATGATGATCTACCAGCGCCTGAGTACCCCGATAATTAGGCGGGTTCGCGGTTATCTGGCTGACATTAATGATGGTTTCAATGAAGCCATCAATGGAATGAGTGTGATTCAGCAGTTCCGCCAGCAAGCTCGTTTTGGCGAGAAAATGTTGGCTACCAATCGAGCACATTATCAGGCTCGTATGCAGGCTTTACGGTTAGATGGCATCTTATTAAGGCCATTATTGAGTTTCTTTTCTGCCACCATATTGTGTGGTTTGCTCTTATTGTTTGGTGTCAAAGGCACTGAGGTTATTGGCGTTGGTGTACTGTATGCCTTTATTAACTATCTTGGGCGATTAAATGAACCACTGATTGAGTTAACTTCACAGCAATCGGTATTGCAGCAAGCTGTGGTTTCAGGAGAACGTGTTTTCGAATTGATGGATAGTCCACAACAGCAATATGGCAATGATTTGCGGGCGTTAGAAAGTGGCAGAATTGATATCGAAAACTTAAATTTTGCATATCGCGATGACAAAATTGTCTTAAGCGATATTAACTTGCATGTTCCTCCACATGGGTTTGTGGCCTTGGTTGGGCATACAGGAAGCGGAAAAAGCACTTTAGCTAATTTGATTATGGGATACTATCCGTGGCAAAACGGTGAGATCTATCTTGACAGGCGTTCCATATCTTCGCTTTCTCACTCAGTGCTGCGTAATGGAGTGGCAATGGTGCAGCAAGATCCTGTTGTTTTGGCCGCTTCATTCTTCAACAATATCACGTTAGGTCGAGATATCAGTGAAGAGAAAATATGGGAAGTGTTGGAATTAGTTCAATTAGCTGACTTTGTTCGTCATTTACCCGATGGTTTGAATTTCGTTTTGGGAGAACAAGGGAATACACTTTCAGCCGGCCAAAAACAGCTGTTAGCCATGGCTAGAGTTTTAGTGCAAACGCCACAGATCCTTATTTTGGATGAAGCAACCGCGAATATTGACTCTGGGACAGAACAATCAGTACAGAAAGCGCTGAGAATGATCCGCAAACAGACGACATTGGTGGTGATTGCTCATCGGCTTTCAACCATTACTGAGGCTGATTCTATATTAGTGCTGCATCGTGGTGCAATTGTGGAGCAAGGTCAGCACCAACAGCTATTGGAAAAGCGTGGACGCTATTACCAAATGTACCAACTCCAGCAAGTTGGCGAGACGTTGAATGAAACAGTGCACGTTTAGCGTGCATATTTAGACTGCGTATAGGGAGCAGATGTATTTTCTGTTCCCTTTTTTATTCCTTCTTTAAAGATGTTTTTCGGTAACAAGCTGATTAAACATCCTTTTTAACTTTTGGCATATCCCTTGCACATATTCCCTTGTACTAACGTAGTGAAAAACGGGGGAAATATGAAACTTATCACCATCATCATAAAGCCATTTAAGCTGGAGGAAGTGCGGGAAGCACTTGCTGATATAGGTATACAAGGTATGACTATAACAGAAGTAAAGGGATTTGGACGTCAAAAAGGTCATTCCGAACTTTATCGGGGGGCTGAATACAACGTTAATTTTTTGCCTAAAGTTAAGATTGATATTGCTACCAATGATGAACGAGTTGAAGAAATTATCCATGTTGTTCAGCAGACGGCTTTCACCGGAAAAATGGGGGATGGAAAAATCTTTCTCTTTGAATTGCAACATGCCGTCCGGATCAGGACGGGTGAAACGAATGATGCAGCACTGTAAATAAGGGAGGAAAAATGAAGAATAAATTTTTATCTATGGCGTGTATTGCAGCCAGTTTTCCTTCGTTTGCGATTGCTGCGGAAAGTAATCCCAATAAAGCAGACACGGTATTTATGCTAATCAATACGATACTTGTACTTTTTATGACAATACCTGGCATTGCCCTATTTTATGGGGGATTACTACGCAGCAAAAATGTGTTGTCACTAATGTCACAGGTGATTGTCAGTTTTTCATTGGTTTGTGTGCTTTGGATTATTTATGGATACAGTATGACCTTTGAGACGGGCAACTCTTTTTGGGGTGGCTTTAGTCAGGTTATGTTAAAAAATATATCCATAACTGATCTAACTGGTAATTTTTATCAGTTAATTCATGTTGTTTTCCAAGGTGCATTTGCGTGTATTACTGTTGCTTTGGTGGTAGGCGCGTTATGTGAAAGAATTCGTTTTTCTGCATTGCTGATTTTTAGTGTGTTATGGCTGACAGCATCTTATATCCCTATGGCGCATATGGTATGGGGTGGCGGCTGGCTTGCTCAGGATGGAGCCTTGGATTTTGCTGGCGGGACTGTTGTTCATATTAATGCGGCAGCAGCAGGCTTGGTTGGTGCTTACTTACTTGGGAAGCGCTCAGGCTTTGGGCGGGAAGCATTTAAACCTCATAACCTGCCAATGACTTTTATTGGAACAGCGATCCTTTATATTGGATGGTTTGGTTTTAATGTGGGGTCCGCTGGTGAAGTAAATGCTATTTCGGCGCTGGCCCTAGTGAATACGGTGGCAGCAACGGCGGGAGCCGTGTTGTCATGGGTTTTCTGTGAGTGGTTATTTCGTCAGAAACCTTCGCTTTTAGGAGCATGTTCCGGGTGTATTTCGGGTTTGGTGGTCATTACGCCTGCTGCTGCAACAGTTGGTATCGGTGGTGCATTGGTGATGGGATTGATTGCAGGTATTGCTGGCTTATGGGGAGTCGTCATACTGAAGAAATGGCTACGTATTGATGATGTTTGTGATGTGTTTGGGGTACATGGAGTATGCGGCATTGTTGGTTGTTTGTTGACCAGTGTTTTTACTGCATCCGCTTTAGGTGGAACAGGATTTGCTGAAGGAATGACAGTGCTAAGACAGCTCGGTATTCAGGCAATTAGTATATTGGTCTGTATAGTTTGGTCATCAATAGCGGCTTATATTTCATTTAAGATCGCTGATAAGTTGGTTGGGCTACGTATTAATCTTGAGTCAGAAAGAGAAGGACTTGATATTACTTCCCATGGTGAAAGTGCTTATAACTGAGCACTTTTCTCTATTTGCAAATAGGTATGCCGTAATAACAGAAAAGTTGATTACGGCATACGAATTCATCATAACTTACGGATTACGCCCTCCTGAACCGCAGAAGCAATAAGCACGCCCGCACGGTTATAGATATGCCCACGGACAAAACCACGCGCTCCTGATGCTGATGGGCTTTCGATTGAATAGAGTAACCAGTCATCCATATTGAAAGGACGGTGATACCACATTGAGTGATCAATCGTGGCTATTTGCATATTTTCCGCCATGAACTTTACGCCATGGGGTTGTAGTGCCGTGGGTAGGAAATTGAAATCTGACGCATAGCCCAGCAAACAATGATGAATGACGGGATCTTCTGGCATTTTTCCGTTGCTACGGAACCAAACATAACGCATAGGGACTGGGGATGAATGATTAGGTAGGTTCTGAAGAGGAACGAATTTCATCTCCAAGGGGGGCGTGGAAAAAACTTTTTTAAATTTTGCCGGGAGTGAGCTAGCCATTTTTTTTACAATTTCGTCTTGGGAATCTAACTCTTCGGGAGAAGGGACCAGGGGCATAGTATTTTGGTGTTCAAAACTTTCTTCATGTCCTTGAAAGGACGCGGTCATGTAGAAGATAGGATGACCATTTTGTATTGCGCTGACGCGGCGGGCACTGAAACTTTTTCCATCACGCAATACTTCAATATCGTAAATGATGGGCTTATGGCTATCACCTGGACGTAGAAAATAGCTATGAAAGGAGTGGATCATTCTATCATCCGCAACGGTTTGTTTTGCTGCATATAGCGCCTGGCCTATGACTTGACCACCGAAAACTTGAGGAAATCCTAAGTCTTCACTTTGTCCTCGGTAAATACCTTCTTCTATTTTTTCTAAATGTATCAAGTTAATTAAGTTTTGTAATGCTTGACTCATAACGTGCCTTTACTCTTAGAGCATTTGAAAAATATATACGCATTAAACTTCAAGTTGCAATTTACAACACTATATGAAACTTGATGTCTCCCGCGCTTCGTGGGGAAAAATCACACGCATCTTGAAGTTAGATTGGTATAAATGAAAGATTATGGATAGTAAGTTTTTATTTATTTGAAAATAAATGGATTAAGTTGTAAATAAAATTATCCATGAGTTTTTATTTTAGATGTGAATTATCACTGTTAATTTCATCAATGTTTATCAAATAATGCGAATGTATTGTTTTGTAGGTTTATCTTTTTATTTGTATGCACATTAAACTTCAAGTTGCAATTTATAACACTATATGAAACTTGATGTCTTCCTGCTTCATGGGGAGACATCACACGCACCTTGAAGTTAGAATGGTATATACCAAACGCCTTTCAAGATGCGTCTTATATCTCCCCCGCTACACGGGGAGAGATAAACAATCGCATTGATTTACAAGCTGCAACTTGCAGTTGGATTGGCATATAATTATTTTTATTTTAAATGCTAAGGGTAGGGAAATTGTTATTTAACGTAGGTTGAAGTTGTGAAATTATGTGGCGATGATTCATTAGTGTTATTAAATATATCTATCGTTGCACCTGCTTGCTGTTCGTCTACTGTGAGTTATCGCTTGAAAAAAATGCTAAAGGTATTCTGTTAAGTAAATTTATTAAAATTTTGATGTTTTTTACAACGCCATGAACAATAAAGCAGCATTCAAATGAAGTTGCCTTGCTATTTCATAATGTTTGGAAGATAATGGCCGCCGCTTCGAAATTTGAAGCTAACATCAATGGGGGCTCTGTTGGTTCTCCCGCAATGCTAACTTGTTAACTTGGTCAGGTCTGGAAAGAAGCAGCCATAGCAAGGGATGCGTGTGCCGGGATGTAGCTGGCAGAGCCCTCACCAATTCCAAGTTCATCATAAGATTATACTGTCAGCCGATAATAGCTACCGGCTCAAGTCACTTTCTATCTGAACATTACAGCTTAGCGGACAAATTTCCAAACAGATGATGGGATTTTATCATAGAGTTTATTCATGGTAAGTTCAGCCAAACGGTGATCAGCTGCGGAGTAGAACAATTCAAGTTCATCTTCCGAAAGCTCATATTTATTTTTTTCAATTACGCGTTCCAGTGTTTCAATAGAAGTGCATTTTCTTAAACGCATCAGATAGTCAGTTTTAGTCATAATCGCCTTATCTTATTTGGTATAGAAAAATAGTTAGAAATATATTTATCAGATTTTACTTAGAGAAGCGTTCAAATCATGTAACAGAACGTTAGTTAAGTGTTCGTTTGTTTTTTGCCATTTTGTAAGCTCAAGAAAGCTTATCTTATCACTTCCAAACAAATTATATGTTTCATCAAGATAGCCATCAATTAAGGTGCTCAGCGCGTGGTTGTCTGAGTATTTAATTTTAAAGCTCCAAACAAAAGCTGCAATGTGTTCAATCAATTCGTTTAGTTTTAAACTTTTCTCAGAGGTCAGGTCGTGAATCCAATGATTATCAGTGCGATTCAGGACGGAAAAAGCCTCATGAATTAAATTTTCGCATAAGTATTTTAATTCAGCAATATCATATCTTCTTGGTGAATATTCATCCATAATCACCCCCGTAAACGACTCACAGCTTATTTGAACTAAAGCTTATACATGCTAATTATTATAGTCATTCTTTTAGAATAGAGCCTATCAAAACATGATTATTATTTATTAATGTTAATACTCTATTTTACCTGTCTGCTAACTAGTTTTTTAACAATAGCTCATTTACGTTTAGTTATGACAAAAACACTAAATTCCGGCTAAGCCCCATTTCTGGCAAGCACTAGCATTCTACTATGAAGGATAGCCATATCCACATATGCTGTGAAATATATTAAATTATACTAATACAGTAGATGCTGTAGCAATAGCAGCAATCATTATAGGCGATTGTATTGAGACTTTCAAAAGCAATATAGCGTCATTATTACATATGTCACCATCGAGATGGAACACTTTTTACCATTAAAGGTGTAATCAAGAGAAAAACAAGGAAAGTTACCAACTTATCTTCTATTTATTATAAAAAACAGAAAATGGTGTCTTTTAAACCGACTTTTTTATTCATAAGTATTTATTTTAATTAGACTATGAATGAATTTTAACGCAGATATTGTCATCTTGTAATTTGCTGTTTGAAGGCGTTTCTACCCGTTAAAAAGGCCACATCAGTGGCCTTTTTAACATAACTGAACTTAGTGAGGGGGTGAAATGTGTTCAAGCTCCTCATTTTTTTTCGTAAACCGCCGCTTAATGACAACGAAAAATACAGGGACGAAATAAATTGCTAACGATGTAGCTGCGATCATTCCTCCCAATACTCCCGTTCCTACAGCATTTTGTGCACCTGAACCGGCACCATTGCTCAATACCAGAGGCATAACACCAAGCATGAAGGCTAAAGAAGTCATCAGAATTGGGCGTAAGCGCATTCTGGCTGCTTCAAGCGTTGCTTCTATTAATCCCTTGCCTTCTTTTTCTATCAAATCCTTGGCGAACTCGACGATAAGGATGGCGTTTTTCGCAGACAACCCGATGGTCGTCAATAAGCCCACCTTAAAGTAAACGTCGTTGTCCAGTCCACGTATTGATGTTGCCAGTAATGCACCGATAACCCCCAGAGGGACGACTAGCATGACTGAGAACGGAACAGACCAGCTTTCATATAATGCTGCCAGACAAAGGAATACAACAATCAATGACAGCGCATACAGAGCAGGAGCCTGATTACCGGATAGACGTTCTTGATAAGACATTCCGGTCCAGTCATAACCAATTCCTGGCGGTAATTGTGATGCCAGTTGCTCCATAAGAGCCATGGCGTCACCGGTACTTTGACCAGGTGCTGCTTCGCCCACAATTTCCATAGAAGGAAGACCGTTGTAGCGTTCCAGACGTGGTGAACCATAAATCCAAGGTTCTTTCGATGCATCTATGAATGCAGAAAACGGCACCATTTCCCCATGATAGTTACGAACATACAACTTGCTGATATCGCTTGGTAACATGCGGTAAGGGGCATCAGCTTGAATATAGACTTTTTTGACTCGACCGCGGTCGATAAAGTCATTGACGTAAACACCGCCAAACATCGTGCTCAGGGTTGAGTTGATATTTGTTGTGGATACAGCCAAAGCTTCTGCTTTTTCCTTATCGATATAAACGCGATATTGTTGTGTGTCATTTTGCCCATTGGGGCGAACACTCGTCAGCATTTCTGGGTGTTGTGCAACCATACCAAGCAATTGATTACGCGCTTCTGTCAGTGCTGTATGCCCCAGATTCCCTTTATCAATCAATTGGAAGTCAAATCCGCTGGCAGAGCCAAGTTCCACAATTGAAGGAATATTGAACGCAAAGACGAGAGCTTCCTTGATTTGAGCAAAATTCGCATTCGCTCGAGCAACAATGGCCGGAACCTTATCTTTCGAATCCTTGCGTAGTTCCCAATCTTTTAAGCTGATAAATGCCAGACCAGTATTTTGCCCTTGACCACTAAAACCAAAGCCGTTAACTGTAAATACAGATTTAACAACATCTTTTTCTTTGGTATAGAAATAGTCATTGATCTCATTCAATACTTTTTGTGTCTGTTCCTGAGTTGAGCCAGGTGGTAATTGGACCATTGCCAGTAAAACCCCCTGGTCTTCTTCTGGCAAGAAAGAGGATGGCAGATTCTTAAATATCCAGGCCATACCACCGATCAACATGACATAAATCACCAAGTAACGCCCTGTACCACGTAACATCCGGCCGATACTATCAGTATAATGATGCGTGCTCTTTTCAAACAGATTGTTAAACCAACCAAAGAATCCGGTGTGAGTTCCATGGCCGCCTTTGGCAACAGGCTTGAGCATCGTTGCACACAATGCTGGAGTCAGGATTAATGCCACCAGCACCGACAATATCATTGCTGAAACGATCGTGATTGAGAATTGGCGATAAATCGCGCCTGTTGAGCCGCCGAAGAATGCCATTGGTACAAATACAGCGGAAAGCACCAGTGCGATACCGACCAGAGCGCCTTGGATCTGCCCCATTGATTTTTTGGTGGCTTCTTTCGGTGATAGCCCCTCTTCCTGCATAATTCGTTCGACGTTTTCCACTACAACAATGGCATCATCCACGAGCAGACCTATGGCAAGTACCATCGCGAACATGGTCAATGTATTGATGGAATAACCAAACGCAGCAAGAATGGCAAATGTACCAAGCAGTACAACCGGAACCGCAATCGTTGGGATAAAGGTAGCTCGGAAGTTTTGCAGGAACAAATACATGACGATAAACACTAACAGAATAGCTTCTGTCAATGTTTTCACCACTTCGAAAATAGATATTTTAACGAATGGTGTGGTGTCATAGGGATAGACAACAGTTAACCCATGCGGGAAGAAAGGTTTCATCTCAGCCAGTGCTTCTTTAACGGCTTTGGAAGTATTTAAGGCGTTGGCATCAGTTGCCAGTTTGATACCAATTCCTGCTGCCGGTTTGCCATTGAAGCGACCAATGCTACTGTAATTTTCCGCACCTAATTGGATGGTAGCGACATCATGCAAGCGAATTTGTGATCCATCGGGATTCATGCGCAGCAAAATTTTGCCAAATTCTTCTGCCGAATTCAGGCGAGTTTGCGCGATGATCGAAGCATTTAAACGCTGGCCTGGAACTGGCGGTGTTCCTCCTAATTGCCCCGCTGCGACCTGATTATTCTGCGCCTTAATTGCACTGATAACATCCTGAGTAGTGATTTTATAGTTGAGCAATTTGTCAGGGTTAAGCCAGATACGCATGGCGTACTGCGTACCGAAGAGCATTGTTTCACCCACACCCGTAACACGGCTCAAGTTATCTTTGACGCTGCCCCCGATATAATCAGCGATATCATCTTGGGTCATGGAACCATCTTGAGAGATGAAACCTGCTACCATCAAAAATGAACTGGTGGTTTTATCAACACGAACACCTTGTTGCTGAACTTCTTGAGGCAATAGCGGCATTGCCAATTGCAGTTTATTTTGCACCTGAACTTGTGCAATATCTGGATCGGTGCCTGCTTCAAAGGTCAGCATGATATTCATGTGTCCTGCAGAATCGCTGCTGGAAGACATGTACACGAGATTATCGATGCCGTTCATGTTTTGTTCGATAACCTGTGTTACCGTGTTTTGCACTGTTGTCGCATCCGCTCCTGGATAAGCTGCTGAAATGGAAATCACAGGTGGTGCAATAGCGGGATATTGCTCCACGGGTAATTTCATGATTGCCAGCAAGCCAGATAGCATAGTGATAATCGCAATTACCCATGCAAAGATTGGCCGTTCGATAAAAAACTTAGGCATGAATCACCGACTCCTTATTGAGGCTTTTTTGCAGACTCAGCTTGATTAGCCGTAGGATTAGCATTCAAATCTGTTTCCGTTGGCTTGACTGTTATTCCCGGCGCTATTTTCTGCAATCCTGTGACGATTACTCTATCTCCAGCTTTCAGACCTTCTGTCACCAACCACTTATTACCAATTGCCTGAGTAGCGTTGATATTGCGCAATTCTACTTTGCTGTCTTTATCTACAATTAGTGCGGTTGCTTGACCACGAGGTGTTCTGGTAACAGCTTGCTGAGGAACCAAGATCGCATTTTTGCGCACACCTTCTTCTAGCTTGGTGCGCACAAACATACCTGGCAGTAATTCTTCATTCGGGTTTGGGAACACGGCACGCATAGTGATGGAGCTTGTTGTTTCGTCAACCGTTACGTCAGAAAACTCAAGGTAACCTTCTTGACTGTATTCTTGTCCGGTGTCAGTGATTAGGCGGATTTTGGTTTTCTTGCTCTCTTTTTGAACGGTTCCTTTTGCAATTTCATTTTTGAATCGCAGATAGTCATCACTTGATTGCGTGATATCAACATAAATAGGATCTAACTGCTGAACAAGTGTCAGAGCTGTTGGCTGACCGGCAGAAACCAGTGCTCCTTCTGTGACGGTGGACTTACCCGCACGCCCAGAAATAGGGGAGGTTACTTTGGTATATGCCAAGTTGATTCTGGCATTTTCCAACGCAGCCTGAGAGGACTGAACATCTGCTTTTGCTTGAGCGTATTCTGAATTTGCTTTATCAAATTCCTGCTTACTCACGTATTGTGTGCCTAGCAAGGATTGATAACGTTCAACGGTTAAGCGGGAAACATTCTCATTGGCTTGCGCTCTGGCTAAGCTTGCTTTGGCTTTACTGTATTCTGCTCGATAAGTTGCGGGATCTATTTGGTATAACGACTCACCAGCAACCACATCACTTCCTTCTTTATAATTACGTTTTAGTATGATGCCGCCGACTTGGGGACGAACCTCGGCAACACGATAAGCCGATGTACGGCCGGGTAATTCTGTGATGACCGTTAGAGGTTCTGCCTTCAGCGTTACGATACCCACTTCAGGAACATGCTGGCCAGCAGCTCCTTGCTGTGTATTTTTATTGTCATCACATCCTGAAAGAATGAAACTGCCTGAAATTACCAGTAATGTGGCCAGAGGCAAAACTCCCCTGTTCTTTCGCATAAGTAAACCTCAATTTTTCAATGTTGATTCGCTAATCTAACAAGTGAAATCATTACTTCGTTGGTTAATGGGTGCTATAGTACAAACATACATGAATGTATGTAAATCAGCCTTCGTCAAAAACAAAGTTTATGGCACTAAAATGGCACGAAAAACTAAACAGCAAGCAAATCAAACTCGTCAGCAAATCATAGATGCTGCGATAAAGACCTTTTCTGAGCGTGGAGTTTCTGCTACCTCGCTATCCGATATCGCAACTGCCGCTGGTGTAACGCGCGGAGCAATTTACTGGCACTTTAAAAATAAAACAGATCTACTTTCTGTTGTTTGTAGAATGCCAGAGCATAAAATAGACGAACTAGAGAAAAAGTATCAATCAAAATATCCTGATAATCCACTTATTGCATTGAGATATTTATTAATTTCTGTGTTAAGAATGATGAGGGATGATTCTCAGATTCGTCAATTAATGGAAATTTTTTTCCATAAATGTGAATTTGTTGGAGAAATATCTCCACTAGTAGAAGATATTAGGGAGATATGTATTTCTGATTACAAGAAGATTGAAAAAATGTTACTTGCTTGTATTCAATCTGGAGAACTGCCCTATGATCTTGATTTCAGACGTTCTGCCATCATGTTGAGAGCATTGATGACGGGGATATTTGAGAACTGGTCATTCTCACCGGACAGTTTTAATATTCAAGAACAATCCGCCCATTTGGTGGATAGTTTCATTGACACACTTAAATACAGCCATCATTTGCGTAACATTGAAGAAAACGAATCTTGAAGGGAACCCGCAGCGAACTAAAATTCTAAGCAACAGGCGCTGGTTTGGTCGGGCAAACGCCTAAAGAAGGCTATAATTTAAAACAAATGCTGGAAATTTTGACAGCACAAGGTGTTGAAGTTAAATTGCGCAAAACCAGCCCTGATGCCAGGGGAACGAGCGAACTGGCATTGGTGAATGGTGTGGCAAATAATGAGTAGATGAGTTCATGGTTTCAGTTAACCAATATTTGGGTGTTTTTCTCAATAAGGGGAGTTTGTGTAACAAATTCCCTGCTATACGTTTCTTCGCGATACTGTTTTTTCTCCTGTCACCTTTCTTTTTTTCGGTCAATGCGGCTACCGGCAGCGATGTACCAACCCGTAATAATATTCAAAATCAGCTTAAAATTCTGACGGAACGTAAGGAACATACAGTTGAAGAAAAGGTATCGATAGCTGATTTGGAAAAGGCGCTTTCTTTCTTTGACAAAATAGATCAACTGAAACTGGATTTCGATCTGCTTAGGAAAAATGTGCAAAATGTGCCACAAAAATCACATCAGGTTACGACTGAACTAGAGGATCTGAAAAATAACGATCAGCAGGACGCATATAGACAGACTCTGGAAACACAGTCTTTAAAGCAACTTGAATCGATACTGAATAGTACATGGTATAACTTGCAGCGGGCACAGGAAAATCTTGCCAGCTACAACAGTCAGTTGATTGGGCTGCAAACTCAACCAGAACGCGTGCAAAATGTGCTATTCCGTAATATGCAAAGATTGCAGCAGATCCGCAACCAACTCAATAATGCTTTGACTGAGCAGTCAGAATTGAGTCTCACTCGGACAGAGTTATTACAAGTAGAACAACTTTTCCTGACGCAGCAAAATGAATATCAAAGAGAATCTCTACAAGCGAATACTCAGTTACAAACACTTTTACAACGGCAACGGGATTATACGATTCTCCAAATTGAGCAGTTGGAACGTCATGTTCAGTTTATTCAAAATGTGATGAGTGGAAAGCGTTTGATTCTTTCTGAAGAAACCGCGAAAGAAGCACAAACTAAGGATGGTAAAAATTTACATATCCAAGATAATTCGTTAGTTCAGGCAGAAATTGAGCATAACCGTGAATTGAGTAAACGGTTAATTGCCGCGACACGTGATAATAACCAACTGGCGCAGAAAAGTATTCGCGTTAAGAACTTTCTGGAGCGAACCATCCAATCAGAACGTAACCTTAAAGAGCAAATTAAACGCGATGCTCGACTTTCTAGATGAGATGACATAGTGAATTGAAATGACATAGCCCTGCCTTTATAACCTTAAGTTGCGAAACAAAGAGCAATAAAGGAACAAAAGGCTA